>JAZNHF010000028.1:0-3757 GCA_045576835.1 Clostridia bacterium
TTTTTTCTATTGTCCTTTTTTACTGGACTTGTTCATTTTGTCCTCCTGTTTTAATTTCTATTTATTCCTCGGTCTCTGTCTGCTTTTTCTCGCCTATGCTGAGAAGAAGGTTAAGTAAAATTCCGAATATAGCGGCACCTGCAATACAGGGGACCTCCAATCCGAAGAAAGGAATGTTACCGCCGAATGCGTAGTTACCTCCGATACCGATTATCATAATCGATGCAATTACTGCAATGTTCTTCGATGAGAACATATCAACCTTTTTGTCTATCATAATTGCAATACCCTGTGCGGCAATAGCACCAAAGAGATAAATCTCAAGTCCGCCGATAACCGCAGTAGGAATAGCATAAATTCCTTGAACGAGAGGTGTAAAGCAGGATACAATCATAGCGATAATAGCCGCTGCAATCAAAACGGGTACAGAGAATACCTTTGTAATTGCCATTGTACTGATATTCTCGCCATAGTTTGTACCTGCGGGTCCGCCGATTAAACCTGTAATCATATCACCAATACCGTCACCGATAAGGTTTCTGTCAAGCTTGCCAATAAGGTCGTACTTACCCTTGCCCTTTGCCTTTGCAACATTGTTTACATAAATATCGAGCTGGTACATATGTGCAGTTGATTCAGGAATGGTCGCAAGAGCAACCGGCATAATTGCAACAAGTGCCTCGATTGAAACTTTGGGAAGCGAGAAGGCAGGCAATGCAAAAAATCCACCGTCGCCGAGCTTCCATGCAGATGCAGATACGATACTCTCAACCGTCATAGCATCAAACAGATTAGCTTCAGGAGCACTTCCTCCGCACCAGTAGATAATCCCTGCCGTCAGACACCCAACGCCAGCACCAAGAAGAAGCGGAAGCTGACCCAGGAATCCCTTTAAGTATCTTGCAAAAATTATTGTCGAAAGAAGCGTTGCAAGAGAAACCAGCCAGACAAGGCCCGAATCACCCGTAAATGTAGCAGATGGTGTATATGCATCACCGAGTGCGTTACCCGCAAGAGTAAGACCGATTACCATTGCGATAGGACCTGTAATTGAGGGAGGCAATACCTTTTCAACTGCCTCTGCCCCGCAGAACTTAATAATAAGACCCGCCGCAATAGAAATAAAGCCCGACATTACTATACCAAACTGTGCATACTGAATAGCCTCTTTAGGAAGTGTAGCACTCTGTCCTGCCTGCCACGCCTGAACCTGTGCCGCAGCACCTGGGGAGAGCTTGTCCAGAATTGCACTACTCGTTACGAGACCTGCAATAGCCGTAAGATAAGCAAAGCTTGAACCATAGTAAAGCGGAATTTTGCGACCCGTTATAAGGATAAAGCATATTGTTGCAAGACCGCTTGCAAAGATTGTTGTTGAGACCTGAAATCCCGTAATCAAGGCAACTGTAACAGTTGCGGGAAACATAACAATAACCTGCTGAATTGCATAAAGCAAAAGCTTCCAGAAGGTTGGTCTCTCGTCGGGCAAATACCCGATAGCCTGGTTTTTAGTTTTCATTTATTAATACAACCCCTCTCTTATTTATAAAATATACTATTATAACATTTAACATTCTTTTCAATTTTTGTCAAGCCTTTTTTCATTTTATAAGCTTATTCATTTCCAATCTCTATTAAAATTTCATTGCTGTTTTCGTAATACATTAAACCCCTCCCGCATATATATTAGCATATGATATGTAGGAGGCGTAACAGACCTATGAGATGTTACATTGAAGAGCGAACAATAGAACTTGCCAATTATATAATTGAGCACAAATGCACCGTCAGAGATGCCGCAAAAAAATTTGGTATCTCAAAATCAACCGTACATACAGAGAGAGTAACATAGAAACTTTTTATATTGAAGTGGTGTAACTGTGCACCTTTCGGCAATTTGACAAATTGTGTAATCTTTCGGAAACATCTGTATATAAATCCAAAAGTTGAAAATCCTGAAAACCGCTTAAATGCTGGCTTTCAGGATTTTTCTTGTTTCAGTCTTGCTCTCTTTGTATTAAAATTTTGAGAGGTGCTCGAATGGGGGGGTATGTCGTTGGTAATATCAGTTACTCATACAAACAATAGATAAAATAGTTTCAATCTGTTCATAAATATCGTTCCATCCAGGTACTTCTATACCAATCCAGTTTTTAATAATTAAATAGGTAAGAGTTAATACGGCTCCCCATAATGGAGCGTTTTTTAATAGTTTTTTCATTTTTATCTCTCCTTGTTTACTATTTTATATAAAATCCAGTATAGTGAATTATTCTGTTGTTTTGCATCTTCCAAACACTTCACAGCCATATTAACATCGTTGATTTCTACTTTGTGCTTTCCGTTCATAAGCTCCCAAATAATATTATTTGCGGAGATTAGTTCTTGTTTAGGGTCTTTCTCACAGATTATATCATTATAAGGGAAGTTTTTTCCGGGACATGTTGTCGCATTCATCTCCTTATGGAGTGTCACAACAGCAGATTTGTATATACTTTTTAAATACTTTACAATGTCTGCACCTGCCTTTTTCTGAACTTCGCACATTTTCTCGGTTTGAAAATTTCCTTCAAAACAGATTCCTACAGATTTGTTATTGTAATTAAGGCAATGTGCCCCTATTGTTCCAACAGGTCTTCCGGCATATATACTTCCGTCTTTTCTGATATAATAGTGATATCCTATTCCTGCATAATCCTGACTTATGTGTTGAGTATGTATGCTTGTCACATCGCCGTTACCTGCACGGTGGTGCAATATTATGTAATTTGTCTGACTGAGGTTTGAAAGTTTTTGTTTGAATTTTAAATTTGTTTCAATAATATTCATTTTTTTCTCCTGTTAATTTTGTAAATTTTTGTTGACTTTTTGTCTTCTTGATGATACTATTTTGTTATTGCTTCTTTTGCATTTTTATACATCCTTTCGCTTTGGTGATAATTTGATGTTAAACGAAAGTTGCCAAAAAATACAGATGCAAATTTGAAATTTAAGAGTGCAATATTTTTAAAACTTGGCTAAAAATGATAAAAAATATGATACTTTAAGGAGTCAAAAATGCTACCCACTTATCTGAACACACTGAAAACACAGGGAAATTTCACATTTGAAACAATATCAAATTTAAGCGGCATCCCTGAAGCTACTGTCAAAAATATTTTTTCAGGGAAGACTGAGGACCCACGGTTCGAAACCGTTTCAGCAATCGTAAAGGCTATGGGTGGTTCTTTAGATGCTATTTATTCTGCAGTAAAAAGTGAAGATGTTGAGGCAAATTCCATAATTTCTCTCAAAGAATCATACGAACAAAGAATAGCAGAATTAAAAGAATATTATGAACAAAGAATTATCGACACTAAAGAGCATTACGAAGTGCGCCTTGCGGATAAAAAAGACCATATTGCTACCATAATGCTCGACAAGCGTTGGTTCAGGATAGCAACTTGCATATGTGCCTTTGCCCTGGTTGTCTTGTTTATTGTTGAAATTCTTACTCCGGGATTGGGTTGGTTTCGATATTAAATTAAAAATTTTTAATTCATAATGACAATCTCACTGCATTGGTAAAACAAATTTGCAAATCCAAACTTACACAAACAGCAGGCAGTCTTTGTGAACTGCACCAGTTTGTGCAGACAGCACAAAAACAGACCATATGGTAAATAAAATTAAATTTTAAGCAACATACTGACATCGTTTTTCAAGCGGTGTCAGTTTTGTTTTAAGTTGAATTCGTTGGTGGTTATAGAAGTGGATA
>JAZNHF010000029.1:0-5193 GCA_045576835.1 Clostridia bacterium
TCGTGATAACTTAAATGGTGTTCTCGCATATCCATTATAACAGATATTTTAAATTCTGGCGAGTATCTTTTATTTTTTCCTCCTGCTTTTCTCATAAAAATATGCACCTCCAAAAGTGTCTAACTTTTGGGGTGCATATCAAAAGACCGCCCTTTCTTTTTAAATTATTTTAAGGAGTCTAGATATTTGCATGCAGATAGTGCAGAAACCGCCCCGTCTGCCGTAGCTGTTGTCACCTGTCTGACAGTTTTCTGTCTGCAATCACCCGCAACAAAAATTCCATCTTTTCCCGCTATACAGCCCTCGTCACAATCCACATAGCCATGCTCATCAAGATTCAAGACATTTTCAAAATATTCGTTTTGCGGTACAAGGCCGATTGCAACAAACATTCCGTCAATTAAAAGCTCACTCGTCGTGCCGTCAAGAGCGTTTTTAACTTGTATCCCCTCGAATTTTTCATCACCGAGAATGGTTTCAACCGTGGTGTTTAAAATTACCTCAATGTTATCCTTGCTCTCTACTTGTTCGGCAAGACTTGCCTCACCCGTCAGATATCCAAGATTCTGAACCACATACACTGTCTTTGCAAGCTGTGAGAGCTGAAGTGCCTCTTGCAGAGCGGAATTTCCGCCGCCAATTACTGCAACTCTGCCTCCCGAGAAGAATGCACCGTCACAAACTGCACAGAAGGATATGCCGTCACCGATAAACCTCTCCTCGTTTTCAAGACCAAGTCTGCGATGCTTTGCTCCTGTTGCAATTATTATTGCCTTTGCTTCAAAGGTATCACCCTCGGTTACAACGGTTTTTGTCTCGCCGTCTTTGATTTCAAGAGCCTCGGAATATTCAAACTCTACACCCTGGGCTATTGCTTGCTCAACCAATTTTTCGGCAAACTCGTTGCCCGTCACGCTGGAAAATCCCGGAATATTCTCAACCTTTGGCGAGAAGGTAATCTGTCCGCCATAAACCGATTTCTCGATAACAAGCACTGATTTGTTGGCTCTTCTTGCGTATATCCCTGCGGTAAGCCCCGCAGGGCCTCCGCCGATTACTATAATGTCATACATTTTTTTGCACCTACATTTCCAATGCCTTTTTTATCATACCTACGCCCGCATACTTTTCAACTGTACCATCAGATACAACAACGAGTGTGGGTGCTTGCTTTATTCCAAGGGCATTTGTAAGCTCTGCATTATCGGTTGCCATAATCTTTTGATAGTCATAGCCTGCACCGTCGAGCATAGAATACGCAATCTTACAGTTAGGACAGGTAGGTGATGCAAACAAATAACTACCGTCTGAAAGCACGCCCGTTTCTTCCTTTGTGCTCTGGCAAGCCTTGTTCTCTACAAGCTTGTTGCTCGGTGCGAGAACATCCTCTGTAATCTTGTATTCTTTTCTTTCTTTATATTCCTGGCTCTTGCCCGCATTCCAGTTTCTTACAGGACGATAGTAGCCCGTAATTCTGCTGTAAACCTCTGTATCCTCACCGCACTCAGGGCATGTAAAATGCTCACCCGTGATGTAGCCGTGGTTTTTACATACAGAATAGGTCGGAGACATTGTATAATAAGGAAGCTTGTAATTTTCTGCAATTTTGCGGACAAGCTTTGATGCAGATTTCCAATCAGGAAGCTTCTCACCAAGGAAGGCATGGAATACAGTGCCCGAGGTATAAAGCGTCTGAAGCTCGTCTTGAATATCAAGGGCTGAGAAAATATCATCAGTGTAACCAACGGGAAGATGACTGCTGTTGGTATAGTACGGAACATTTGATTTCTCCGATGCCGTAATAATGTCGGGGAACTGCTCAACATCGTGCTTTGCAAGTCTGTAAGATGTAGACTCTGCAGGAGTTGCCTCGAGGTTGTAGAGGTCGCCATACTCTTCCTGATAGTCAGAGAGACGCTCACGCATATGGTTGAGAACCTCTTTTGTAAACTCCTGACAAGCAGGGTCCGTCATATCCTTACCTATCCATTTTGCGTTAAGCCCCGCTTCGTTCATACCAACAAGACCGATTGTAGAGAAGTGGTTGTTAAATGTACCGAGGTATCTCTTGGTATAAGGATAGAGGCCCTCGTCTAAAAGCTTGGTTATAACCGTTCTCTTAATCTTAAGCGAACGAGCAGCGATATCCATCATCTTATCAAGGCGAGCATAAAAGTCCTGTTCATCCTTTGCAAGATATGCAATTCTCGGCATATTGATTGTTACAACGCCGACAGAACCCGTACTCTCACCGCTCCCGAAGAAGCCGCCTGACTTTTTGCGAAGCTCTCTCAAGTCAAGACGCAGACGGCAGCACATACTTCTTACATCGCTCGGCTCCATATCGCTGTTGATATAGTTTGAGAAATACGGCGTGCCATACTTTGCAGTCATTTCAAACAAGAGCTTGTTATTCTCCGTCTCTGACCAATCAAAGTCGCTTGTGATTGAGTAGGTCGGAATAGGATATTGGAAACCTCTGCCGTTAGCGTCGCCCTCTATCATAATCTCGATAAACGCCTTGTTTACAAGTCTCATTTCCTCAACACAATCGCCATAGGTAAAGTCCATTTCCTTTCCGCCAACAATCGCGGGAAGGTCTTTTAAATCGTTTGGAACAGTCCAGTCAAGCGTGATGTTCGAGAAGGGTGCCTGCGTACCCCATCTTGACGGGGTGTTTACGCCGTATACAAACGACTGTATAGCCTGCTTAACCTCTTTGTATGAGAGGTTGTCAACCTTTACAAAAGGTGCAAGATATGTGTCAAACGATGAGAAAGCCTGTGCCCCTGCCCACTCGTTCTGCATAATACCGAGGAAGTTTACCATCTGGTTGCAAAGGGTGGAAAGGTGGCTTGCAGGCGAAGATGTAATCTTGCCCGACACACCGCCGAGACCCTCTTTTATAAGCTGTTTAAGACTCCATCCTGCACAATAGCCAGTAAGCATCGATAAATCGTGAATGTGAATGTCACAGTTTCTGTGGGCATCACCGATTTCGGAATCATAGACCTCCGAGAGCCAATAATTGGCAGTAATTGCACCCGAGTTTGAAAGAATAAGTCCGCCGACTGAATATGTAACGGTAGAATTTTCCTTAACACGCCAGTCAAGAACATTTACATAGTTATTAACCGTCTCTTTATAGTCAAGGTATGTATTTTTAAGATTACGAAGCTTCTCTCTCTGCTTTCTGTAAAGAATATATGCTTTAGCAACGCCGTCGTAACCGCCCTGAATTAAAACCGACTCAACGCTGTCCTGAATATCCTCGACTGCAATATGTCCGTCTTTAATTTTAGGAAGAAAATCCGCCGTAACTTTAAGTGCAAGAAAGTCTATAATGTTATCGGTATAATCTGTATTTGTCGCCTCAAACGCTTTTTTCATTGCGTTTGCAATCTTGCTGATATCAAAGTCAGTTATCTGACCATCTCTTTTAATAATTTTATACATTTCAAACACCTCTCATATTTTAATTTTTTCTTAAGGCAACTGATTTTACAATCAGAGCAATTTCATCTGAAATTTTTTGCAACTCATCCTCATCAAATGAGGAAAGTCCGCTCGAGCATAATATGTCACCCGAATTTTTGTATGATTGAAGAAAATATCTCTTCGCACCTGCAATCCACTTTGCCAGTTCAAGCAGGCTCTCCCTTGTGTGAATTCCGCGAACAACCGTTGTGCGGAATTCATAATCAATTATGTCTGTCTTAAGTAGCTCTTTTGATTGGGTTATATTTTCAACAAACCCGTCAACACCCGTCGCATACCTGTACTCCTGCGGGGAATTTTTAATATCCATCGCCACATAGTCTATAAGCTTATCCTCTATAAGCTTTGAAAGAAGCTTTGGGTTTGTACCGTTTGTGTCAAGCTTTATAAGATATCCAAGCTCTTTTATCTTCTTAAGAAAGTCAGCAATATCCGAATTTATAAGAGGCTCTCCACCCGTTACAACTACACCTTCTAAAACCCCTCTCCGACTTTTCAGAAAATCAAAAACCTCTTCTTCACTCAAGCTGTTTTCGGCAGATTTTTCTGTAAGCGAGGCATTATGACAAAACGGACATCTTAAATTACACCCCTGTGTAAATACAATACAGGCTACAACGCCCGGGTAATCCAGCAAAGTCAGCTTCTGCAGTCCCGCCAGATTCATATAATACCTCCCTTCCAAAAACGATTGTAAACCAAATATAGCATATCTTGTTTAGTTTGTCAATAGGAAACACAATATATTGTGTTAAAATTTGTTTACAAATTTTTGGAAGCAAATATATTTTCGTAATTTTTATCGCATAATATAAGTATAATCTATGTTATTTGGCATTTCAAGAGTTTTTTCTGCAATAATGGGATACAAATTCATTTTAAAGCACAAGATGCATATTCCCGCTTATATGCGAGGCAATAAGTATCGTTCCCCACTCACCTCCGCCAGCACTCGGAAAATTCCAAACCAAAAAACAAGCCACTGATGTGACTTGTTTTTTGGGTTAAAAATCGTGACGCCCCCCTGCATCTAAATTATATTTTTCGAAAACCCGAACAATTTCTTCAACCACTAAAAAATCATCTTCAATCTCATCATCTTGTATAATACATCTGATTTCATTCAGTGCGGCAAGCCCAACCGAGTTTATCAAGTCATCCGTGTCAATATGAATGTACCTTATAGCCGAATTTATTGCATCCGAAACAACCTCTGCAAACAGCTCAAGCTTTATATCCATAATACTATTCCCCTTCAATATTATCATATCACAATCACCTCGAAAATACAACAGAAATTTCTGTTGTATTGTTAAAATGTATTTTAGTTTATAATAGTTACAGAATGTTATTTAAGGGTGATTAAAAAATGAGTTTTACGCCAAAAACAACAAAGGAAAAGGTAAAAGCGGGATATAAAACATTATATATAACGGATGAATTAGCCGAAAAGCTCAATGAACTCGCGAAGAAACACGAAACAAGCTTTAACAACATAGTCATCAGTATTATTGAAGATTTTTTCAAAAATAACAAATAGAAAACGCCTCCCAATGATATGCACCCCAAAAGTTAGACACTTTTGGAGGTGCATATTTTTATGAGAAAAGCAGGAGGAAAAAATAAAAGATACTCGCCAGAATTTAAAATATCTGTTATAATGGATATGCGAGAACACCATTTAAGTTATCACGA
>JAZNHF010000030.1:0-29545 GCA_045576835.1 Clostridia bacterium
GGAGTTGATTAAACTCTCTCCATATATTCTCCCGTACGGGTGTCGATACGAATAACATCACCCTCGTTTACAAACATAGGAACAGTAATCGTTGCACCGCTTTCAACAGTTGCAGGCTTTGTAACATTTGTAGCTGTGTTACCCTTAACACCGGGTTCGGTCTCGGTAACCTTAAGCTCAACAAATGTAGGCGGCTCAACTGCGAAAACATTTCCTTTATACGAAAGAATTTTAACCGTCATATTTTCCATAACGAATTTAAGTGCATCTCCAAGCTGCTCCTCTGAAAGAGGGGTCTGCTCATAGGTTTCCTGGTCCATAAAATAGTAAAGACCGCTATCCTCGTAGAGATACTCCATTTCCTTTCTTTCTATACGAGCGGGTTCAACCTTCTCGGTTGGGTTAAATGTACGCTCTACAACACCGCCGGTCATAACATTTTTCATTTTTGTTCTGACAAAAGCGGCACCTTTGCCTGGTTTAACATGCTGGAACTCAACAACCTGATAAACATTGCCTTCAAATTCAAATGTGAGTCCGTTTCTAAAATCACCTGCACTTATCATCGGTGAAAACCTCCTTAACTTTTGCATAAAATAAGTCTCTCTTTATTTTATACTATAATCAAATAAAAAGCAAGCCTTTTTTTGCAAAATAACGGCAAAACGAATTAAAATTTTGGAATTTATTGCCCTTTGCCCATACGGTAGCCAAGCCCTACCGCAATGAGAATTTTAATTCATTTTTTGCGGGCGATTCGTGAATCGCCCCTACACTGTGATACGCAACTCAAATTGAATTTGTCTGCTTATCCGCAGGTGAATGAATTGAATTTTTTATTGCCGCCGTACAAATCGCAAAGCGTTGCTACATTGCCCGCCGAGGCTTGGCAGGCGGAACTATGGGCTTTGGGCAATAAATTTAAAGTAACGCTTTGCAATAAATACAAAATTTTAATTTATTTCATCAAAAAAGAGAGATATCGCAAAAGATATCTCTCTTTTAAAAATCAACTACATTTGCGAGTGCAGCCTGTAAATAACGGTCGCAACCTCTGCACGGGTCGCACTTGCCAAGGGATTAAAGCTTCCTGTTTCGTCGCCCTTCATATATCCGGCATTCAAAACCTTATAAACATCGCTGTATGCCCAATCCGAAATGCTATCATCATCAACAAACACAGCCATTGAATCAATAGGTTCTTCAAGCTTGAGTGCACGGGAAAGGATAACGGCAATCTGCTCACGCGTTATGTTCTGTTCGGGTGCAAAATCCGTATCGTTTACACCGCCGACAATACCGAGTGACGCAAGTGCACCAATGTATCCCTTTGCCCAGTGGTCGCCGCAGTCGGCAAAGCTCGCCCCTCTCTCAGGGTTTTCAACAAGACCGAGGAGTCTTGAAATAACGGTTGCAAATTCTGCACGGGTAATGTTCTTTTCAGAACCAAAGGTTCCGTCCTCGTATCCGTTCATAAGACCGTTGTCATAAACATACTTGACATTTGCCTCTGCCCAATGTCCAGAAATATCACTTGGATAAGTAACATTTACAGGCTTGTCCGCTTCAGGCTTGTTTGTATCAACAGGAATACCGCCGGGACGAGTTGTTGTACCGCCCTTGTCATTATCGGTATTTTCATTACCCGTGTTATCATCGCCCGTATCGTTATCGCCTGTGTTATCATCACCTGTATTGTCGTTGCCCGTGTTATCATTACCGGAATTATCGTCACCGGTATCCGGGTCAGTCGGCTCGTCCTGTGACGGCGGGGTTTCTACTACAGTTTTTTCTTTGATGGTAAAACTGTGAGTTATCGCATAATCAAGATAAGAAAGCTTGAATGTATAGTTTCCGGGTGCGTATAAATTCTCATTAAAATCAAATTCAATATTATAAAATCTCGATGTGTTTTCAGTTGGTTTTTCTTCTATAACATTTCCTTCTGCATCCAAGACAGAAGCTATAAGAGAACCCTCTGAAATATTGTCAATATAATGACGGTTTCTCAATTCCAAAGCAACATTCTGCTTTTGGTCTCCAAAGGCGCTAAAATCAAATGGCGGAACAACGCTTACGCCAAGTGATGCACCTGTTTCGGCAACAGTATAGTCACCATTTGCAACTGCGATATCAGGGTCTATAACCTTGATTGTTGCAGAGATTGAATTCGTAATTGCAAAATCCTTTTTTGTTCTGAAAGCAAACTGTGCAAATGCACCCGAAGAATAAAGATCACCTTCGGCATCTCTCGAACCATAGAATATATTATAGCTATCTGCATCGGTGGTAAGCACAACAGAGACCTCACTCTCGTCTGCTACATCAGGACTTACAATTTTATAAAAATTTCCCGATGTCGGTCTGCCGCCTTCTCCCACCTCTATTGCAGAAAAAGTTTCGGGGTCAATAATTTCTAAAACTTCTTTATCGAACTTAAGCTTGCAGTTAAAAACAGTTATTCCTTCTGCTTCTGATATATCATCAAAATCAAAGCCGAAATCTACAACGATTTTGTCACCCGCATGAACTACATTTTTGTATCCGTCTGCAAGCTGAACATCAAATGCAATCGGTATCTCCGTCTTTGCAAAAGCAATAGGATTAAGCACGCCAAAAGCTGTCAATGTCAAGCAAATCACAAGAATTGAGGCAATTCGCTTTAATATTTTTTTGTTATTCTTCATTGTAAATTCTCCTTTGATGCTTTAATTTTTTGCCGCTTACCCCGCGGCAGTGGGTTTTCTAAAATCGAATTTGGCTTTGAAGAATGTGCCGTACCCAAATCCTTGCCATCCCCTGCGGCAATGTTGCCAAATTCGATTAGCTTCGCGATTAATGAGTTGAATTTTTTCATTGCCGCCGCGGTAGGCATGACGGAACAGGGGACGGCAATTGATTAAAAAATTTCAATTTATTTTTGCCGCGTGCCCCGCGGCAGTGGGTTTATTTTTGCAAAGCGTATCGTAGGGGACATTCACGAATGTCCCGCGGGCGATTCGTGAATCGCCCCTACATTTGTTATCAAACTTTAATTCGTTTTTTCCCTTATTGTCAAAAGGTGCAGCGCTGTGCGCCGCACCTTTTAAAACCAAATCAATTATTTTTTTAGGTTTATTCTGCTACCGGTGCTTTCTGGTTCATAATATCCAGTGTGTAGTATGCACCCTGTTCTTCAAGTGCACGACGAGATGTGATAAGCTGACTTGCATCTTCTGATGTGAGTGTAAAGTCGCCATCCATATCGCCCGCATACAGACCGCCATAGAAACCAATGCCAGCTGTAGGCAATGTAAGCTTATTCTGGTTAGTGAGCAAGAGCTGAACCTTAACATAGTCTCTCAAGTTGTATGTGTTGTTACCATCAGGAGAAATCATATTCGCAGGTGCAACTATATCAAACTCGTAAACATCTGTCAAAGTATCACCAGCATCATTATCGTTTGTAGTTGTAACCGCAAGGATATACTTACCTGCACCATTTCCAGCATCCGTTGAATCATAAGCAAATGCTCTCGTGCCTGTAAATACGCCTTCATCCACAACTTCTACATCATCTTTAGTAAGCTTGAATGTATTTGTATATCCAGCGTCTGCCTCATCTGTTGTAATGGTAAGCTTTGTAAATGTACCATTAGATGTTATAACAGCACCAAATTTATCAGTAATTCCGATTGTAGTCATCTCGGTCTGTGTCTTAAATGTTTCATAGCTACCTTTGCCATCTACGGACTCAACCTTGATATCACTTGCAGCAGCCAATACCTCGAGTGTTACATTAAATACACCCCAGCCTTCGTTGCCAGCCGCATCTGCTACGATGAAGTAATAGAAACCGCTTGCATCAGCCTCTGCATAGCTTGTAGCCTCTGCTCCCAGGCTTGTTTTGTCTTCTATTTCTTTTATTGCATCAAGAGTTTCCTCACCCAGTGCAGTTGCATTGTAGTACACATCGATTGCAGCTATAGGAGAAGCTCCTGCTTCATTATTTGTAACTGCAATGTTGATAGTCTTAATATGATTTGCCTGACCACCATCTGTAAGTGCAATCGAAGGAGCAGTTGCATCTATCATAAGAGTGATGGTAGCTGTTGCTGTCTTTCCATTCTCTGCAGTAATCTTGATTGTCATTGATGTATAGTTTTCCTGGCAATCTGCAATTACGATTTCAGCAGGTGTTGATGTATAATCTACCCAAACATCTTCGCCTAATGAATATTCATATTTATTGATATCACAGATAGAAGAAGTATATACTACTTGTGACAAGTCAATAGTAGCGGTTCCGCCTTTGCCTACCCATTCATCCATATTAGCTGTAGCCTGGTTAGAAATTGCAGGTGAGCCTGCATCAAAGAACACTGTTTCTCCATTTTTGAGAGCCTTGATAACCTGATAATAACCAGTTCCGCACTTTACAACTATATAATAATCAGTAGCTTCATCAACTGTGATTCCGCCATTTGCCAACGCGGTCGCACCCTCAAACTGTGATTGAGTACACTCTTCCAATGCTTCTGCTGATTTAATATATCTGATTTCAACTGCAGGATCAGCATTAGCTGTAATTGCATATACATAAGATTCAGCTGCCCAAACACTTGCACTATAAGTACCATTACCAGTTTCTGATGCAATGTAACCAGCATTGTCTGCAAGAACAATATTTACTGTTTGAGTTGCAGCTGTAACACCAACTTCTGTTTCGGTCGGGTCTACACCAGTTGTAACAAGAGCAACTTGAGCCTCTTTGCCTTCTGCATCACTGATTTTGATAATCTCGTCACCCAAAGCTACAGACTGTTTAACTGTAAATTTAAGGTTTACAAAGTTACCGCCAGTGATACCAACATTTCCATTTTCTGTACCAAAAGATACTGCACCATCAGTTACAGATACTTGCTGGCCTGTTGTAACAACCTCTTCATTTACAGTTGCTTCAAGGTCAAACTTGTCTGCATCATAGTCTACATTAAATGTAATCATAGCTGCCTCTGCTCCAGCAAGACCCTCAAGTGTAACAGGGATTGTGAATGACTCACCTGCATAATATACTGTATCTGCAAGAGCTTCGAAAGCAAGCGTAGCTGTTATATCTTGTAATACAAGGTTAAATTTATATGTAACTGTGGTTTCAGGAAGATTTACGGTAATTGTATATGCACCTGCTACAGTTGCGTTGTATGTTGTAAGGGGGTCACCTGCATTGTATGTAACATCTTCGCCTTCTTCAGGAACATCAATAACAACAGATGTGAAGTTGTCTGCTGTGATTGCAACATCTACGCCAGCTGCAGAATAGAATGTTCTTGCATCTGCACCCAACTCTGTTCCAGCAACCGTAACGCTTGATGTATTATCTACAAGGGGAACAGTGACATCATTTACAGCTACTGTATACTCTGTATCTTCATAAGAAGTATTTGATGTGAATGCAAAGTATGCATCATTAGATGCAGAAATCTGGCTACCTGAAGTAGCACCAGCCTTTACACTAAATGTAAGAGTTGCCAACTTTGTTCCACCATCTTTTGCAAGGCTTACAGTTGTACCGTCGTTCAAAACATAAACGCTTGCGCCCTTGTTTATGAATTCATTTTCGCCGATTATAGATTCTGCACCTACATATTCCAAAGATGTACTATTATAAGTTACAAAGAACTCATAATATGTAACCTGCAATGTGTCGGCATTTGTCGGGGTAGCGTATACATCGACTTTGACATTCTCGCCACGCTTAATGGTGTTACCGCCATCAGCATTTGTGACAACAAATGATAGCGTAACGGTATCATCGCCAACTGCTGCCGATACGGTCATCGGAACAACAAGTGTTGTAAGTACAAGCGCAAGTGCAAGTACCATACTTAAAACTTTTTTCATTTTTACTACATCTCCTTTAGGATATTAAAAAAATTTTATATGCGGCACTTTTAAGGTGCCTAATTTTATTTTTTCTCTTTAATGTGTTTTGGCAAAATATATTTATCAATAAAATATATTATTCCAATCATATGACGGATTTTGCCCCCGTTATGACAAGCCATATGGGTCAATTACGGGGCAACAAAGTCATTGCCCCGTAATTATATCACCCTTGTATTTATCAACATTTAAGGTTGAGGTTGCCATCCTTCACGAGCATTATATACTTCATCATAAGTATATATTCCATCCATCAAGAGTTTTATAATTCTGTATTCAGCAAGTACGAATTTACCATCCTTTACATAGTCGATTGTATCCGTAGCACGGGCAACATCGTTAAATGTACCTCTGCCCATTGTTACATTGAGTGCAATCGTCAAAGCATCACTCTTATCACCCGTACTGATAGCAGCGATACCCTCATCTGATGCAAATGCGTCTGCCATTGGGTCGTCACTCTTTGCGATTGCGGTTAAGTTACCAAAGCTAATCTGAACATCGTCAGGTATAAAGTAAACTGTCTCTGTTTTTGAGACGTCATCGTCACCTACAACTGCAGATGTAATTGTAACCTTAGACGCAAACTTTTCTCTCGCACTTTCATCATAAACAAGCTTTCCGTCCTGAACTGTTAAAGCAACATCATTATTGTCATAATTAAATGTATGCTTTACGGTTACTGTTTTGCCAGCTTCCTCATCAATTGTAATTACAGTATCTGCCATATTGATTTTCTGATATCCGTCTAGTTTTTCAACTGTATGAACAATATTATTTACAGCGTCCTGTGCAGCCTTTTCTTCCTCTTCGCCCTCGATAGGTGATTCAACAAAAGCAGTTACCTCATAGTTTGCAGCGATTGCGGGCATATTATAGCCTTCAGCCGAAACTGTAACTGTATGATTACCAACACTACCAACGGCTGAATTTAAAATCTCAATTTCGCCGGTTGTTGAATTATAAGTATATGCACTTCCGTCCTTAGCAAGAGCCACTGATTGCTCATCCGCATAGTCAATATACACATTTAACGCCTCTGCGGTCGGCAATATACTGTCAGATGAAGCGATTGTGAACTTAACGGTATCATCTACTCTTCCGCTCTCAGCATTTGGGTCAACTGCATTGATAGAGAGTGCAGGTGCTGAAGCTACAACATTGTATGTAAAACTAATAGGTTCTATATCCTTTGCGCCAACCTTTGCAATAAAATTTGTACCCTCTATCTGTCTTGGCCTGAATGTAAAAATCAAATTACCATCTTCAGCCAAAGAATCTTGCTCTATGTACTGTATGGTATCGTCACCAAGAGTTTCAGCGGTTGCACTGATCTCGTACGAAATAAAAGAAACATCTTTATTTGCAGGTGCAGTTATTGTAACCTGTAAAAGTTTATCATCCGATATTGTAATCGGATTTTCAAAATTAGTAACGGGGTCACCAAAAGCGGTTCCGTCATTACTGAGCACCTGTACCTGTGTTATCGCAACATCTGTAGTTGCAAAACCAGTTACCGCAATTGTGCAGAGCATAGCGACAAGTACAACGCATGCAGAGATTTTCTTTCCTAAAAATTTCATTATATAACACTCCTTTTATATTAAATAGCTTAATATATACAAAATAATTATTTACAACTTTAATGGGTAATTAGAGGGAAAAATACTCGCCTTACAAATCCTTCCGTCACTTTACATGTATATCCGCACTGCCTTTTTCGATATCAACAGAAACTGTCGCGTCCTCAAAAAGTGCCGATACAAGCTTGGTTGAGATATAAGTTCTTCCATCTATTACAACGGGTGAAACACTATCTTTATACAATAACGAGTTGATATAAACCTCATTTCTAGCAGTTGATACAACCAGACTCTTGTAATCCGTATATGCACCTGCCAGCATTAGTTTATCATCCCATTCTACCTTCATGCCTATACTCTCAGCAAAATATCTGTATGGTATCATTATTTCGGCATCTTTGATAAAGGTAGTTGCATCTGTTACAACAGATGTGCCATCTACGATTATGTTTGGACTTCCGACTGTAAAGGATAAATGCTTGTCAACCTTTTTTGGGGTTAATGTCGGCGGCAGGTTATACGGTCCAACCATAGCATCGAGTGCTTCGTAATTTGTAAAGCTATTAACACTGTAACTTGGTAAGTGGTAAGCTACCACGCCGACCGATGCAGGAGTAAATCTGAGCGGATACTTGTTCCCGGAATGCCAAAACACCGACGGTCTCTTTGACTTAAGGGTGAAGCTGCAGACCGTACCATCTGTATCTATAAGATTTTTTGAAAGCGTTGTGTCCAAAAAATCAAAATTTGCTTTGTTACCATTAACCTTGAATGATATATACTCCTTTGACTTGACAAGTGTCGTATCATCAACCTCGAATATAACATTACCTTTATCATCTTTCAATATATCAAATTCTTCCGAATCGTATTCAAAGCCAAAAGCCAATGTCGATATATCCCCCATATAACTCGGAATGGCAACTCCGACATTCCTTATTTTTACATCTACGACAAGCTCGCCTGTGGTATCGTCCATAATCTTAGGTTCAAAATACAGTTGAAGCTTTATATTATTCTGTGCGAATATATTTATTGAAGAAAATACCATCAAAAGTATCAAAACAAACACAAGTGATTTCATAATTATCTTCTTCATAACAATCGATTATCCCCCTCTCTTTCCTATTCCAAACGATGTCACTCAACCGTTATCGTCTTTTTCGGCGAAATCGGTTTCAAGGTAATAAATCCATTCCAGAAAAAATAATCCATTTTATAGCTGCCAGGCTCTATGTTTTCAAATAACACTTGGTTTTCAGCATCAAAATTTCCGTTTATTGTAAGAATTTTGGGCGGTGCTGCCATTTCTAATGTATCTGCGTTATAGAGCTTTGCAATGAATATGCCGCCGTTTTTTGCCCTTAAATGTAAACTGTCGGTTATTGTGCCTGACGAATTGATTGATGCGGTGTCATCGTAGAAATAATATGTATCAGAAATTTTTGCGGTTGCAGCCGTCCCCGCTATGCAGGTGTATTCTCTGCCTGTGCTATATCCGTTATTATTACCGCCTGCATCTGATATATGGGTCTCATGAAAAGCAACCGTCAACTCTGCATCAGGAGAATCAAGAACCTTAAATCTGATTTTCGCAATCGCCATCTTGCCATTATCAGAGCGAATCGGAACACTCGAGGCAGGTCCAAAAGCAACCATTATAATATCGTCATATGATGTTGTAGGTTCAAAAATGTTTGTTTCACCTTGTCCAAAGGCGATACACCACTCCGATTTTATTGATTCGGCATCTATCGGAAGAAATTCAAGCTCTGCTGAATCAAACTTCAGATAGGTTTCAAAAAAACCAAATCCTTCGCCGACGGCCTCCTCGTCATCTATATCTGTAACAAAAAGTGTAACCTCCGCAACATCTCCTGGCTTATACTCTGTCTTGTCGAAGGCAAGTTCTACGCCTATGTTATTGTCAGCAGTTATAGCAGAAACAGAAATCGCACTAAACACTATGATAATACAAATACAAGATAAAACAAAAGAAATTCCCTTTCTCATCAATTCGCCCCCAATTAACGCCTAAGAAAAAGGCTACCAAAACCATATTTTTATGTATTGTTATATATGTGTTCTATTAAAATCGCACAAAAAACCACACAAATATCATACTACATTTATATTATATCATTTTGTTAAATTTTATCAAGTGATTATCTTAACATATTTGTAACAATATTTTTGTGCATTATTACCAATAAAAATTTAAGCATTTGCTTATATGTTATAAAAATGGGGTAAAATTAGCTAAAAATCAACACTTTGATGTAGATATAAAATTGGGTGTGGCAGATGCCACACCCAATTTTACAAGCTTTGTTCAATTTTTTTCGCACTATTATACGCCGATACGGCATCTTTGTCATTTTGCTCTCTGTCATATAATGCACGGGTGCACCAATATACAGGCTCATCACCAAGGTTCAGTATTTCGCAAAGCTCCTCATTGTCGCGTAAGTCTATACCACTTTCCATAACGGTATCTTTGCTCTCGGGGCCTGATTTCTCATAATATACACTATCAAACAAATACGCAGGAGAAACACCTGCTATAAGTTCAGCCAAAAGCTTTTGGTCTACCGCAAGCGAATACTCGCCTGTACCATCATCTCGGTCTACCAGGACAATAGACAGATTTACATTTTTCTCACCATCGCCGTTTATATCATCAATATATCGCTCAAAATATTCTTCAAGCTTTTCCGCTTCTTCCTCGCCAAAAAGATTATCGCCGTAATAAGTCAACTCTAAATCATATTTCTCCCGTGTGATTGTAACATAAACCGAGGATACAATGACAATGATTGCTGCAATCGTAACAAGTGTATGTATTTTATAATATTCCCAGAAATGCTCTATCTTCTTCTTAAACGGAAGTTCTTTTGCCATCTCTTTAGCTTTTCTTGCCTGATTATCCATTCGCTCATCTCCTGATTGGTATATTGTAGCATTATGTATATTTGTATTTAAAATTCCCCGTAGTTACCTACGGGGAATTTTTGGTAGCGGTAATCGGATTCGAACCAATGACACTGCGGGTATGAACCGCATGCTCTAGCCAACTGAGCTATACCGCCATATTCACTTTCTTGCACAAGCACAAGTGATATTCTAACAGAATTGACTGCATTTGTCAAGCATTTTTTCAAATTTTTTCTTATATTTTCAAAAGGATTAAGCATATTACTGCTTAATCCTTTTTGCATTATAAAACCTTGCGTAAAAACTCTTTAGTACGCTCGTTCTGCGGATTTGAGAAAATCTGTTCAGGAGTTCCCTCCTCAAGGATTTTTCCGCTTTCCATAAATATAACTCTGTCGGCAACCTCTCTTGCAAAACCCATCTCGTGAGTTACAACAAGCATCGTCATTCCGTCAGCTGCCAGTTTTTTCATAACATCGAGAACCTCACCGACCATTTCAGGATCAAGTGCAGAGGTTGGCTCGTCAAAAAGCATTACATCAGGCTTCATACAAAGTGCACGAACTATGGCAATTCTCTGTTTCTGCCCGCCCGAGAGCTGTGCCGGGTACGCCGACGCCCTGTCCTCAAGTCCAACAACATTGAGTAAGTCCATAGCCCGTTTCTCCGCTTCGTCCTTGCTCATTTTGAGGAGCTTTGTCGGAGCAATGCACAGATTTTTAAGTATCGTCATATGAGGGAAAAGATTAAACTGCTGAAAAACCATCCCCATTTTCTGGCGGTGTAAATTTATGTCATTTTTGGGGTCTGCAATATTTACCCCCTCTAGATATATCTCACCATCTGTCGGCATTTCAAGCAAATTAAGCGAGCGTAAAAATGTAGACTTACCGCAACCTGACGGGCCGATAATTACAATTACCTCACCCTTTTTCACTTCAAGGTCAATTCCATCAAGAGCCTTAATCCTGCCATCTAAATAGTATTTTTTCAGTTCTTTAACTTCTATGATATTATCTCTCACTTGTACGCAACCTCCTCTCAAGCTTGCCTGTCAAGTAGGTCAAGAGCATAACGATTGCAAGGTAGATTAACGCAACCGCAAAAAGGGGCATAAAGGCCGAGAATGTTCGCCCTCTGATAATATCCCCTCCTTTTGTAAGGTCAACTATACCAACATAACCCGATACCGAGGTTTCCTTCAGCAGTGCTATAAACTCGTTAAGCAGAGTCGGAAGCACGCTTTTGAAAACCTGCGGAATTATAATATATATCATAGTTTGAAGATAGTTAAATCCAAGAGATCTGCCTGCTTCAAACTGTCCGCTGTCAATACTCATTATTCCGCCTCTTAAAATCTCAGCAACATAAGCGCCCGAGTTTATACCAAAGGCAATCGAGGCAACCATTACTCCATTATTTGAGGAAGCAAATATAATGAAGTAAGCTATAAGGAGCTGAACTACAACAGGGGTACCTCTGAAAACAGTAAGGTATATCTTGCATATTGCATTACATGTCCTGAGGACATAATATCCAAGATTTTTTCTTCTCTCCATACTCTCACGGTTTTTGTCATAGCTTGAGCGTATACTCGCGACGACAACGCCTATCACTACGCCGATTAAAACCGCAAAAAACGCAATCAGCAAGGTTCTGCCAAGACCCTGAACAAGATATTTCCATCTGTTGTCGGCTACAAAATTAAGGATAAACTGATCCTTTAACGACACGAAAATCAACTCCTATATACAGATTTGACGCTGCACCAAATCGGCACAGCGTCATTATTAGACTCTGTTTGAAATTATTCAGCCTCGATGTATTTGTCTACGATAGCCTGAACAGTTCCGTCAGCAATAAGCTCTGCCAGCGCACCGTTAACCTTCTCCAAAAGCTCGGTGTTTTCCTTTGCGATACAAATAGCATAGTCCTCTACTGCGTATTCTGTATCAAGAATTACAAGCCCTTCGTTTGCTGCAACGAATGCCTTTGCGGGCTGGTTGTCAATGATTACGCAATCAACCTTGTCGCTAACAAGAGCAGCAACTGCATCTGTACCCTTGTTGAAAGGTGTTACAGCCTCGTCACCATACTCATCAGCTGCATAGATGTGACCCGTTGTATCCTGCTGAACACCGATCTTCTTGTCAGCAATATCATCGATAGCCTTTATGTCTGAACCCTCTTTAACGATTACAGACTGAATACCCGTTGCATAGGTTTCAGAGAAATTTACAGACTGCTTACGCTCTTCAGTTACTGTCATACCTGCCATACCGATATCATACTTACCGGTCTGTACGCCTGTAATGATTGAACCGAATTCTGTATCCTGAATTTCAAGCTCCATACCGAGCTTTTCAGCAATAGCAGCTGCAATTTCAGCATCTATACCAACAATCTTTTCGCCCTCATAGAATTCGTAAGGCGGGAATGTTGCGTTTGTAGCCATAACAAGCTTTTCTGCAACCTCGCCTGCAGTCTCTCCTGTTTCAGGTGCAGTACTGCAACCTACGAGCACACCAAGTGCCAAAACTACACAAAGCATCATTGCGATAATTTTTTTCATTTTAAATAACTCCTCCCAAAATGTATTTATACACTGTTCATTCTACACCATTTAATAGAATTTGTCAATATTCAATTTCCAATCTTTTACTTTAAAAGGTGTCGGTAAATGCCGACACCTTTTATCTTATTTCATACCGGGACATAGTCCCTTACATTTCGGTTTGTTTTGCAACTGGTCAAGTGCTTCGCCAAATCTCTGGTAATGAACAATTTCTCTTTGACGGAGGAACTTTATTACATCATTTACATCCTGGTCATCTGAAACTCTTAAAATATTGTCATATACCGCTCTTGCCTTTTGTTCTGCTGCCAAATCTTCTACAAGGTCTGCGATTGGGTCAGCGGAAACCGCAATAGACATTGCATTCCATGGAACACCCGTAGCATCAGCAGGATATACTCCTCTGCCGTGGTTCATAAAATATTGGCCAAAGGGACTGTTCTCAATCTCCTCTGTGGTTGCATTTTTTGCAAGCTGTCTGACTATTGTTCCAACTATTTCAAGATGTGCAAGCTCTTCGGTCCCTATATCTGTAAGCAAGGACTTGGTTACCTCATCGGGCATAGAATACCTTTGTGATAAATATCGAAGTGACGCTGCAAGCTCACCGTTGGGTCCGCCGTATTGGGCTACGATATATTGTGCAAGCTTAGGATTGGTGTTTTTAATATTAACCGGATACTGCAAATTTTTCTGATATTGCCACATATAATTCCCTCCCTCTTAAAAATTATCCCATGGCCAGGGATTGTCTATCCAATTCCAGCGGTCGCTATCTTTTGAAGCATCGGCGGTTAAAGGTCCGTACTTCGCCTGATATTCGTCACGAAGAGCAGACGCTTTGTCTACCATTTTTCTATACATAGCAATCGCGTTCTTGTCGTTCGGGTGGGTATCAAGATATAAATTCCAATCATACGCCGCAAAAGCGTATGCATTATACTTCTTCAAAAGTGCAAGTCTTTCATTCATTCATATTCCCCTCCGCAAAGATTTTATCACCGTTTACTTGTTTTCCATACACTCCAAGCGGTTTATTTAAAATAGGAAATATAGTTCCCTTCTCAAGTCCCTCCTCCGGACTGAAGAGATTTCGGGCTTCAGCAACCTGAATCGGAACATACGCATATCCAACCATTGCATTTTCAATAGGCATTGTTTCGTTTTCAAAAGGCATGATTCAACTTCCTCTCTGATAAAAACATCATTTGAGCCAAGCTTTGGGCTCAATAATATATTATGAGGATAAGCTCTATTTGTTACATAAATAAGTCCGCAGATTTTTTTCTGCGGACTAATTCTTTTCTAAATTAAGAATGCAAATTGCAAGCATAACCAATAAAATTCCCAAAGCCCCTCCAATACCAAGACTTTCTTTGTATACGGCCATACCAAAAACAGTTGCCGAAATCGGTTCCACCGATGCCATAATAGAAGCCTTACCTGCAGAGATATTGTTAAGTGCGGCGGTATACAAAAGATATGGTGCAAAAACAGTTACAAAGCCAATGCCAATTATATTAAGCATAAGTGATACATCAAATCTATCTTGTAACACCTTTACAATTTCAAACGGCTTGCAAACAAACAAAATTCCAACAGACGCTATTATAAACGAATAAAGCGTAACCGTTATCGGCGGATATTTTTTTAGTGCAAGCTTTCCTATTATACTGTACAGTGCATAAGCAAGCCCCGACCCAAGCCCAAACAAAATTCCTGAAACAGAAAGCTTTTCTGAAGAAAATCCCGAAACTGCAACACACCCCGCAAAGGCAAGCAAAAGTGCAATTCCTTTTCTGATATCAATCCTTTCCCCATAAAAAATCGCAGCTGCAATAACTACCCAAATAGGTGCGGTATATAGAAGCACAGAAGAAGCTGACATCGTTATTCTGACTATTGCTGCAAAATAAAAACAACTCATCAATAAAATACTCAAAATTCCCGTACCGAGAAAAATCGGTATATACTGAATAGAGATTTTGAACAATTTTCGGTTATATATCAAAACAAATATAAGCATTAAAATTGTTCCAGAAACGAGCCTTATCCCTGTTGTTTGCAGAGAATTAAGTCCTATATCCGAAAAAGAACGGACAAATATTCCCACGCTGCCCCAAAGAATTCCCGCAATTATTACAAAGAAAGAATACACGCTTTTTTTCATATGTAAATCTCCTTGTTTAAAGGCGATGCAACTGCATCGCCCCTACTTTATCTGTTTATCAAAAAACTTTTCACAATATACTCGTTTGCTTTATTCTCAAGTGTGTCATCAAGAGTTTCAAGCTCTGCAAAGTCAGGATACTTTCTCCTTAAAGCTTTAGAGAGAGCATAATCGCAAAGCATCGGATTTTTTGGCAGAAGCGGTCCGTGAAGACTTGTCGCAACAATATTTTTATACAAAACACCCTCAAATCCACTCTCCCCCGTGTTTCCGTTACCCAACAGAACTCTGCCGAGAGATATGTGTTTTCCAATATGAATTCTCCCCGCATGATTTTCAAACCCTACAATTTCTTGTGCAAAAAGGTCGGATTTTAAAATTACATTGCCAATGAGACGCTTGGGGTTATATTCAGAATATATATCAAGTATGTCAAGTGCATCAACTTTACAGCCTGAATTACTATAATATTTGCCGAGCATTTCAAATCCGCCGCAAAAGGCTAAAAATACCCCGTCAGCGTCGATGTATTTTATAATTTCTTCCCTGTTTTTCTTTAGTATTTCGCAGACAACCTCCTGTTCAGCATCTGCACCGCCGCCTAAAAATACAATATCTGCATTTTCAAGAGATATCGGCTCTTCTCTATCTGTCACAGAGATAACATTCGCATTTATTCCGCGGCTTTCAAGACGCGAAACCATACATGCAATATTTCCTCTGTCTCCGTACAAGTTCAAAAGGTCGGGGAAAAGATGAATTATATTTATAGTTTTCACACTACTCATTCTTCTCTCCTCCTTTTTCTTTTTTTATATCAAGCATTATTTTCTGTGTCGAAAAGAGTGCCGAATAATTCACAAGCACATAACAAACCTCTGCATCTGTTGCCAAGGCTTTTTCTATCGCCTCTCGCATACTGTCGGTTATTAAATCAAGCTTTACACCGTCATACTTAAACCGAAGAGCAATATCATACACCCTCATTCCCGTTGTTGTGAGAGTGTTCAAGTTTTCATCGCTTAATTTATCAAAATCTACATCCCAAAGCCACGAAACATCCTGACCGTCATTTTCAAGTGCATTTATCGCAATAATTACATCCTTCTTACGCTTGTCAAGAGTTACTGTCTGTATAGCCTGATTAAAGCCTGCTGGGTTTTTTGCAAGGTTTAGTATTACAGGCTTGCCTAAATCCATAAGCTCCATTCTGCCGATTTGCGGCTTATAATCCTTCAGTATTGCGTTAAACCCATCTGTGTTTATCCCCATTACCGACAAAACCGAATATACCGCAAGAATATTATATATATTGTAAAATCCACGATAATTTACATCAATGTTTACCTCATTGTTTACAACAAACTTCATAGAACCCGATAGGTTTATATCGGTTGCATCAAAATCAATATGCGGTCTCTTGTTTCCGCAATTTTTACAATAATAGTCGCCAAGCTGACTGTAATGAAGATAATTATATGTCTGCTCCCCTCCGCATTTAGGGCACATACAACCCTCCCCGCTCTTTGCAACTTGCGGTAACACCTTTTCTGATATACCGTAGAAGAACGCATCTCTCCCCTCACCAAACTGTGCAGAGAGCGGATCGTCACCGTTTAATATAAGCTTAACCCCATCCGTCATAGAAATAGCCTCATTTATGAGTGCAACCGTCGTCTCTATATCACCATATCGGTCAAGCTGGTCACGGAATAGATTGGTAACAACCATATAATTCGGTTTTAAATGAGCAAAAACCCGTCTCGCTGATGCCTCATCAATTTCTAAAACTGCATAGTCAACCTTTTTATTTCCAAACACTCCGAAGGATAAAACAAAGGCATTTGCAACACCGCTTAACATATTTGCACCAAGGTTGTTGCAAACCGTTGTGTAGCCACACTTTATCAATGCAGAATTGAGCAAATTGTTTGTTGTAGTCTTGCCGTTTGTTCCACAGACAGCAACAACTCCTCGTGTAATATTCTTTGACAGAATTTTTATAATATTAGGACAAATCCTCAAGGCAATACCGCCGGGGGTCGATGAAGACTTCTTACCAAGCACCCTCCCGACGATTGCCAAAAATCTTGCCACCCAGATTGCAACAATCTTTCGCATTGAAAATTCTCCTTTGCATCATATTTTTACAAGGATATATTATACTATTTATTCCTCCAAAATACAATAGAAATCTTATCAAAATTTGTTACAGAGTTATTAAAATTAGTTATTGCCGTTTCCGTAATTTTTTATAAGCTCGGCTATGCACTCTGACGCATAGGCTCCGCCTCTTATTGCTTCATCAAGACTGTTTCCGCTTGTTCCGACCTCTATTATCATTGAGGCGTTTGTGGTATGACCGTTGAACCTCTCTCTCCTTAAGTTTATATGTCTCATAAGGCTTGGATACTTTTCACAAACAGCTCTTTGAAACCACATTGCATTTTTCATATTGTTACGCCAATTCGGATGCTCTAATCCATTTTCGTTTGTTCCTACAACAAACATAAGCTGTGCAACCTTCTCGCCGTTTATTTCGGTTACTGTTTTTGCCTTTGTATTGTCATCATAAACTATTGAGTCCCTGTGAATATCAAGGACAATCTGAATAGACGGATATTTTTCTATGTATTCATTTACAGTATTTAACGAATGCGCGTACGAGCCGTTAAACGAGGGGGCATCGTGTAAAACTCTATCATGTATGGTCTCTATCCCGTGCTTTGTGAACACCTCTGCCATCTTTTCCCCTACCGCAACAACATTTCTATCTGTATCCTCACTTCGGTCGCTTGCAGTTACATCATATATTTCTGCTCCTTTTGGTGCATAACTCTCTGTTGCATGGGTATGTGTGATAAGAATTATCGGTCCGTCACCCTCAAGGTCAAAAAAAGGCTCTTGAGAGAGCATATCCCATATGTTTATTCCGTAAGAGGTTTCGTTGCCGATTGCAATCGGCATACCATCAGCAGTTTTCTGAGAAGCATCTATACTCTTGATGGGTGCACGATTTTCTTCAGGAATATCAAGCGAAACTGCAGCTGTTGCCTCTTTATGATTTTCCGCCTCCGTTTTGACTGAAAAGATATTATTTTCCGCAATTACAGAAAGCCCGCCGTTTGTTACAGCTGCGTAAACGGGAACAGTTCCGCAAATTACAGATTTGCAATCATAAGGCAAATAGCCTACAACAAGCTGTAATATCCCCTCAAAAGTATTTTTCAGAAAATTATTATCGCTTTTATTTTCTATGCTGAAAACAGGAGCACTTTCTCCGATAACATCTGTCGGTGAATTTTTATAAGTAATCATTTTCCAGCCGATTAAATATATTGATGCAATCGATATTGTTGCTGCTAAAAATAATAATAATATTTTCTTTACAAATCCTTTAAAATCAATTATAATCGCCCTGTATCTTTTCATAAAAACCTCCAAACTTGTCTTTTTGTATCAATAAAATATATGCAGATTTTTTTAAAAGATACAAAAAAAGGAGTACATATGCACTCCTTTTTCTACTCAAATATTTGAATAATCGAGCTATCCTCATCTGATTTACAAAAAATCTCTCTTCGATGTATTTCTGCATTGTCTGCACACACCTCGGGATGAGCCTCGCAAAATGCTCTCAAAAGCATATCAGGTTTTAAGTTACGCTCTCCTCCTGCATCAAGAACAAGCCTTATACGGGCAGCACACTCCGTTATCTCAAGTATCTCCCATGACCGTACATAGTCCATAAGGTTAATCGGTTTATCTGTTTTCTTTTTTGTTTTCTTAAACGCAATAACCTCATCTTGTTCAAAGAAATCCGTTATCCAACTTGGTTTAATTTCCCTTTCTGAATAAAGGGTTACATTATACTGTGCACAAACAATATCAGACGCCTTGCATTTTATGTCACCAACGCTCAAGATACGAATATCAGGCGGAAGGTTAAGATTAAGCTTTTGCATAATCTCATCATCTGTAACCTTGTTATCTTCAAACGCTATGTCAACATATTCACACTCACTCGTAACACCAACGGGCAAGGGAAGTGCAAATGTCATTTTCTGGTGCGGGTTAAAGCCTTGCGAGTATTCAACAGGAAGTCCGCTTCGCATTACAGAACGGGTATAGCATCTGAGCAAATCAAGATGAGAGATGTATTTTGCCATATTGCATTTGGAAAACTTTATTCTTCTTTTACTCAAAGCAAACACCCCTTCCAAACTGGGCAGCGCCGCAGGATGAACAACCTTCTCTGCAAGATGGGGTAACCTCACCCCTATATGCCTTTTCCCTCTCCTTTTTAAGGAATTCCTTGCTCACGCCAATGTCTGCATAATCCCAAGGTAAAATCTCATCATAACCTATTTCTCTATATGCGTAAAATTCAGGGTCAATATTGTTGGTTTCAAAAGCCTGCATCCATTTTTCATAATCAAAAAAGTCGGTCCACCCATCAAATTTACATCCAAGCTCAACTGCAGAGATAAGAACCTCTCCAAGTCTTCTGTCACCCTTTGCAAAGACAGCCTCAAAAAAGCTTACATCACTTTCGTGCCAATTATATACAATCTTGCGATTTGTTATACTGTTTTTTAGCATTCTCGCCTTTTCTTCCATCTGTGAAATCCTGTTTTGAGGCTCCCACTGAAAAGGTGTAAAGGGTTTTGGAACAAAGAAAGATGTGCTTACGGTAACAGATACACTTCTGCCCTTTCTCTCTTCAATAGGAAGCTCATAAAAAGCATCTATTACCTTCTGGGCAAGAACACCTATACCCAGAACATCCTCGGCGGTCTCGGTCGGAAGTCCGAGCATAAAATAAAGCTTCATTCGGTTATAACCGCCGCCAAACGCAATTTTAGAGGTTCTTATCAAATCCTCTTCAAGTACATTTTTGTTTATAACATCACGCAGCCTTTGCGTTCCCGCCTCGGGGGCAAAGGTAAGTCCGCTCTTTTTTACCTTTTGAACCTTTTCCATAAGCTCCATTGAGAAATTGTCCACACGAAGCGACGGAAGAGATAAGTTGATGCGTTTGTCAACGGTGAGGTCAAGCAAGCCGTCAGTCAACTCCGAAAGCTTTGTATAATCACTGGTGCTGAGAGACGACATTGACATTTCTTCATATCCCGTTGCATCAATCGAATTTTTTGCAACCTGCAAAAGCTTATCAACAGACCGCTCTCTTACAGGTCTGTATATATACCCCGCTTGACAAAATCTGCAACCTCGTATGCAACCTCGGAAGATTTCAAGCATAATTCTGTCGTGAACCGTCTCCATAAACGGAACAATCAGTTTTTCGGGGATATAGGTATTATCAAGGTCTGTAATAATTCTCTTTTTAACCTTTCTCGGTGCACAGTCCCGATTGGGTTCAAACGATTTGATTGTACCGTCTGTGTTATATTCAACATCATAAAACGACGGCACATAAACGCCTTGAATTTTTGCAACAGTCTCAAGATACGCCTCTCTTGGCAAACCACTCTCTTTCCAGATTTTATACGCGTCCATTATCTCACCATTAACCTCTTCACCCTCACCGAGAATAAAAAAGTCCACAAGGTCTGACAATGGTTCTGCGTGATACGCACAAGGTCCTCCGCAACAGACAAATGGGTCGGTCCTCTCCCTCTCCTTTGTGCGAAGCGGTATTTCTGCAAGCTTTAGCATATTTACAACATTGGAATAGCTCATTTCATACTGAAGAGTAAATCCTACAATATCAAAATCCCGAACAGGGGTATAGCTCTCGAGCGACAAAAGGGGCACACCCTCTTTTTGCATTTCCTTTTCCATATCGTCCCAGGGTGCAAATACTCTCTCACAGACAGTATCCTCTCTCTCGTTGAGCATATGATACAGAATTTTCATCCCGAGATGCGACATACCAACCTCATATACATCCGGAAAGCAAAATGCAAACGACATCATTGTGTCGTTCTTTTCTTTGTGAATACTGTTAAATTCGTTTCCTATATATCTTGCGGGTTTCTGTACCCTTTTAAGACAGCTTTCAAACTTTTGCTTATACATATATTCCTCCGAAATTCTAATGCTGAATATTTTATACATATATAATACACTACGGATTGTCAACTTTCAAGCATAAATGCGGACAAATTTCAATAAAATTAAATAGACACAGGCAAAAGGAGATGTTTATGTATGTCAAGTATAACCAAAAAGGAAAAGTCAAAACCCCGCAACAGTCTTTTCGCACTAATTGCAAAACAAATAATTTCTGCATCCATCTGCTTTGCTTTTGTACTCGGAATGCAAAACTGCGGAAACACACGGCTGTTAAGCTATGCCCACTCTCTCGGTCTGGCGTTGCGATATGACACCGACTTAAAAGCTGTATCAGAAGATATTTCTTCCTGGTTTAAATCAACGCTTCCTATTTCCTCACACGGCGATGATAGCAACGATACAGACAACCAAATTTTATTACCTATAACAGACGATATAACTTTTCAGTAGGTTTAATATATGACAGTTACAATTCTTCCGTTTTTGAAAATAAATATATTGTTTTTTCCCCTTTTAATTGCAAGTATAATAGGGGATTATTTCGTGAGCTTTTCTGTTGCCTACCTTTGTGCAACAATTCACGAGCTTACTCATATTATAACCGCAAAGGCTCTCGGGGTTGGAATTTCATATATGGAAATACTGCCCTTTGGAATATGTGCAAGGCTCAAATCGGATATTATAAAAAATCCAAACCATGAAATCACAATCGCACTTTCGGGTCCTTTTTTAAATATTATAATTGCCGTTATAACGGGCTTTGTAAAACCTTATTTCCCCGAAAAAGCAGAGCTTCTAAATTATATAATCTGTTGCAACATCTCAATGGCGGCAGTAAACCTCATTCCTGCACTTCCGCTTGATGGCGGACGGGCACTTCGGGCATATATTACAACAAAATCAGGCTCTCTTTTTGCGTATAATTTTATGACAAAATTCAGTGTATTTCCGATAGCTTTGCTTCTCTTGATTGCTGTTTTTCTTCTGCTTTACGGACAATTCAATTTTTCCATAATTCTTATAGGCGTATTTCTCCTCAGCAATCTTTGTGCTGAACAGAAAAACATCTCAAAACATACACTAAACGAGCTTTTAAAATATGAGGATAAATTAAAAAAAGACGCTATGAACAAAGCGACCGCGGTTACTGCACATAAATCCACCCCCGCCCGAAGAATTCTACGGCATCTGTCTTACAATACCTATCATATAGTTTTTGTCACAGAAGACGATTTAACTATATCAAAAACATTGACAGAGGGACAGATTATCAAAGCACTCTCATATAGAGGCACAAGAATAACCCTTGGTGAAATATGAGAGGAAAAATTATTGTTGAAAATTTGTATTATATATGTTAGAATATATCTTATAGTGATAATTTAAAGAATGTACGGAGGATTTTATCATGAAAAAAATCATTGTTATGACGGTTGTATGTTGTATTCTTATGTGTTCTCTTTCAGCTTTTGCAGTTGCCGAGAATATAATAATTGACGGCGAGACGCTAACAATTCCCGCAGATATGGGTAAAGTATGCGAAAAGGATGACAGAACTTTTGTTCCGCTCAGATTTATTGCAGAGTATCTTGGCTGTTATATAAACTATACCGACTATCAACAGGGTGCAGCAATTACTAACCCCAACACACACATTTCCTATTACATTATGGCAGATACAAACAATATCCTTATAATCAATGGCGATACTGCTTCTTCTATTGTTATGGATACCAAAACCTTTATAAATAATGATGAAGGCAGAATGTATGTTCCCGTTCGTTATCTTGCAAACGCTTTCGGCTATGATGTTGATTGGGACGAAGCTACTCAAACAGTTGTTCTTACATCTGCTGAATAATTTTTTAAACGGGCAATTATACTTTGCCCGTTTTTTACTATTATTTGAGGAGGACTTGAGATGAAAGGTAAATCCAGATATTTATTAACCTTTGTTTTAGCCTTGACAATAGTTTTTGTCTCGACGACCTGCCATGCAGCTGCAAGTGTAATCAAGATAAACGGTGTAGTCGCAGAAATCCCCGCAGATATGGGAAAAATATTGGAAAAAGACGACAGAACCTTTGTTCCAATCAGGTTTGTTTCAGAGTTCTTAAAAAATGGTGTCTGGTATATGGACAACGAAAGAGCAGCCATTATCGATTCAAGCGACTCTGTAATCCTTACACAAGACGGAAACTCTGTTCTGTTTATAACCAAAAAAGAAAGCTCTGAAACCCTAAACATTCAGATGGACACAAGTGCGTTTATCTCTCCCGATGACGCAAGAATGTATCTTCCGATACGATTTCTTGCAGAAGCAATCGGCTACACCGTAGGCTGGGACGAAGCAACTCAAACCGTAACACTTGATATGGTACAGTAAAAGAAGAACCGCCGTATGGCGGTTCTTTCAACTTGATGACATTGTCATTAAGTTGGAAGGGCGATGAGAAACGAAGTTATATTTTGTAAAATCGTTTTCGTCGGTGTACAATGGTACGGTAGAGAACGATTTTGCAAAAAACAAGCAACGGCGGGTGTTTCCTCGATGGGACACCCGCCGTTTTAATATCGGTGCATCAAAAGCACCAAACTTTATAATCTTTATTTTTACCTGCTTGTGGTAGAACAAGTTTGTCAGCAGTCTGAGAACCGCCGTATGGCGGTTCTTTTATTATTCATATTCAACAACATCTATCCACCGCATAAGAAAATCTCTTTCCTCTTCTATACCCTTTGACAGCTGGGATGCTGCAACAATCGGTATCCATTTCTGGACATATTGTTTAGCGGTATCCGTCTTTTGGCAAAAGAGTTTCATATATTTTTCTGCAATTTCGCTCTTGCCGTCAAGCGAGAACAACAAATATGTTCTTGCTGCATCAGCAGAGGCGTTTCCCTGCGTGACATGTGCCCAATCTATAATATACGCCTCGTCATTATCTGTTATAATAATGTTGCTCGGATTAAAATCACCGTGGCAGAGCTTGTTATGCTTTGGCGTTCCGTCAAGCCTCGTGTGAAGGTCATACCTTGTTGTCGCATCAAGGTCGGTTTGAGTTATTTTGGAATGCATTTTGTCCTTAAGCTTGGTCAGCATGGGCAGGGTATGGGCGTGAACCTCTGTTTGAAGAGTAACGAGCCTTTCAAGATATTCATCAAGCTTGTCGGGGTTTTCGGTCATAAGCTGTTCAAGCGTCTTTCCCTCAATATACTCCGTAACGATTGCCCATTTACCATCTTGCTTTGTAACTTCAAGAAGCTTTGGAATTTTCAAATCTGTCTCTTCTACTCTTGCCTGATTCAGGGCTTCGTTCAAAATATTTGCCTTGGAATAATTTTGGTCAAAAACCTTGATAACCTTGTTCCCATCTTTATATACGGTTTTGGTCTCTCTTTTTGCAATAACATTTTCAAGCTTCATTATTTTGCACCTCCGTAATACGCACTGATATACATATCCTTTATTTCACTCATAAGGGGATACCTTGGATTTGCCCCCGTGCATTGGTCGTCAAAGGCTTGTTCAACCATTTCATCAAGTCGTGAGAGGAACTCTTTTTCATCTACGCCATAATCCTTTATTGTCTTTTTGATACCTACTTGCTCTTTAAGCTCGTCTATCGCAGTTAAAAGCTTTTCAAGCTTTTCTTCATTTGTTTTTCCGCCAAGCCCGAGATAATCTGCAACCTCTGCATACCGAGCAAGAGTGTGCGGGTGGCCATACTGCGAGAATGTTCCCATTTTAACAGGCGTTTCGCTTGCATTGAAGCGTATAACCTCACCTATCATAAGTGCGTTTGCTACACCGTGCGGAAGATGATAAAACGCACCAAGCTTATGTGCCATAGAATGACATACTCCCAGAAAAGCATTTGCAAACGCCATACCTGCCATAGTCGCAGCATTTGCCATTTTTTCTCTTGCAACCACATCATTTTGTCCGTTTCCGTATGCCTTTGGCAGATATTCAAATATTATCTTAAGAGCCTTGAGTGCAAGTCCGTCTGTATAATCCGTGGCAAGCATTGAAGCATACGCTTCGAGTGCGTGGGTCACCGCATCAATACCCGATGCAGCCGTAAGACCCTTTGGTGCAGACATATGCAGGTCAACATCTATAATTGCCATATTCGGCATAAGCTCGTAATCTGCAAGAGGATACTTTACACCCGTTTTTTCATCGGTTATGACCGCAAAAGGTGTAACCTCAGAGCCTGTTCCTGCCGATGTCGGAATAGCAATAAAATATGCCTTTTCTCCCATTTTCGGAAATGTATAAATACGCTTTCTGATATCAACAAAACGCATTGCCATATCCATAAAATCCGCTTCGGGATGCTCATACATAACCCACATAATTTTTGCAGCATCCATTGCAGAACCACCGCCGAGAGCAATTATACAGTCAGGTTTAAACGCCCGCATCTGCTCTGCCCCCGCAGTTGCACAGGCAAGTGTCGGGTCAGGCTCTACATCAAAGAAGCATGCGTGAACAATCCCCATTTCGTCAAGCTTATCGGTTATTGCCTTTGTATATCCGTTGCTATACAAAAAGCTGTCTGTAACAATAAACGCCCTTGTCTTTCCCATAACATTTTTAAGCTCATCAAGTGCAACGGGGAGACAACCCTTTTTCATATATATTTTTTCAGGTGCTCTGAACCAAAGCATATTCTCTCTCCTCTCGGCAACGGTTTTGATATTCAGCAGATGCTTTACACCAACATTTTCAGACACAGAGTTTCCGCCCCATGAACCGCAACCGAGTGTAAGCGAGGGTGCAAGCTTAAAGTTGTATAAATCACCAATCCCGCCGTGAGACGAGGGCGTGTTTACAAGTATGCGACAAGTCTTCATTCTATTTGAAAATTCGTCAAGCTTTTGTTTCTCGGTCAGAACATTCAGATATATTGAAGAGGTATGTCCATATCCGCCATCCGCAATAAGTTGCTCCGCCTTTGAAAATGCATCGTCAATATTCTTAGCCTTATACATAGCAAGGACAGGCGAGAGCTTTTCGTGTGCAAACTCCTCCGAAAGCTCAACAGATTCAACCTCTCCGATTAGAATTTTTGTATCTTGGGGAACAGAAACACCGGAAAGCTCTGCAATTTTATACGCACTTTGCCCGACTATCTTTGCATTTAATGCCCCGTTTATAATAATGGTTTTGCGAACCTTTTCAATTTCATCTTTTTTAAGAAAATAACAACCTCTTTTTAAGAACTCTTCCTTTACCTTCTTGTAGATACCATCCAAAACTATAACAGATTGTTCAGATGCACATATCATACCATTATCAAAGGTTTTAGAATGAATAATTGAGTTTACAGCAAGCAAAACATCAGCTGTATCATCAATTATTGCAGGGGTATTTCCCGCACCTACGCCGATAGCAGGCTTACCGCTTGAATATGCGGCCTTAACCATACCCGGCCCGCCCGTTGCAAGAATAATATCTGCCTCCCGCATAACTATATTTGTCATATCAAGGCTCGGGACATCTATCCACGAAATAATATTTTCGGGTGCACCGGCCTCTACCGCAGCTTCAAGTACAATTTTTGCAGCCTCAATGGTAGAGTTTTTTGCCCTTGGATGAGGGCTGATTATTATACCATTTCTGGTTTTAAGGGCAAGAAGCGTTTTAAATATTGCCGTAGATGTCGGGTTAGTAGTCGGAATAACTGCCGCAATTACGCCAATCGGCTCTGCAATCTTTTTTATTCCATAGGCACTATCCTCTTCTATAACCCCGCAGGTTTTGGTATCTTTATATGCGTTATATATATATTCAGAAGCATAGTGATTTTTTATCACCTTATCCTCTACAATACCCATACCTGTTTCGGTTACCGCCATTTTTGCAAGCGAAATTCTCATTTTATTAGCCGCAGATGCCGCCGCTAAAAAAATCCTGTCAACCTCTTCTTGAGTATATGTCGCAAATTTTTCTTGGGCACATCTGATATTTTTAAGTTCTCTCTCCAATGCCTCGACATTGTCAACAAGCACTCTCGCCATTTTAAAATTCCTCCTCGTTTTTTATATATCACATTTATATTCTAACAATATTTTACCCAAATGTGAAATGCTTATTATAAATGCAAACATATCAAAAACAATATAGGAAAATTATTCTAAAGTGAAATTTTATTCTTTTGAAGGTATATTTTATCGATAAACCGCCTTTCGACATCAGTAAACTTATATCCTTTTTGATATATCAAGACATCTCGATATATCTTTCCCGCTCTGTCGGAGTGTGCGATTGTCAGAGAATATCTGTCAAGATATTTTTGGGGCACAGGCGATGTCCAGATATACGCCTCGGGCACAGATGTCAAAATCTCAAACTGATTTCCCCTCTCATAGAGACGAATTCTTTTTGTACCGTCTGTATTGTCGGGTTTAACACCCTGCTGATGATACGGAACAATGGTATCCCCGTGCAGAATCTCGACGCATTTTTTTAAATCACTATATTTTATGATACCATCTCTCAAATACTTGTTATAAATTGAGGTAAGCACAATTCTTTCAAATTCCCAGATTGTTTCAAACGAAAGCTTCTTTTCTTCAAGATAATCCATAAAATAACTCTCGTTTTGCATTCTGTATCTTATGATGGCAAAATTATGTCTGCCATCACTGACATCTGAAATAGACTGCATCGCATTTGTCTCTTTAAAATTTATGTCAATCATCTCATCTTTAGAAAGCTCGCCCACAAATTCGACAAGGGCATTTGAAATATAACTTGCTCTCGGCACAGAGGCGTTTAGTGTCTGAATGTTATCTCCTGCACTTGATAATCTTTCCATATTATCGAGCTGATGCATTATGTTTTTTGCATACATTATAAACTCTGCACCCTTTTCCGTTGTAATAACACCCTTTGATGTTCTTTTAAAAACCGAAAAGCCAAGGCTTTCCTCAAGCTCCTTTATTGCACGACTTAAATTAGGCTGTCCCATATACAAATTTTCTGCCGCACGGGAAATAGAGCGTGTCCGTTCAATTTCTATTGCATATCTGAAATATTGAGTATTCATATCTCACCTCTTTATGTTTTATACCTAAATTATAGCATTTAACAATCACTTTTTCAATATTTATAAAAAAAGAGCGGCAAGCCGCTCTTTCATATTATTTAAGCACCCTGGAAACAAGGTTCGGCATTTCCGCCTTGTTTATAACACCCGTAAATCGCTTTTCTTTATCTTTAAGAGCCGAGAGAGACGCTGGTATTTCCATACCGCTCTTTTCGCAAAGCAAATCAATAAGCTGAAAATCAGTTAAATTATCTGTTTTTTCGCCAAGTGCAGAAAGTACGGCTTGATTAAACTTAAACGGACTTGCAGTTGATGCAATAATCGTTTTGGTCTCATCGCCCGTCTCTTTTACATACTGCTCATACACATCAACGGCAACGGCAGTATGAGTATCGAGCGTATACCCCGTCTCGGTAAAGGTTTTCCATATTTGTACCTTTGTGAAATAATCGTCACAAAAACCACCCCAGAATACATTGGTAACCTTTTTGTGAAGAGCCTTTGTAAGCTTATACTCGCCATTCTTGGAAAGCTTGTTCATCATTGACGACACTTTCTTTGCATCACATCCGCAAATATCAAAAAGAAGTCTCTCAAGATTGCTCGAGATAAGAATATCCATAGATGGTGATACACTCTGATAAAATTCACGGTTTTTGTTATACTCGCCCGTTTTGATAAAGTCAGTCAATACATTATTCTGGTTTGATGCACATATAAGTTTGGAAATCGGAAGCCCCATCCCTCGTGCATAATATGCCGCAAGAATATTACCGAAATTTCCTGTTGGAACACATACATTTATTTTATCCCCAAGGGTAATTTCCCCGCTTTCTACCATATCGCAATAAGCGGATATATAGTATACAATCTGCGGAACAAGTCTGCCCCAGTTTATTGAGTTTGCAGACGAAAGCGAAAACCCTTCTTTTTCAAGCATTTCGCCATACTTTTCATCCGTAAATATTGCCTTTACTCCGCTTTGTGCATCGTCGAAATTTCCGTCAATTCCCGAAACATAAACATTTGCACCCTCTTGGGTAATCATCTGGAGCTTTTGAATATCACTTACTCCATCACCCGGATAGAATACAATTATCTCTGTTCCCTTGACATCCTTAAAACCCTCAAGAGCGGCTTTTCCCGTATCTCCTGAGGTTGCAACAAGAATAACAATTTTTTTATCCTCGCCCGTCTTTTTCATTGCAACAGTCATAAATCTCGGCAAAATCTGAAGTGCCATATCCTTAAAAGCACA
>JAZNHF010000031.1:0-45535 GCA_045576835.1 Clostridia bacterium
AGTTGGAACATACTCTTCAATTTGCATTGCTACTCCCCTTTGGGTAACTATTAGAGACTTTACATTTAAAAAGGCTTCTAAAAAGCACTAAGCAAATTTAAAAAGCAGGCCGATGACCTGCTTTTTTTATTGTGGAACACAACAAGGTTCTGGGTCGGGTTCTTATTAGAACTTTGACCTCTTTGTGTAGTGGGTGTGTAAAAGCTCGTGGGCTTTGTGTGAGCCCGGCTTTTCAAAGTATTCGTCATAGAGAGCCTTGATATAGGGGTTCTCGTGTGACTTTCTGATGGTTGAAGCTTCGTCCTCTGCGTAAAGTGCCCCTGCACGAAGAGCCTTAACATTGGTTGTTGCTTGAGTTTTTGCGTCAACAATGGGTTGTCCGCCACCGTTTATACAACCGCCCGGACAAGCCATAATCTCAATAAAGTCATAGTGCTCGCCGTTCTTTACCTTTTCAAGAATGGTTCTTGCATTAGCCGTTCCGTGAACAACTGCAACCTTGACATCCTTGCCTGCAATCGTAAGAGTAGCCTCTTTAACACCCTCTAAACCTCTTACTGCGGTTACATTGATGTTGTCAAGGGGCTTGCCCTCTAAAATTTCGTATACGGTACGAACTGCAGCTTCCATAACGCCGCCTGTTGTACCAAAGATAACGCCTGCACCTGTTGCCATACCGAACGGCTGGTCAAACTCTTCATCGGGAAGCTCTGCAAAGTTGATACCGGCCTGCTTAATCATTCTTGCAAGCTCTCTTGTTGTAAGAGATGCGTCAACATCAGGAGCACCGCTTGAGGTATGCTCGGGTCTGCTTGCCTCGTACTTTTTAGAGGTACAGGGCATAATTGCAACAGAATATATATCCTTCTTGTCGATACCGCTCTTTTCAGCGTAGTATGACTTGATAACTGCCGCAAACATTTCCATAGGAGATTTTGAGGTTGACAGATTATCAATAAATTCGGGATAGTAATGCTCACAGAACTTAACCCAACCAGGCGAACAAGAGGTAATAAGCGGAAGATTTTCCTGCTTGGTAAATCTTTCAATAAATTCTGTACCCTCTTCCATAATGGTAAGGTCAGCTGCAGTATCTGTATCAAATACCTTGTCAAAGCCAAGTCTGCGAAGAGCGGCAACCATCTTGCCCGTAACAGGCGTGCCGATAGGAAGACCAAATTCCTCGCCGAGAGCTGCACGAACTGCGGGTGCAGTCTGAACAACGACATGCTTTTCGGGGTTGTCTATTGCCTCTATAACCTGCGGGATAGAAGTCTTTTCGTAGAGTGCACCAACGGGGCACGCAGTAATACATTGTCCGCAGTAGATACAGGAAACATCGCTCATCGGCATTTCAAATGCCGAGTTTATAGTTGTAGCAAAGCCTCTGTTTACCGCAGAGATAACAGAAATCTTTTGGTTGTTACAAGCGGCAACGCATCTTCTGCAGAGTACGCATTTGTTGTTGTCTCTCACAAGAGAGGTAGAAGAGTTATCGATTTCGTGGTGAGCATTCTCGCCCTCGAAACGGATAAACTCAATACCAAGGTCATCTGCAAGTGTCTGAAGCTCACAGTTTTTGTTTCTTACACAAGTAAGACACTTTTTCTCGTGGTTAGACAGGATAAGCTCAAGAGTTGTTTTGCGAGCCTTTCTGACTTTTTCTGAATTTGTATATACCTCTATTCCTTCCGCAACAGGATATACGCAGGAAGCCTGAAGAGCTCTTGCACCTTTGATTTCAACAAGACACATACGACAAGCACCTATCTCGTTCAAATCCTTTAAATAGCAGAGGGTAGGAATATCTATGCCAACCTCACGGGCAGCCTCAAGAACAGTATAGCCTTCAGGTACACAAACATCCTGACCATTTATTTTTAAATTAACCATAATAGTTCATTTCCTTTCACTTATTTTCGGTTGCCCTTATTTCTTTTCGATTGCACCAAACTTACAGGTTTCGACACAAGCACCGCACTTGATACATTTATCAGTATCAATAACAAACGGTGACTTAATCTCGCCCGAGATAGCACCAACCGGACACTTTCTTGCACAAGCACTGCAGCCCTTACATTTATCTGCAATGATTGAGTAGTTGAGCAAGCTCTTACATACGCCTGCGGGACATTTTTTGTCTCTTACATGGGCAATATATTCATCCTTGAAGTATTTCAAGGTAGAGAGAACGGGGTTGGGTGCAGTCTGACCAAGACCGCAAAGAGAAGCGTTCTTGATAGAATTACAAAGGTCCTCAAGTGTGTCAAGGTCCTCCATAGTTCCCTTGCCTTCGGTAATCTTTGTGAGAATTTCAAGCAGTCTCTTTGTGCCGATACGGCAAGGTGCACACTTACCGCAAGACTCGTCAACTGTAAATTCAAGGAAGAATTTAGCGATATCAACCATACAGTTGTCCTCATCCATAACAATAAGACCGCCTGAACCCATCATAGAGCCGATTGCCATAAGCGAATCGTAATCAATCGGAGTATCCATAAGGCTTGCAGGAATACATCCGCCTGACGGACCACCCGTCTGTGCTGCCTTAAATTTCTTGCCGTTGGGGATGCCGCCGCCGATTTCCTCGATGATTTCGCGGAGTGTTGTACCCATTGCAATTTCAACAAGACCTGTATTGTTAATCTTGCCGCCGAGTGCAAATACCTTTGTGCCCTTGCTCTTTTCTGTGCCTATGCCGTTGAACCAATCAGCACCGTTTAATATAATCTGACAAATATTTGCATAAGTCTCAACATTGTTAAGAAGCGTCGGGTTCATCCAAAGACCCTTTATTGCAGGGAACGGAGGACGGGGACGGGGCTCACCTCTCTTACCTTCAATAGAGGTAAGAAGAGCGGTTTCCTCACCGCATACGAACGCACCCGCACCGAGACGAAGGTCAAGGTTAAACGAGAAGTCTGTACCAAAAATGTTGCTGCCGAGCAAACCGTATTCCTTTGCCTGGTCAATAGCAATGCGTAAACGCTCAACCGCAATGGGGTACTCTGCACGAATGTATATGTATCCCTGGTTTGCACCAACTGCGTAGCCGGCAATAGCCATAGCCTCAATTACGCTGTGGGGGTCGCCCTCAAGAATACTTCTGTCCATAAACGCACCGGGGTCACCCTCGTCGGCGTTACATGCAACATATTTTTGTTCGCCCTGTGCTTTTGCGGTAAATTCCCACTTCATACCTGTCGGGAAACCGCCGCCGCCACGACCGCGAAGACCTGATGCCTTAACAGTTTCGATAACCTGCTCGGGTGTCATTTCGGTCAACACCTTGCCGAGGGCTTTGTAACCGTCAAAAGCAATATACTCGTCGATGTTTTCGGGGTTGATTACACCACAGTTGCGAAGAGCGATTCTCTTCTGCTTTTTGTAAAAGTCAACCTCGTTGAGGCTCTTTATCTCGTCGCTGCTCTCGTTTATTGTTTCCTCGTAGAGAAGTCTCTTTACAATTCTTCCCTTTAAGAGATGCTCTTCAACGATTTCTTCAATATCATCAACAGTAACTCTGCTGTAAAAAGCACCCTCGGGGTAAACAATCATAATAGGACCGAGTGCACAAAGACCGAAACAACCTGTAATTACAACCTTAATTTCCTTGTCAAGACCCTTTGCCTTGAGTTGTTTTTCCATTTCCTCTGCTATCTGTGTGCTTTTAGATGATGAACAACCTGTACCGCCACAGATAAGGACATGTGCTCTGGCTATATCCATTTATATCAATTCCTTTCTTTAATACATAAATGTATCCTTCGTTTTATTTGTTTGCACCGATTGTGTACTCGGTAACAACATTCCCGTTTACGATATGCTCTGCCACAACGCGAGCAGCCTTTTCGGGGGTCATCTTAACATAAGTAACCTTTTCCTTGCCCTGTTCCAAAATTTCAACAATGGGTTCAAGTCTGCACATACCGATACATCCTGTTTGAGAAATGGTTACATTTGCGAGATTGCGTTTTGCAGTCTCTTCCATAAAAGCATTCATAACGGGGCGGGCACCCGCTGCAATACCGCAGGTTGCCATACCGATAATAACACGAATGCCATCATCGCCCTCTGTTCTGAGGGTAACCTTGCCCAGCATTTGCTTTCTGATTGCTTCAAGTTCAGCTAAACTTTTCATATCTGTTTACTCCTATCTATAAAATTGGTAGATGCGGGAAAAACCGCATAATTTCTACTGAATTGATTGAACGCGAAGGCTATTTTTTGTAAAGCTCTGCCTCGTTTTCTTTGAAGAAATCCTTGAGCCAAAGCAAAACCTCGGGTTGCTTGAGGGAGACATCACCCAGAATAGCTTTAATCTCACGCGTGTCAAAGGTGTATTCTCTGTCATCTGCCCTGTGAAGATACACAAGCTCTAAATAATCGTAAGAGGTAACAAACGAGAGCATAGTCTCTGCCATATCCCCAAGCGGTTGTCTGTCAATATGACTGTAACCAAAGGTGGCTGATATAACAGTGCCGACCCCGGGTGTGCTTGACAGCTCAATCCCGCCGCCCGTATTCTCAGCCGCAAGCTTTAACAGAGGAATGCCGAGACCGACCTTTCTCGTAGAGCGGCTTGTGGTAAACGGGTCAATAACAGATTTAAGCAATTCAGATGACATACCCTTGCCGTTATCTTTGACAGTGAATTTCAGAATATCCTCGGCTGTGCTTTCGATAAGCGTAAGCTCAATCAAGCTTGCACCTGCCGCGACGGAATTCTGCATAATATCAAGAATGTGTAGTGACAATTCTTTCATAACTATTGATACTTTTTAATAATGCCCTCTATATCGTCAACCGTTAAACGACCATAAACATCATCGTTGATGGTAAGTACGGGTGCGAGACCGCAAGCACCGATACAACGGGTTGCGTCAATCGAGAATTTGCCGTCAGGGGTACACTCACCGACATCTATTCCCAGAATTTCTTTTACCTTTTCAAGAAGGTCTCCCGAACCTTTAACATAGCACGCCGTTCCGAGACAAACGCCTATCTGGTATTTGCCCTTCGGATTAAGCGAGAACTGTGCATAAAAAGTAACTATGCCGTAGATTTCAGCAAGAGGAATATTAAGTCCTTCCGAAATCATCTTTTGAACCTCAATGGGAAGATATCCATAGATGTTCTGGGCTTCATGCAGAACAGGAATTGCTGCACCCTTCATGTCCTTATGGCTCTCAATTACGGCCTTAAGAGCAGCTTCCTGCTGTGGTGTTCCGTTAAACGGAATGGTGTTTTGACTCATTTTGCCAAACCTCCTGTTAATATTGATAAATGCAGAGCAAACGCCCTATGCACTATTATTTTTCGAGTGTAATAAAGATTGCTTGTTAAAAACTTAACATTTGCTTTCGCAACAAACAGACTGTGTCTCACACAACCGTATTGATTATAGCATATAATATATTTTTACGCAAGTGTTTTTGGCAAAAAACAACAAAAAATATTATCAGATTTCAAAGGAAAAAAAGGACAAAACAAGCTTTCTTGTTTTGTCCTTTTTTTTAATTGATATTTACAAATTTTTACACGAGAGGTGTGATAAAACACAGGATATGCTTTTCTCGGGAAGCTCGATAAAATAGTCTCTCTCTGATATATCCCAGAGATAGTGTGCATCTGAATTGGTGAGGACAGCGAGACTCTTGTATTCCTCTGCCATAGCCTCTCTGCCATCGGAGGTAATTTCGACCGCACCGATTTTCAGGTCGGGCGGAATAAAGCCAAGGTTAGAGAGAATACTGTAGCTGCTTCTGTCAATATGTGCAGGGACAGCAACCCCGCCAAGCTCGCCCGCCATCTTTACTGCGGAGTATATATCAATTCCCGTTGCCCGAACAAGCAGGCTCTCCTCTTCGCCGAGAATGTTGTCGTTTTCATCAAAATAGTATTGGTTACCGAATATTTCGGGGCGGTTTTTTATAAAAGGAGTTTTAGAGCGTATTGCGTCTTCCATTTTGCTTGCACTTTCCAAATCGGGGAAGAGGCAGAGGAGGTGTACCTCCTCCGAGGTTTCAAGCTCCATCGCGGGGATAACCAACAGACGGTCGCCTGCAGCCTTTTGCACAGAGCGGACATTTCCGCAGGAATTATGGTCTGAAACCGCGATTATATCAAGACCTTTAAGAAGTGCCATATTTACGATGTTGTTTGGTGTCATATCCGTATCTCCGCACGGCGAGAGGGCAGAGTGGATATGAAGGTCGTAAAAAAATCTCATATTCCGAGAGCGGAAAGCTCCGATGCAATTTCGTATGCGGTCTTTTCAGAGCACAGGATGGGAATGCCGACCTCATCTGCTTTTTTTACGGTGTTTTCATCGGGTGTAAAGCCGTCGGCAATTATTATACACGCCGCCTCCGAGAGAGAAGCAACCGCAACAATGTTTATATTGGTCTGAATTGTTACCCAGATGGTTCCCTCTTGCACTCTCGCCATTGCAAGACTTAAAAGGTCGCCTATATAGCAGCTGTCGGCTTCGTTTGAAATGCCGTTCTTTCCTGCCGATATATTAAGTGACAGTTTTTCGTATATTTCAGATACTTTCACAAAAAACACCTCGTTTAATTTTTTTGATTAGTCATTTCTATGTTCGGATTTAAGCTTCTTCACAAGCTCTCTCAATCTGAAGATGCAGTCAGTCTCGTTTGCATAGCCGCGGACAATGTCCTCTGCAAAGGCACGACAACTCGGTGCCCCGCAAGAGCCGCAGTCAAGCCCAGGCAGGCTTTCTTCAAGCTCGTCTATCTCGATTGCCATTTGCATAGCAACCTTAAAATCCTCGTTAAGCTTCATAATCGGGCTGTATACGGGAGATTTGTCCCAAAGCCTGTCTATGTCTTTGTCGATTTCGCCGAGCTCAAACGGGAGGTCCTTGCAAATTCTCTCAAGTCTGGCTCTTGCGACAAAGCTGTTTTCTGCTGCAAGCGGACCGCCTACGCAACCGCCAGGACACGCAAGTGCCTCGACATATTCTATGTCGGCGAGCTTGTCGTCTTCAATATCGTCAAACAGCTTTATAACATTATGTATACCGTCAACGGCAACATAACGCGAAGCACCCGCAACACTGGCTTCGCCGCCTGATTTTGCCCAGAGGATACCCTTACTGCCCGCGTGGGAGAGGTTTTCTATATCCTCGACCGTGCTTATTTTCTGTGCAAGCCTTAAATAGGTATCCTTGATAGAGATAACGCCGTCTACATTTGATTTGTTCACAAGCATTTCGTCTCTTACCGCAGTTGCCTTTGCAGCACAGGGACTGATAAAGAAAATGCCGATTTCGGAGTCATCAAGTCCTGTGGCGGCTGCCGCATCACGCCTTGCAGCAGCGGCAGAAAGCTCCATCGGTGATTTAAGAGGTATAATATTCGGTATGAGATTTGGAAACCTCACCGCAATCATTCTGCAAACGGCGGGGCACGCCGATGAAATGGCAGGCTTTGTCAGCTTTCCGCTATCTAAAAGCTCTTTTGTTTTTGCACTTATTTCCTGTGCACCTCTTGCGACCTCATACACATCGTCAAAGCCGATAAGCATAAGAGCAGATAATATGAGGTTGCAGTCCTCGGTTCTGGAGAACTGTCCGTAAAAGGCGGGGGCAACAAGTGCAATGTTATATTTGTATTTTTCAAGAGCGTCAAACCCGTCTGTAATCGCCTTTTTTGCGTGGTGGGGGCAAACGCGGATACATTCGCCGCAGTCGATGCAACGCTCCTTGAGGATTTTTGCTTTGCCCTGTTGAACCCGAATTGCTTGCGTCGGACAGTGCTTAAGGCAGTTGGTGCAGCCCGTACACGAATCGCGGTCAAGTGTCACCGAATGCCAGTATTTTTCACTCATAATGAAGAACCCTCCATTCCTTGAATTTTAAAGCCGTAAAGGGAGAGGTTATTCAATATTTATTATCAAATCAATAGTTGTTCCTTCTCCTATAACGGTATCTATCTTCATTTCGTCAGAATACATTTTAATATTGGGAAGTCCCATTCCCGCACCAAAGCCAAGCTCACGGATTTCGTTTGTGGCGGTAGAATATCCCGCCTGCATAGCCTTTTCAATATCCGCGATACCAGGACCTTTGTCTGCAAATACAATATGTATATACTCGGGCGAGACCTCTACATCTATTGTACCGCCGTCGGCATGGATAACCATATTTATCTCTGCCTCATACATAGCAATAGAGGTTCGGCGAATAACTTCAGGCGAGAGACCGAGTTGTCTTAAACGCTTTTTAAGGCTTGCCGATGCAGAGCCTGCAAGAGTAAAGTCGGTTCCGTCAACCTCGAAATGAAGTTTCATTGCGTTACTGTCCAAGCTTGACAGCCTCCTCTCTGCCTTTTAGACCGTTGGAATACAATATTCCGCAGGATATATACATAGGAAGAGATGTAGTCATAATAACCATTCCTCTTGAGTTGGCAAAATCGATAATTTCCTGGCTAGGAATTTTTCCCCTGACAAAGACAACCGATTCAATATCCATCATTTCTGCAGTTCTTAAAACCTGTAGGTTCTGAAGACCCGTAAGAAGCAATGCCTTGTCCTTGACAAAGGCTAAAACATCGCTCATAAGGTCGCTGCCGCAAGCTTGTTTTACCTCGTCGTCGAGATTTTCCTCGCCTGCATATACGGTTGCGTTTAAAAGTTTTTTTACTTCGGTTAGCTTCATTTTTAAATCTCCTCTCGCTATATAGCAAAAAACACAAATTTATATCGTGGCAATATCTGTATATGTGTTTAGAATAACATATTTTGACTTGTATTGCAACAAAAATATTATAAATGCTCTCGGCGTGTGTTTGAGGGTTGACAAAAAATATGCAGGGGTGTAGAATAACCATATGTGTTACGGAGTGATGACAGATGAATTTCGGTAATGACCTTACACAAGGCTCAGTGTTTAAAAAATATATATTTTTTATAGTGCCTATTTTCCTTTCGGGATTTATGCAACAGCTGTATAACACCGCCGATGTGTTGGTGGTTGGTAAGTTTGTAGGCGACAGTGCTCTTGCGGCAGTGGGGTCAACAGGTTCTATCACGCATTTGATTCTGAACCTTTTTCTCGGACTTGCAATAGGCACAAATGTCGTATGTGCAAGGTTTTATGGTGCAAAGAATACAGAGGGGCTTCAGAGAGCGATACACACATCTGTTTTTCTTGCAATAATTTCGGGGATTGTGCTCGCCGTAGTCGGCGTTGCATTTTCGAGAGACTTGCTCTCTCTGATGGGAAGTCCTGATGATGTAATAGATGAGGCAACCCTTTATATGCAGATATTTTTCTTAGGCTCGCCTGCATCTATGCTCTACAACTTTGGTGCCGCTGTGCTCCGTGCAGCCGGTGATACGAAACGACCGCTTTATATAATGCTTTTGTCGGGTCTTGTAAATGTTGCCCTCAATCTTTTCTGTGTACTTGTTTTAGAAATAGGTGTCGTAGGTGTTGCGATAGGAACGGTTGCGTCGCAGATAGTGTCCGCAATAATTGTTTTGTATCTGCTTGCGAAAACCAACAATGAGTTCAAGCTTTGCTTCTCAAAGCTCGCCATTCACAAACGCGAGCTTATACAGATTGCCGCAATCGGTATACCGTCAGGACTTAACGGAATTATGTTCAGCTTGTCAAATGTAACGGTTCAGTCAACCATCAATTCGTTCGGCAAGGCGGCTATGGCAGGTGCTTCTGCTGCAAATAATATAGAGAATTATGCATTTCTGTTGCTGGCGTCAGTCGGAGAGGGTGCAGTTACCTTTGTTGGACAGAATTTAGGTGCGAAAAAATATGACAGAATTAAGTCGTGTGCTAAAATTGCCCTTGCAACGGGAATTGTTTTGACGCTGGCATTTTCAGGTTTGGCAGTTTTGCTTGGGGAAACACTTCTTGGCTTTTTCGCTGACGAAGCATCAAAAGAGAGTATTGTAAAAATGGGTATGCTAAAGCTTATGATAACAACATACTCGTATGTCGTTTTTGTTCCTTCACAAGCATTAAGCGGTGTTCTAAAGGGCTTGGGGAAAGCGGTGGAGGTTACGGTTATAAATGCGGTCTGCACTTGCGTTGTAAGGATTTTGTGGGTGCTTTTTGTATTTCCCTTCAATCCGACCCTGCAGATGCTCTATCTTTGCTATCCTATTTCATGGGGGCTTGCATCTGTTGCAACAATGATTTCCTACTTAAAGGCGAGAAATCATATGGATGAGCCTGTTTTTAAATAAAATGAGGTGAAAAATTATGAATTTGTATATTTTCAATTATATAATAAAGGACGAGACAATATCTGCACTTGTAAGATTTGGGAAAACGCGAAGTGAGAGCGATTATTTTGAGGTTGCTCGGGGAATAATAGAGTTTTCGGCTGACCGATTGACAGATGGAGATATTATAAAGGAATATGTTTTGCGAAAAATGCTCGAGGGTGCATCACTTCCCGATATAACCAGATTGAGGAATTATTTGAGACACGATATAAAAACAATATATAATGAAATAATTGCTCCTGATTGGAAGACTGTGTTTGAAGAGTGCGGATATCTTTCTCTTTTTGATATTGATATGCCAAAGCGAACATCCGAAATTCCGGGCTATACAGAATCGTTTGAGCTTATGCTTGGGTGTAATTCAAACGAGGCACTCGGCGGGGCGGTGCTTGCACATTACGAGAGCTTTAATAATAAACCAATTTAGCAGAATAAAAACACATCTGTATAAATATATTACTTTATAGATGTGTTTTTTTGTTTGTCCAAAAAATTCGCAAAGAGAAATTTGTCGCAATCTATTGATTTTTATTGAAAAATATGAGATAATAAACAACAGTTAAGCTGCGTGCTTATTATTATTTGTTGTATGGGGTGTTGAGTTATGTCAAAATCAAATGCAGAGCAACAAGAAAAGAAAACAAGCAGAGCGTGGGTGAAAATCCTTGTCTCGGTTTTTATTGTGCTCCTTGTCGCGGTTGCGTCTGTTGCATTTTATGTAAATGGCTATACTGCGGTATATCCCAATACCTATATTGCAGATGTTAATATAAGCGGTATGCACGAAAAAGAGGTTGCGGCACTTGTTAATGCAAAATACGACGAGAATAATATAAGGGGTATGGTGCTTCCTTTAATTTGTGAGGATAACAGTTTAGAAATTTCTGTTGATGAGCTTGGAGTTTCCTTTGATAATAATGCTTTGATAGAAGAGGTTTTTTCTATTGTAAGGGGCGGTAATATTGCAGAAAAGGTAGTCGCATATGCCTCACAGCTGGTCGGGAGAAAGGTAATATCCCCCGTGCTTGTATATAACAGTGAGCTTTTGGATGCAAAGCTGAACGAGGTGACGCTCGGATGCGAGATTGAGCCGCTTGGACATACCTTTACGATTGACGAGGAGACAGTTACGATTTACGCACCGATAAACGGAGTCAAGGTTGACAGGGAGAATGCAAAGCGTGCGGTCGAAGGTAAAATCAGTGAGGCAAGTTTTGACGCACTTACACTTGTGCCGACCGATGTAATCCCCGAGCCTCTTGAATTTGATGATTTTTATAAGTGGCTTACATCAGACGCCGAGGAGGCATATTACGAGAAGATTGACGGTAAGGTAACAGTTCATGAGTCAAAGCCTGAATGTAAGGTAGAGCGGGAAGCGGTAGAAACTGCTCTTGCTACGCTTGAAACAACGGCGGAAGAGAAGGTTACAATTCCTGCTGAGGTGACGCAACCCCAAAATACTACGGAAAAAATGACCGAAAATTTATATAAGGATGTACTTGGAAGTTACAGCACATATTTCGGCTCAAGCTCGGCATCCCGTGCGAACAATGTTCGGCTTGCATCGTCAAGAATTGACGGGACAGAGCTTATGCCGGGCGAAGAATTCTCGTACGACAAAGCGATACTTCCGAGAACCTATGCAAACGGATACAGAGAAGCGGGGGTATATATCGGCAACAAGGTAGAGACCGGAATGGGCGGCGGTATTTGTCAACCATCATCGACCCTCTATGCAGCGGCACTTTATGCAAACCTTGAAATTCTTGAGAGGCATAATCATTCACTCTCGGTAAGTTATCTTCCTGCGGGACTTGATGCAACGATTGCAGAAGGGTATCTCGACTTAAGGCTTCGTAACAGTACGGATTATCCTGTGAAGCTTTCTGCCGAAACGAGCGGCGGAGTGCTTACATTTAAAATTTATGGATACAACGCAGACAATATAAGCGTTGATATAGAAAGATGGTTCAGCGACGGAGCGTACCATGTAACGAGGGTCGTTAAGCAGGACGGACAGGAAATAAAGAGAGAGAGAATGACCTCGAGCGTATATGGTATCCCCGAGAAGAGCGAAGAAGAGAAAAAGAAGGAAGAGGAAGAAAAGAAGAGGTTGGAGGAGCAGCAAAAGCTGGAGGAACAGCAAAGGTTGGAGGAGCAGCAAAAACAAGAAGGCACAGTGCCAGAGGGACAAGTGCCTGACCATTCGGCAGATACTATTCCCCCTGCTATGGATAGCGGACAAGTAACGCCGCCGACTCCGCCGGAGAGTGAGTATACGGCACCGACACAACCGCCGACACAAGCACCCACACAACAGTCGACACAGGATGCCGAAGCGACACAACAAGGGACAGAGGCAGAAACCCCGCCGGCGGTAACGCAATAATATAAAATTGAATAAGGAAAACTTCGGGGACGGTGAAAGTCCGTACCGGCGGTAAAGCCCGCGAGCAGAGACCCTGCTGATTTGGTGAAATTCCAAAGCCGACAGTATAGTCTGGATGGAAGAAGAAAGGTATAGTATATTTCCCCGAGCCTTTGCTCGGGGAATTTTTTTAAGGAGGAGATACATATGGTGAAAAATAAGGTTAATATGCTTGTAAAAATAGGAGCGTTGTCTGCGATTGCGTTTATTTTACAATTTCTCGGCAGTGTTATCGGTTTAAATGTGGGCGGATTTCTGACGGTAGAAATTTCTGACCTGCCTGCTTTAATTGGTGCGTTTGCACTCGGCCCTGTGTCAGGCGTGATAATAGAATTTATAAAAAATCTATTACACTGTATGATAACATCGACAGGATTTGTGGGAGAGTTTGCAAATTTTGCAGTTAACGGCGTTTTTGTTTTGGTTGCAGGGGTTATATATAAGTTAAACAGAACCCGCAGGGGTGCAGTGATTGCTATGATTGTTTCCGTCATCACAATGACGGTTATGGCGATGCTGATAAACTATTTTGTGATGCTTCCTCTTTATATGAAAGGTGCAGAGGCATCTGTAAAGTGGAATCTTGTTTTATACACGATTACCCCATTTAACTTTTGTCGCGGGGCAGTGATAGCGATTTTAACATTTTTACTATATAAACGCCTCACCCCAATCCTTAAGGCATAAAAATATCCACCCGCATAGCGGGTGGATATTTTTATGCGTATTAGTCGTTAATCATAACGATAAGTCCGTTTCCTTCACCTGTTGCGTTGAGGTCAACATAGTCAACCTTTTTGTGGAGCATCTCCGAAACAAATCGAACGGGGATATAGGTTCTGTCGTTATAGGTAAAAGCAGGAACATCAAGCGTTTTAAGCTGGTTGTTTACAAAGGTCATTGAGCTTCCGATGTGCATAACGATTTCGACATCGTCGCTTTTTATTGTTACCCTTTCGGTCGCCTCGTCATAGAAAATATTTTCATCGCTTATACCAAAGGTATTTGCAAGCTCACGCAGAGGAACAAAGGTTCTGGCGCTGTGAAGGAGGGGAATATTTTCAAGATCAACTGTTTTATCGTTGTATTTCAGTTCGACCGTTGACTGTTCAAAGGTAAGCGTGTCGCCGCCCTCAGGCATAATCCTCGGTGTTGCGTCAAAAGTGTTGTCTGCAGTAAGGACAGGATGTGCTATTTTATAATCTGCAGGAAGAGGTGATAGCTTACACTCTGCGACATAAGATATATTCATTGAGTACATATCGCGAAGCGCTTCTCCGCCTTCTGCACGGGTTGGGTCTATAGCATAGATTATATCGTAAAAATTCGTAACAAGATTAAGCTCGGTATGAACATAGCTTGCGTCATCGGAAATCTCGAGAACAAAAGCTCTCTCCTTGTCAAAGAACTGAATCTTCTCAAATCTGTCAAAAACCCTATTGAGCTCTGCTCTGTCTGATTTTATATCCTCGGGCGAAGCACCGTTGCTTATTTCAATATTTTCTGCTATATCCAGCAATATATCGAAAAGCGTTTCAAACAATGCTACAACCTCACGGTCGTTCATTACAATAGAGTATTTGCCGTTTTCGTATTCAACATTTATGCTGTTTAATGCATCGGCAATTTTTTTCTCGGTCTTTGCAACAGTATTACCGTCGACATAGTTTCTCAAGGCAGATATTAACAAATTGATAAACTCTTCAAGCTCTGCCTTATCTGTATTTGCAGAGAAGTTTAATAATTCTTTAAACCCTGGAATTTGGGTGTAGTCTATATACAAATATTCCTCTTTTTGGGCAATCTCTGTACGAAGATAGTCGGACAGTTTGAGAATAAGATAAAATTGAGGTGTGCTTACAGAGGTTATATCCTGATTTAGCCATAAATCAAAAGCAACAGGTTGTTCTGTAAGGCTCGGGGCGGTCATTATAAAGCTGCCGTCTGCCGAGCATTTTGTCATTTCTTCGTTTGCAAGCATATTGATGTCGTATTTAAAGCTTGCAAGCTCGCCTGACGGCAAGCCCATAAGAGCAAAAAGGTCACCGCCTGCGTTTATTGATGCGTCAAGCTTGATATTGGCATTTGTCGGGCTGATATTGCATACATCAAGCATTTTCTCAAGATTGTTGTTTGCCGCTGTTGCGGGCAGACAGACAAGTGAAAGGATAATGGTAAGACTTAAAAAAAGTGCCGTAAATTTTTTCATAAAAATCACTCCTTGTATATTTTAAAAGCTTTTTACTATTTCTTTAAATGTGTCGCCTCTGACCTCAAAATTTTTAAACAGGTCAAAGCTTGCACAAGCAGGGGAGAGGATTACGATATCGTCTTTTTTTGCAATATCCCTTGCGGTCTCTACTGCGGATTTAAAGTCGGTGCATCTGTGTATCGGTAAGTCCTTGTAATTATATGCGGATACAATCGCATCGTATATTTTTTGTGCGGTTGCACCGACCAGGACAACAGCTTTTGTATGGGAATTAACAACCTCACCAAAGCTGTCGAAGGGTATTTTTTTGTCATAACCGCCCGCAATCAGAATTACCTTTTTGTCCCCGAAGGAATCAAGCCCCGCAGTTGTGCGGGCGGGGCTGCTTGCAATAGAATCGTTGTAGTATTTAACGCCTCTGAACTCTCGTACAAACTCAATTCTGTGAGGAACCCCTTTGAACTCAACTGCGGTTTCACGGATGATATCGTCAGTGACAAGCCCGTCTACCGCCCCGATTGCAGCCATATAATTCTCTACATTGTGAAGGCCTGGAATATAGATTGTATCTGTGTCTAAAATTTCGCGTTGTATTTTACCGTCTTTAAATCTTACAATCTTGTTGCCAATCAGACCATAGCCGTTATCTACATTACATTTTGAACTAAAATATTCTGCCCCCGATTTATTCTCGCCAAAGTTACGGGTAATATCGTTATCGAAATTTAAAATAACTCTGCCGTCTTTATCTTGATGCTCAAAAATTGCCCGTTTTGAAGATGCATACTCTTCAAAATCGGTATGCCAGTCAAGATGGTTTGGGGTTATATTTGTAACAACTGCAATATCTGCACTCTTCTTCATTGTATGAAGCTGAAAGCTCGACAATTCGACCACTGCAATATCAGTGGATTTCATATCATCGACCTCGGATAGAAGAGGATGACCAATATTCCCGCCAAGATAGCAGGTATAGCCTGCCCGCTTTAGCATATCGTGTATCAGGCTCGTAGTAGTAGTTTTGCCGTCGCTTCCCGTAACCGCAATTATTTTTGCGGGGCAAACCTCAAAAAAGACTTCCATTTCAGATGTAACCACAGCCCCGTTTCTTGATGCCTCTAAAAGAGCAGGAACATCATATCTTATGCCAGGGGTCTTGAAAACAAGTTCAGTTCCGTCAGCAATCTTGTCAAGGTAGTTGTCGCCAAGCACCATATCAACACCCAGATCTTTTAGCTCATAATAAATATCTTCAAGAGCGTCGGCACTTCTTTTATCATAAACGCAAAGCTCTGCATCGCATTTTGCAAGCATACGAACAAGGGGAAGATTACTAACCCCAATGCCGACCACTGCTATTTTTTTGCCTTTTGCACTTTGTTTGAATTCAGTTATTGTCATTGACATCGCCCCTGCTAAAATAATAGTCAAACGCCACCCTCCACAGAGGGTGGCGTACTTTTTGTTATATAAGGATTACTCCTCAGAGCCGCTCTCTTCTGCAGCGTCTAAAATGTCGCCGAGAGTGAAGGAGCTCTCTTCGGTGTATGATGTAGGTTCAGCCTCTTCAGAAATAACAGGTTCAACCTCTTCAACAGCCATAAGAGCTTTCATAGAAAGACCGATTTGCTTTGTATCCTCGTTGATTTCAACAACTTTAGCCTCAACCTCGTCGCCGATTGCGAGAACATCTGACGGTTTTTCTATTCTCTCGTTAGAAATTTGAGAAATATGGATAAGGCCATCTACAAAAGGTGCAACCTCTGCGAATGCACCAAAGGGCAAAATACGAACGATTTTACATTTGATAACATCTCCGACCTTCAGGTCTGCGGTTGCCTTAACCCAAGGGCTGTCCTCTGCTTTTTTGTAGCCAAGAGAAATTTTGCCTGTTTCCTTGTTGATGTCCTTGATATAAACCTCAAGCTCGTCGCCAACCTTAACAATTTCTGACGGGTGCTTAATTCTCTGCCATGAAAGCTCGGAAATGTGAACAAGACCGTCTACACCGCCGAGGTCAACAAACACACCAAAGGAGGTAAGCGACTTAACAATACCCTTGTATTGCTTGCCAATCTCTGCATCTGCCCAGAACTGCTCTGCCTTTTGTTCCTTAAGCTCTTTAACCAGAGAAATTCTGTTTTCCTCACGATTAAGCTCTTTGATATATACCTCGATTTCGTCACCAACGCTTACAGCCTCTGACGGGTGCGAAATTCTAACGGGCGAAAGTTCAGAAATGTGAATAAGACCATCTACACCGCCAAGGTCAACAAATGCACCAAAAGAGGTAAGAGACTTAATTGTACCCTTGTATTGCTTGCCCTCTTCTGCAGTTGCCCAGAAAGCTGATGCAGCTTTTTCGCTCTCTTCCTTTGCAACGGACTTGATAGAGCCTACAACTCTCTGTCTGCCGCGTCTGTCAACATCCATCTTTATAATTCTGAATTTCTGTTCTGTGCCGAGAAGAACACCCAAGTCAGATAAAAATCTCTCTGCACATTCAGATGCAGGAATGAATATACGAACGCAATTTACAATAGTAACTGCACCGCCTCTTACTAATTCTACAACGCGTCCTGTCAGAATTTCGTTGTTTTCAAACGCACCTTTAAGCTCTTCCATACCCTTTACGGCATCAATCTTCTTTTTGGAAAGTGTTACAACCCCATCTCTGTCACTTACATGAACCACATAAACATCAACCTCTTCGCCGATTTTAACAAGAGCGTTTATATCAGCACTTGAGTCGTTTGTAAGTTCATCAAAAGGAATAACACCGTCATACTTATTGCCGATGTCAACCTGTACCTCTGTTGGAGTAATGCCGATTACAACACCTTTTACAACCTCACCTGATTTAATAGGCTTTAAGGTTTCCTCCAATGCCTCTGCAAAGTTCATTTCATTGTTTTCCGCCATGGTTAAATAGACCTCCTTGATTACCGAGTCGGGCGTTGACGCCCCTGCGGTAATACCAACTAATTTTTTTGTTTCGGGGATAACCCCTTGTTTAATATATTTTTTTAATTCTTTTGCGTTTTCAACGCAGACTGTGTTTTCGCAGTGCTCAAGACAAAGCTCATAAAGCTTTTTTGTGTTGGAGCTTTGTGCCCCGCCTACCACGATCATACAGTCTGCCCTCTCTGCGAGCTCTTCCGCAGATTTCTGCCTCTCGCTGGTTGCATTACATATTGTATCAAATATTTTCGGATTTGTAAAATGTTTTTTTAAGAATTTTTCTATTTTTTTAAAAAAATCCCGTCTTATTGTGGTTTGGGCAACAACAGTTATCGAATTTTCAGTTTTTATGTCGGGCAAGCTGTCAATTTCTAACTCTGAATTTATAATAAAAGCACTGTTTTCACACCACCCGTTTATCCCCTTGACCTCGGGATGTTTGGGGTCGCCGACAATTATAATTCTGTCGCCCGATAGATATGCCTCATTTACAATGCTGTGAATTTTCTTGACATAGGGACATGTTGCATCAATTATGTTTGCCCCAAGACCTTCAATCAGGTCCTGCTCTGCCTTTGAAATCCCGTGTGCTCTTATAATTACATTTTGCCCGCTTTGTATTTCGGAAATATTGCAAAGCGTATAAACGCCCTTTGCCTCAAGCTCGTTTGTGACATCGCTGTTGTGAATGAGCATTCCGTATGTAACGGTACTTCCGTTTTTTTTCGCACATTCGTTTGCGATTTTAACGGCACGGGCAACGCCGAAGCAAAACCCCGACTTATTTGCAATCTCTGTCCTCATAAACGGGAACCTCCGAAAGCTCGGACAAGGTCTTCATAATACGCTGATCAGTTATGTATTGAAGAGCTTCCGAGTCGTTTTTCTTTCCAAAATATTCGTCAAGCTCAATAGGCTTGCCAATTCGTATGGTTATTTTTGAAAATAGCTTATAGCTACCACAGACGCCTATTGGCAGAATACTTTTTTGTGATTTAATGGCAATTAAAGCAGCACCTGACTTTCCGCTTCCCATATGCCCTTTGGGCGAGCGTGTGCCCTCGGGAAAGATAAGCAGATTTTCGCCGCCCGAGAGAAGCTTTATTGCAAGCTTAAGAGCACCTATATCACCCGTTCCGCGTTTTACGGGGAACGCCCCTACCGCTCTGAAAAGAGAGCCAAGAAGCTTGTTTTTAAAAAGCTCCTCCTTTGCCATAAAGCAAAGCCTAATCGGAAGAGCGATTGCAAGAGAAACGGGGTCCCACATACTTTTGTGGTTTGCACACACAACAAAATTTCCGCCAAACGGGATGTTTTCTCTGCCCTCAATCCTTATGCGAAAGATGAGGTGACAGAGTCCGCCTGCGAGAATACGGGCAACATTATAAAGACTCATTACCTCACGCCCCTTTTGCTCTCTGCAATTTGGCAGATACGCTCAGTCATTTCTTCAATAGTGAGGTTTGTGTTGTCCAAAAGAATACTGTCCTCTGCCGCTTTAAGCGGTGCAAAAGCTCTGCCCGAATCGTTTTTGTCACGATATTCCATATCCGCCTTTACGGCTTCGAGGTCGGTTTCTACACCCTTTTCAACAAGCTCAAGCAGTCGCCTTTTTGCCCTTTCTTCAACAGAGGCAGTAAGGAATATTTTTACCTCGGCATCGGGGAGAACATATGTACCGATGTCGCGTCCGTCCATTATAACATCTGTTGATTTTGCAAGCGAGCGTTGAAGCTCAACAAGCTTTAATCTGACCTCGGGTATTACGGCAACATTTGATGCCGCAACCGAAATTTCGGGAAGGCGGATTTCGGTTGAAACATCCTCACCGTTGAGAAACACAAGCTGACCCTCGTCGCTGTGCTTTATGCTGACCTCAACCTCAGGAAGAACAGACTTAACCCCCTCTGCGTCGGTTGTGTCAATTCCACGGCGTACCGCCGCAAGTCCGATTGCACGGTACATAGCACCCGTGTCAATATAAACAAAGCCAAGACGCTTTGCTGCCGCCTTTGAAAGCGTGCTTTTGCCTGCACCTGCAGGTCCGTCTATTGCAATCTTCATTGGTTTTCTCCTTTTGTAAAGCTATAAATCAGTCGTTGTCGTCTGCAAGGTTTACACCGCACGACGGACAATAGCTGTTTTCGTTGTCAACAGGTCTGTTGCAAACAGGACACTTAACCGATAATGAGTCATTGTTATTTTTAAGGTTGTAAATTTTTACAAGCTTTGCGGTAACAATGTCGCATTTCATCTTTATTTCCTCGTTGTGGTCTGCACCATCTGCAACGCTCTTGTAGGCGAGCTTGCCTATTTCAGAATAAAGCTTCTTTACATCGTTATTAAGCTCAAAAATTGCGTATTGTGTCTTTGATGCGTCGATAAGCTCGCTCGATTTTTTAACAACAGTACGAGCCCCGCTCTCAACTATCCCTTTAACATTTTCCAAAAAATCCATAAATCATACCTCCTGATTTATTTATATATTTTTTTATTATACATTAAATCTGAAAAGTATTATGTCCCCGTCTTCTACAACATATTCTTTACCCTCACTGCGGACAAGACCTTTTTCCTTTGCGGCAACCATTGTACCGCAATTCATCAAATCGTTATATGCGACAACCTCTGCCCTGATAAAGCCCCTTTCAAAATCGGTGTGAATTTTGCCTGCCGCCTGGGGTGCTTTTGTTCCCTCTTTTATTGTCCAAGCCCTTACCTCGGGCTTTCCTGCAGTAAGATAGCTGATAAGCCCTAAAAGCTTATAGCTTGCACGAATAAGCTTGTCAAGACCCGACTCGCTTGCACCAAGCTCCTCTAAGAACATTTGCTTCTCGTCTTTTTCAAGAGATGCAATTTCCTCTTCGATACGAGCCGAGATAACCATAACCTCTGAACCTTCAGAGGTTGCAAACTCACGGATTTTATTGACAAACCCGTTCTCGCCGTCCTGCTTTGCATAATCGTCCTCGGCAACATTTGCGGCATAGATTACAGGCTTCATAGTAAGAAGAGCAACATCTGTGAGCATCTCAACCTCGTCATCTGTCATAGCCATTGCCCTGGCACACTTGCCATCTTCTAAATGGGCATGAAGCCTCTCGTAAAATTCAAGCTGTGTCTGAAAGCTCTTGTCGCCGCCCTTGAGTGATTTCCTTGTCTTGTCAATTCGTCGGTCAAGGATTTCAAGGTCAGACATAATAAGCTCTAAATTTATTGTCTCGATATCACGCACAGGGTCAACCGAACCCTCTACATGGACGATGTTTTCGTCCTCAAAGGCACGAACAACATGAACGATAGCGTCAACCTCACGGATGTTTGACAAAAACTTGTTACCAAGCCCCTCGCCACGGCTGGCACCCTTTACAAGTCCCGCAATGTCAACAAATTCAATAACAGCGTAGGTTATCTTGTCAGGCTCGTACATTTCTGCAAGCTTGTCAATTCTGCTGTCGGGAACAGTAACAGTGCCGACATTTGGCTCAATAGTGCAGAACGGATAGTTTGCCGATTCCGCCCCCGCTTGTGTAATTGCGTTGAAAAGTGTACTCTTTCCGACATTCGGAAGCCCAACTATACCTAATTTCATTTATTTTACATCTCCTTATATTTCAAGGTTTTCAGAATTGGTTGACACCAATTTGACACCATTTTTTCTCTCGAATTTATACACCATGATATTATATCACAATAACGGATAATAGTCAATTATTCTGCGTGTTTTTGTTCCAATTTTTGTGTTTCTGATTGAGTAATGTTATAAAAGTACTATTTAGATGCTAAAGAGTTTGTAAGTAAGATGATACCGTAAACCGTACTACAGACGGTAATGGATTAATTACAGATATGACTGCATGCATTTTAACGAGCGAAAATTAATTTTTATAATGAATATTTTTATATTCACGAGGAGACATACCCATTATTTTATTAAAATTTCGGTTAAAAGTAGAAAAATCATTGTATCCGCACAAACCGTAAATAGCTGTGATTTTATACCCTTTTTTTATGTATGAAACTGCTGCTTTAATACGGCAGGTGTTTAAGTAATCGTTAAATGAATGACCTGTGATTTTTAAAAATAATGCACAAAAATTGCTCTTTGACATAGCGGATTTTTTTGAAATCTCGTTTAATGTAATTTTGTCTGCAAAATTGTTTTCTATATATTCGACACAGTGAAGAACGAATTGCCTGTTGTCTTCAAAATGTTCAGATATACTGTGATCATCTTTTGTGAAATACTCGCGTGCAAGCATTGTCACCAGCAATTGTGCATAGGCCTGTACTGTATCGTAATAGGCGATTGGCTTTTGGTCGAATTCCTTTAAAATATGTGCCATTATGTTTTCAATGTAGAAAATTTCTTCAGAGTTCATCAAAACTTTTGGTTTTACGTATATGTCTTCGTTTGTTTGCAGCGAACGAAGGAAATTTCTTGCAAGCTTGTTGTTCGTATACTGGTCAGGAAACAGTTCCTCCATAAACGAAAAAGAGTAAAATACGGTGTTGTGTGACGGAGTTATGTAGTGTGTTACACCAGGCGGAATGATAAACATATCTCCTTGATTTAAGTGAGCTGACTCGTTTTCGACATTGTGTTCAAGGCTTCCCTTTGATATAAAATAAATCTGAAAATATTCGTGAGTGTGTGGTTTTTGTGCTTCTGTTACTTTGTCGAGTTTTTGAATATGAAAGTTTTCAGCAGAGTTTTTATAATATGAAAGAACAAAATTTTTTACATTCATCATCATTCACCTCTGATTACATTTTAACACCGCTTCGGAATAAATGCAATATAAAAAAGAATAAATGCAATATAATTAATTTCCAGTGTGCTAAAATTAAAATGAGGTGATAGATATGAAAATTGTTGCATTAAACGGACTTTTAGGGTATGGATACAGTAAAGAAGCTTTAGATATTGCTTTTTCTGAGAAAGTTGATTATCTCGGAGTTGATGCCGGGTCAACCGACCCTGGTCCATATTATCTTGGAAGCGGTAAATCATTTACAGACCGCGGAGCGGTAAAAAGGGATTTGTCATTGGCTCTGCCTAAGGCGTTAGAACATAAAGCACCGTTTATTATAGGTACAGCAGGCGGTGCAGGAAGTAAAGAGCACGTGGCGTGGCTTAAAGAGATACTTGTTGAGGTTGCAAAGGAACAGAATCTGCATTTTTCATTGGGAACAGTTTTGAGTGATGTATCAACCGAGTATGTACTTGAAAAATTTGACAGCGGCAAGCTCGTTGATATGAGCAGTGAATTTTCGGCAGAGAGAGATTACATAAAGGAAAGCACTCGAATTGTCAGTCAGATAGGAATTGCACCTATTGTAGAATTACTTAAAAAAAATGTAGATGTAATTATATGTGGACGAGCGTGTGACACTGCAATTTATGCAGCACCCTGCATTTATGAAGGTTATAGCGAAGGACTTGCTTTTCATATGGCAAAGATTATGGAATGCGGTGCGATGTGTTCAGAGCCCGTTGCAGCGGCTGATGTAATGCAGGCGTATATGTATGATGATTACTTTGAGCTTCGCCCTGCAAATCCGATTCGCAGATGTACAGTTGACAGAGTGGCGGCACATACACTTTACGAACAGTCAAATCCGTATTTGATATTTGAGCCTGACGGTGTTTGTGACCTTACAAATTCAGAGTTTGCTCAGATTGATGAAAGAACGGTAAGGGTGTCGGGTTCTGTCTTCCGTGAGACAGAGGAAAAAAAACTAAAGCTTGAGGGTGTAAAGTGTTCCGGCTACAGAACAATTTGTCCGGCGACAATTTATGACCCGAAAACCATAGAAAATTTCTATTTTATAATTGATACGGTAAAAGAATTTGTTAAAGAAAATACGAAGAATACAATGCCAGACGGAAGTTACAAAATTTTCTTTAAAACGAGTGGCGGAAAAGAAAGCTCTATGGGCGTGGTAATAGACATTGTAGGAAAAACACAGGAAATTGCAGATACTGTATGCGCGTTGGTAAGAAGCAGAATGCTTCACTGCGATTATGAAGGCAGAAAGTCATCAGCAGGAAACCTTGCATTTCCGTTTTCGCCGTCAGATATTCACGTTGGCGAAGTTTATGAGTTTTCTGTATTTCATCTTGCAAAGGTGGACTCGCTTATGGAAACGGCAGAAATCCTGATTGAGGAGGTTTAAAATGAAAAAGCTGATAGACTATACAAAAATTTTAAGAAGTAAAAACGCAGGACCTCTTTTTATTACATTTGATTTGATTTTCAATACAAAAGAAGATATGAAATATGTGGAGAAAAGACTTAAAAAATCTGATATTTCAAAGGCTTATGGTGTCGGTGAAGAAAAAATTGATATTATATCCTACGGAGTAGTTAATTCCATCAAAATAACATTTCCAAGAAAAAATATAAGCGGAAGTTTGGCTGATAATGACATATACGGCTGTCAACAGCATATGCCCCTTGCAAATATTGAGATTTAAAGTGGAGGAAAGGCTATGTATGCAGATAAAGATTATATAATTTCGTTAAGACACGAAATACACGAATATCCCGAAATTGGTTTTGAATTACCTAAAACTATTGCAGTTGTAAAAAGAGAGCTTGATAAACTCGGTATTGAATACACTACAAAATACGGAGAATCAAGTGTAGTAGGCATTATAAACCCTGATAAAAGCCATTTTACAATTGGTATTCGTGCAGATATGGATGCTTTGTTGATTGAAGAAAAGACAGATTTACCTTTTAAATCAAAAATCAAAGGTCAAATGCACGCTTGCGGACATGACGCTCATACTGCAATGCTTTTAGGTACAGCTAAAGCGTTAAAGGCTATGGAAGATAAAATTGCTTGTCGTGTTATGCTTGTTTTCCAGCCGAGTGAAGAAGGAATACGCAGTGGCGGAGAAGAACTCGTTAACGGCGGTTTGATGGAAGAAATTGATGTAATAGTTGGTTTACATATAGAAAACTGGCTAGAAAGCGGCAAAATAGGAGTGTGTGCGGGTGCCTCTATGGCATCAAGCAGAAACTTCCGTATTGATTTTTACGGTGCAACTGCTCATGCATCACTTCCGCAATCGGGTAAGGATGCTCTTGCGGCGGCTATTCGCACATACAATAATATACAGCAGGTTATATCAAGAGAAGTAAATCCTTTTGAAAAATTCGTATGCTCAATAGGTCAGCTCTCAGGCGGAACATCACAGAATATCATTGCAGACCACGCGTATATGGTCGGAACGATAAGGACATTCAATATGGAGCTTGATGATTTTTTAGTAAGGCGTATTACAGAAATTGCTAAAAATGAAGCTGTTTTAATAGGGGCAGAAGCTAATGTTGAAACTTCACTTCAGGCGTATGTGGTTTACAATAATCCATATATTTCAGAGCTGGTTTTAAAAAGTGCAGAAAAGATTACAGGTACACAGAAAATGCCTGAAAAGTTAAGTAGTGAGGATTTCTCGCAGTATCTTACCAAAAAGCCCGGTGTTTTTATCCGTTTAGGTACACGAAATGAAGAAAAGGGATGTGTTACACTTCCTCACAATAATGATTTCTTAATAGACGAAGATGCTTTTGCAATCGGAAGTGATACCTGTATTCAGTTTGTACTCGACAATATGAGCGGAATTGATATGGAAAAAGTTAAAGAATCTGATGATAGGAAATAAAGGAGAATCTATATGATTAGAATAGAAACATATGAAAAAGCACTCTTTGAAACCATCAAACGAGGCGCAACGGAAATCTCTCCTGATGTAAAAGATGCTTTTGTTAAAGCGATAAAGAAAGAGGAAAACCCTGACGCTAAAAGTGGATTAGAGGCTACATTAAAAAGTATGGAAATGTCAAAGGTGAGAGAAAACCCCCTTTGTGTAGACACGGGATGGCCTATATTTTATTTTAAGGTTGGTAATCAGTGCGAGTTGGAAGGTGGCTTTGTAGAGCTTGAAAATGCAGCCCGTCGTGCAGTTGCAAAGGCGACAGAGCTCGGCTATTTAAGAGCGACAATGAAGCATCCCTTAACGGGTTATGACCCCGGAAACAACATAGGTATGAATATCCCTGATTTTACATATCAGTTTGTTGACGGTGATGCAATCGAGATGTCATACGCGGCAAAAGGTGGCGGCAGCGAATGCTTTGGCGGCACAAGACATAGAATTGTTGCTTTCGCAGACGGGATTAAGGGAATAGAGAAATTTGTAATCGACAGCTTTGTGGCATCAGCCCGTGCAGGTGCGGTTTGCCCGCCGTCGGTACTTGGTATAGGTATAGGCGGTACTGCAAATGTTGCGGCAAATCTGGCAAAAGAAGCGGCGTGCTTAAGAACGGTTGGCTTGCATCACCCCGACCCGATGTTTGCAAAGATTGAGGAAGATTTGTACGAAGCAATCAACAGTTTGGGAATAGGTATTTTAGGTGCCGGCGGAAGTACCTCTGTTTTGGCTGTAAATGTAGAATATGCCTACACTCACATAGCAGGAATCGCGTGTGCTACAAGCACTAACTGTATGGTTGCCCGCCGTGCGTCTACAAGGATAGATGCAAACGGAACGATAACAAAAATGATTAGTCCCAACTGGTTTGGCGACAGATAGGAGGATAAATATGGCTGAATATCATTTGACATCACCTTTAACTGATGAAGATGTTAAAAAATTAAAACTTGGCGATACCGTATACATTAGCGGTGAGTGCTTTACTTGCCGTTCAAGGCTCCAAAAATACATTTTTGACGAAGGAAATGTTTTACCGTTTGATACAAAAGACAGAAACATATTAATCCATAACGGGCCTATTGTTGTCAAAGAAAACGGTAAATGGCGTTTGGTATCATTTATGCCCACATCAAGCATCCGCTTTGAAAAATGGGGAGCAAAGAGCGTTTCTGAATGGGGACTTAAAATGATTGTAGGAAAAACAACAATGGGTGAAAAAACAGCACAGATGATGAAAGAAAAGAAATGTGTTCATGTTTCTCCCCGTTCTGTAAGTCCTAACCTTTGGATAGATTCAATTGAGGTTCAGGATGTTTATCTTTATGATGAACTTGGAAGAATAGAAGCTGCTTGGTTCTTTAAGATGAATGATTTAGGACCGTTTATCGTTGATATTGATGCAGAGGGCAACAACTATTTTGACCATCTTGATAAAGATATAGCCGACAGAAAAGAGAAAGCTTTAAAAAAACTGGGTATTGATGATACTTTTGAATTTACGAAATTATATTAATGATGAAAAGGACAATGGAAATCAATTCATTGTCCTTTTAATAATGTCAGGCGTTTTTAAGTTGTGTGTCAAACTCTTTTATTAAATTAAATTTTTCTGACACCATTTCTGACACCAATTTTTTATGAAATATATAGTATTATACGGAGATATATAGAATTCTGTTACGCCTTTATTTAGAATTAAGCTCTCAATGTTTTGTTTGAGCTTTTCATCGTAATCCTCATATACCTTGCTGTGTCCTGCGAAACAGCATCTCTTGTTCATAAAAACACTCCTTTGTGTAAATTTGTTGCAAATGCACATAATATAGGTGCATTATAACACAAAATCTCACAAGATACAACATAAAAAGTTGCAAATACCACATAATAGTTGGTCCAGTGGCGGTAAGAATAATAATATAATTTATCGTGCAGGGGTGAGAACTATGAAAAATAAAAATTTTGATATATGGTTAGCAATAGGGTTGAATATATTGCATTACAGAAAAGAGCAAGGAATGACCCAAATGCAACTTGCAGAAAGGGCAAATATTAGCAGAAATCATATACAAAGAATTAAAACGGCGGCTTGTTCCTGTACGCTTGATACTCTGATAGATATTGCAGAGGCGTTGAATATTCCGCTGAAGAAATTATTTGAGTTCAGAGATTAAAGTGCGTCATTTATAAAAATAGGGCAAAAAGGGTGCGGGTGTTCTGTTGAACACCCGCACCCTTTTTGTGAATTCAAAAGCTTAATCTTCTTTTGCAGTTGCGGCATCAAAGATAGCACAAATCTCATCAGAGGGTTTCTTGTCAAGAAGTGTAACTGCAACCGAGAAAATTGTGCCTACGATAAAGCCGGGGATAATTTCGTATATTCCCGTATGGCTCATAAAGAGAAGCCAGAGCACATCGACAACTGCACCGCTGATAACGCCTGCAATAGCACCCTTGTATGTAAAGCGTTTCCAGAAAAGTGAAAGAACAATTACCGGTCCAAAAGCCGAACCGAAGCCCGCCCAAGCGTTTTCAACCATATTCATAATGGCTTGTGCCCCCGAGCCTTTACTGCTTGCAATAAAGTATGCAACAATAGCAACGATTAAAACTATAAGTCTGCCTACCCAAAGAACCTCATTTTCAGAAGCATTCTTTCTTATTACGGGCTTGTAAATATCGCTCGTAAATGAAGAAGATGCAACAAGAAGCTGAGAGTCTGCCGTTGACATTGATGCCGCAATGATTGCCGCCAACAAAAGTCCTGCGATAAATGCAGGGAAGAGCTTTCTTGCCAGAACAATAAATACAAGCGACTGTTTGCCCTGTGTAAGCAATTCTCCGCCAACCATCATTCTGCCGAAATATGCCATTATAATAACTGCAACCAGAGCAAGAACAACCCAGATTATTGCGATGATAGAACTTCTCTTAATCATTTTAGCATCCTTGATTGACATAAAGCGAACAAGAATGTGTGGCATACCGAAATAACCAAGACCCCATGCAAGACCCGAGATTATTTCCTTCCAATCGGCTGAAAAGAAGTTAGAGGTAAACGCACACTCTACAATCTCGCCGTTTGCGTCTGTATAAGAGAATACATTTGCAAGAGCACCCTTGTCCATATCAACAAAAAGATATGCAACAATCGGCACGGTTACAAGGGCGATAAGCATAAGCATACCCTGGAAGAAGTCTGTCCAGCAAACTGCCTTGAAGCCACCGAGAAAGGTGTAGACCAGAATGATTGCCGCAAAGATAAGCATAGCGGTTTTCTCGCTCAAACCCTCAAACACAGTTGTAAATACCGATGTGCCTGCTACAAAGCTTGATGCAACATAAATTGTAAAGAATACGAGGAATATAATTGCAGATACTATTTGCAAAACAGGGCTTTTTGTGGCAAAACGATTGGAAAGATACTGCGGAACAGTAATAGAATCGTTTGCCGCAGCAGAGAAGCGTCTTAATCTCTTTGCAACAAAAATCCAGTTAAGAGCCGTACCGAGAGCAAGACCTATGCCAATCCACGCCTGACCAAAGCCAAACGCAAGAATGCTTCCTGGCAGACCCATCAAGAGCCAAGCACTCATATCAGAGGCTTGAGACGAAAGAGCTGTAACCCAGGGACCCATAGAGCGGCCGCCCAAAAAATATTCCTTTTCACCCTTGCCCTTTGAAGCAACAAAGAAATAGATGCCTATTGCCAATACAACTACAAAGTAAAGTACAAATGCCAAAATTTCCATATTAAACATTTATATCCCCTCCTGTAAAAAGATACATAATTTTTTATATTATACCATACTTATACATAGAATGCAATACAGAACAAAGTACAGAATAAAGTCTGTACTTTGTTTAAGCAAATATTGAATTTTCTCATTATTTATGCGATTTTAGAAGGTGAACAATATTTAATAACAAAACTATCTATTTTTTAAAACCAGATAAAAAAACAGGCAAATTTTCTTCTGCATATCTGCGAAGAGAATAATTTCCGTCGGAGAGACACCAGTCATAGAGAAGTGCCCTCTCGCACATTGCATAGATTTTTACCATATCGTTGACAGATTTTTCTTCTGTAAATTCACCGTCAGTCTGTGCCTTGGAGATAATTTTGCGAAGCAATTTGTAATAGATTCTGTTGTGATCAAGCAGATGCTTCTCGCCCTTGGTTACAAGCTGCGACGACAAGAGCTTTGCAAGGAGGTCAAGTGATATGCTGTTCTCGACCATTGTGAATAGCTCTCTGTTCAAAAACAAAAGCGTATCAAAGGCGGACATAGTATCATCTAATTGTTCGGTCAATTCATCATATTTCTCGTCAAACATATAAGAAAGAGAAGATAAAAGAGCATCCTTTCCCGTAAAATAGTGGTAGAACGAACCCTTTGAGGTGCCCGACTCGTCAATGATTTCTTCAATGGTGGTGTCGTCATAGCCTTGCTCGTAGAAGAGCTTCCACGCAGCAACAATGATTTTACCCTTGGTATTTTTTAGAGATTTTTTTGACATATAAATTAACCTCCCCTTTAAACATCCGAGAGAATAGCCATAGCGGTGCGTATTCCGTCTACTGCAGAGCTTACAATTCCGCCTGCGAAGCCCGCCCCTTCGCCTGATGGGTAAAGCCCGCGGGCATTGATGCTCTGGTAATCCTCGCCACGACGCAGTCTTACGGGTGCAGAGGTCCTTGTCTCGACCCCTGTCAGGACTGCATCGCCTGATGAGAAGCCTTGCATACGCATTTCAAAGCTTTCAAGTCCGTCGCAAAGAGTTTGTGTGACAAACTCGGGCAGACATTTTCTTAAATTTGCAAGCTTGCAGCCGCTCGTTATTGTCGGCAGAACCGAGCCGAGACTTGTGCTTTCTTTATCTGCAAGAAAATCCCTTGCAAGCTGAACGGGTGCGTGGGCATCATTACCGCCAAGCCTGAATGCAAGTCGTTCATATTTTCTCTGAAGCTCAATACCGCCCAGAACACCGCCCTCAAAATCAGAGGGGTTTACCGTTACGACAAGAGCACTGTTTGCACACAGACCGCTTCGGTCGTGGTTGCTCATTCCGTTGACGGCAAGAAGCCCCGCCTCGCTTGAGGCGTTTACGACCGTACCGCCGGGACACATACAAAAGGAATAACAGCTTCTTTCATTTCCGTTGTAAACAATTCGATAATCCGCAGGCGGCAGACCCTCTGCACCCCCATACTGCAGGGCATCAATAAATTTTTGTGAATGTTCAATTCTGACCCCCATCGCAAAGGGCTTGGGAACAATATCGATACTGCGACGGCTTATCATTTCGTAGGTATCACGACTGCTGTGACCGATGGCAAGGACAAGCGTCCTGCAGGGCAGAGCTTCTGAACCGCTTAGCTCTATTTCGCAAACCCGATTGTCCTTTGTCCGAATATCCGTAAGGCAGGTGTTAAATCTTATCTCTGCACCGAGAGATAACAGATGCTCACGGATATTTTTTATAACCCTGCAGAGAACATCTGTGCCAATGTGTGGTTTTGCCTTGTAGAGTATATCATCGGGTGCACCAAAGCGTGCAAAGGTTTCAAGCACATACCTCTGCCTTGGGTCGCCAATTCTTGTGTTGAGCTTTCCGTCTGAAAAGGTGCCTGCACCTCCCTCGCCGAATTGAACATTTGAATTGGGATTAAGCTCTCCGCTTTCCCAAAAGCTCTTTACGGATTTCGTCCGCTCGTCTACGCCTTCGCCCCGTTCAATAATAATAGGCGGGTTGCCTGATTGGGCAAGAACCAGTGCAGAAAAGATTCCGCAGGGACCCATTCCGACCACCACAGGCCGAGAGGCAAGAAGAACTTTCGGAATTTCAAGTCTGCCATCATCAGAAAGCAGTTTAATATTTTTTGGAAGTGATTTGGGCTTTGCAGAGCACTCTGCAAGGACAGAATAGACATAATGAATGTTACTTTTCCGTCTTGCATCGAGGGATTGCTTGTAAATACTGAAATTTGTTGCAGAAATACAATTAAGCCGCACGATTTCGCGTGCGGCTGATAATACCTCGTCTTTAGTGTGAGATATAGGCATTTTTATATTTTCGATTACAATTTGCATGAATAATCTTCCCTTTATACAAATGCTATTTCTTTACCTCGATTTCGACCTCTGAAACATCATAGAGGATTTTTGCACCGTGTGGGATAATAAGCTTAACCTTGACCTTGTCGTTGTCAAGAAGCTTATTCAAGGGTATTACCGCTGTCTTGATTTCGCTGACCTTGTCTGCACCCGCATCCTCACCGTAAACATACAAAATTGAAGGCTCAATCTTGTATTCAAAATTTTCGGGAAGTGTCTGCGAACCAAAATCTGCAGTCGGCGAAATCTCGCGTATTTTTAGAACGGGACAATGAACATCAGCCTCGCCGGAAGAAGAAACAATTCGTTTTAAGATTGCGTCAGCTGCGGTCATTTCTTTGTCGTCTTCGCTATAATAGAATAAAGGAAGAGTAGTGTCAATGTCGACATCCTCGCCGTCATAATCAAGCTTGACGACTGCCTTTGCAACCTTTTCGATTGCCGATTCGGGGCCCTTTATTGTGACCTTGTTCGGTTTAACCGTTATATCACCCGACATATAGCTCTGTGCGAGAGTGCCCGTAGTTTTAACCTCGACCCCGATTTCTTTGTATGCCATTTTTTCTATCTTTATGTCAACAGCATAAAGGGATTGAGAGCTTATTCCCTGATTCTCAAACGGAACAACCACCTCAACGGGAATAGAATGAACGCCGATTTTCTGAATGGTAGATACATCTGCTTTGGCAATAATGCTCTTCATATCGTTGTTGCCCATCTTTTTACGGCTGCCCTTAATCTTGACAGTAACGCTCGTAGCAGACTCGCTTATTACGGCGAGTTCTTTGGAACTGAGGCTCTCCTGTCCTATAAATTGAATAGGCAAATCTCTTACTGTGATTTCGATTGCAGGGTCCATAACTATTGCGATATACACCCATATAATAATTGACACAACAACTGATATAATTTTAAGTGAATTGTCAGAGACTAATATTTTTCTCATTTTTTCTGCCTCCTTTTTGAGAGGCCGGGAAGCTTGAGCTTGCCCCTACCTGAATTTTGCTCGTTTGCGTCACCGCTTATAAGTTCAACAAGCTTTGTGCGAAGCGTATCTTCAGTATAATCAGTAGAGAGCATACCCTTATACGCAATCGAAATTCTGCCCGTTTCTTCTGATACAATAACGGATATTGCGTCAGACTCCTCTGATATTCCGATGCCTGCACGATGCCGTGTGCCATAAGAGGTACTAATGTTGGGGTTTTTGGAAAGAGGAAGAACACAGCTTGCAATCTCGACCCGACATTCACGGATTATAATTGCACCATCGTGAAGAGGTGTGTCGGGAACGAATATGTTTTCAATAAGCTCTGCCGTAACCTTTGCCGAAAGCATAACCCCCGAGCTTATAAGTGAGTTTGTGTTGTCGTCATTCTCAATTACAATCAATGCCCCCGTGCGTGCCTTTGACATAGATTGTGCAGCCCTTGATATTTCACGGATAACCTGTTGAGATTCTGCACCAAGCTCTTCTGAACGCGGTGTGAACCATCTGCCAACCGTACTGCGGCCCGTATGCTCAAGTGCACGGCGAAGCTCGGGCTGAAAGACAATTAAAAGAGCGATGACACCAAGCTGGAGGAAGTTGCTCAAAATATAATATATTGTGTTAAGCTTGGCGAAATAGCTTATTTGTGTTATTGCGACAACGATTAAAACACCCTTTAAAAGCTGAAATGCTTTTGTATCTCTGATGAACTGCAACGCCTTGTATACGATATAGGATACAAGAGCAATGTCAATACAGTCGGCAATTCCAAACAACGAAAGTTGATTTACCGCCGAATGATAAAAGTTTTGCCACCACGCCATTTAAAATCGCCCCCTTGACTTTAGCTGTAAACAGCTGATTTTATTTTATATTAGTATGCCTTGCCCCAGTAAACCATTTTTTCTGCCTTTTTACCGCAGCAGATACAGGTGTCGGAAATTTCCTCCTGTTCAAACGGAATACATCTTGAGGTAGCCGTTGTGTCCTCTTTAATCTTAAGCTCACAAGCCTCGTCGCCGCACCACATTGCTTTGACAAATCCGCCCTTTTCCTCGACAATTTGTTTAAATTCGTCATAGGTTTTTGCAGAGTTGGTTTTGCTCTCACGGTTTTCAAGAGCCGCGTCGTACATCTGCTTTTGAATTTTTTCAAGCAGAGCCTCAAGCTCCTGCTCAATATTATCAAGAGAAACAAAGGTCTTGCTTCTGTCGGTACGGCTAACCAAAACCGCCTGATTGTTCTCTATATCCTTTGGACCTATTTCAATACGAACGGGAACGCCACGCATCTCATATTCGCTGAACTTCCAGCCGGGCGACTTGTCGCTGTCGTCAAGCTTTACACGGAACTTGTCTGCGAGCCTGTCATACAGCTTGTTTGCTGCGTCTAAAACGCCATCTTTGTGCTGTGCAATCGGAACAATTACCGCCTGAATAGGTGCAATTCTGGGTGGCAGCTTAAGTCCTGCATCGTCGCCGTGAACCATTATTATCGCACCGATTATTCTTGTGGACATACCCCAAGAGGTCTGATGAACATAAGAAAGCTCGTTATCGGCACCAAGATACTGAATTCCAAAAGCCTTTGCAAAGCCGTCACCAAAGTTATGGCTTGTTCCTGATTGAAGAGCCTTGCCGTCGTGCATAAGACTTTCTATTGTGTATGTCTCATTTGCACCCGCGAACTTTTCTTTATCTGTTTTCTGACCCTTGATTACAGGGATTGCAAGCTCTTCCTCGCAGAAATCAGCGTAAACATTGAGCATCTGAATAGTTCTCTTTTGTGCCTCTTCTGCAGTTGCGTGGGCAGTATGACCCTCTTGCCATAAAAATTCCATACTGCGGAGGAAGGGCCTTGTTGTCTTTTCCCAACGAACGACGCTGCACCATTGGTTATAGAGCTTGGGTAAATCTCTGTATGATTGAACCACACTTGAATAATGCTCACAAAACAGTGTTTCAGAAGTAGGTCTTACACAAAGTCTTTCCTGAAGCTTTTCTGTTCCGCCGTGAGTTACCCATGCAACCTCGGGGGCAAAGCCCTCAACATGGTCTTTTTCGCGTTGAAGCAGACTTTCGGGGATAAACATGGGCATATAAACATTTTCTACGCCCGTTTTCTTGAAACGAGAGTCAAGCCCTTTCTGGATATTTTCCCATATTGCATAACCGTACGGTTGTATTACCATACACCCGCGAACACCCGAATAATCACAGAGCTGAGCCTTTTTTATTATATCGGTATACCAACGGGCAAAATCCTCTCCCATTGGTGTGATTTCTTCTACTAATTTTTTGTTATCTGCCAAGATAAATTCATTCCTTCCAAAACAAAAATACATATATAATAAGTATAAAATAAATAATGTTCTGTGTCAAGGGCGTATAGCGGATTTTAATAATTTTGTTAAACAAAAAGCCGACATTACCTTATGTAATGTCGGCATAAAAATTATTCACCCGTTATTTTGATGTCGTTTTTGAATTCCTCGTTCTGTTCAGGATAAGCAGAGAGCATAGGTTCAACATCGGAACCCTTTTTCCTTGCATAGTAGTTCTTTGTTATTTTAACAACCTGTCCGCTGAGCAGAACAACCGCAATAAGGTTAGGCAGAGCCATCAAACCGTTAAAGGTATCATCGAGTGCCCAGAGAAGCTCGCCCTCTATAACGGCAGCGGCAACGATTAGCAAAACATAGATAAGCTTAAACACAAATACCGCAACCTTTTGTCCTTTTTCGGATAGCCATTGGAAGCAGAACTCGGTAGCCTTTTCGCCGTAGTATGACCACGCAAGAATTGTAGTAAAGGCAAAGAGCGGCAAGAATATAGAGAAAATAATTGAGCCTGGTGTACCTAAATTCTGTGAAAATGCAGAAAGAGCCGCAGGGGTATCTTGCATTGCGTAGAACGAACCGTTAAAGAAAGCACCGCTGTGGATATTGGTTGTGAGAACAACGAAAGCTGTAAGGGTGCAGATTACAAAGGTGTCGAAAAATACCTCAAAAATTCCCCATAAGCCCTGCTTTACAGGCTCGCGTACCTCTGATGCGGAGTGTGCAATAACAGAAGAGCCAAGACCTGCTTCGTTTGAGAATACGCCTCTTGCCAGACCTTTTTTGATAATTTCACCGAATACAAAACCGCCGACACCGCCCGCAACAGCCTTTGAAGAGAACATACTTGAGAAGATAAGCTTAAAGGTCTCGGGAACGGCAGTTATGTTAATGCAGATTATGATAAGTGACATTATAATGAATATCAATGACATAAAGGGTACAAGCATAGATGCAACTCTGCCTATTCTTTTGATACCGCCGATAACAACAATAGCAGTAATAATTGCTACGATTGCCCCGATAATAATTTTTGATGCAGTTGAGTCAAGGCTCATAACCGAGGTAAGTGTCCCCGAAATTTTATTGGTCTGAACACCACTCATACCGACGGCGGCAAAGAGACAAAAGATTGCCGCTATATAGCCGAGCCATTTCTGCTTTAGACCATACGCTATGTAATAGAAAGCACCGCCAGAGAAGTTCCCGTTTTTATCCTTTTTTCTGTAATAAAGTCCGAGAACATTTTCTGCATAATTTGTAAGCATACCAAAGAAGGCGGAAACCCACATCCATACAACCGCACCGGGACCGCCTGTGAGTATTGCAGATGTAACACCGATAATGTTACCCGTTCCGACAGTACCTGAGATTGCGGCGGAAAATGCCTCAAATTGAGAAATTGAGTTCTCATCCCTTTTGCCCTCGTGCTTTTTGCCGATACCTTTCACTGCAGGAACTATGGTCGTGTTGATAGACTCACCAAATTTTCTTACCTGAAGTGCACGCAGGCGAATGGTAATAAGCAGGCCCGTACCGAGAATTAAAATAATCATCGGCCAGCCCCAAACAAAGCCATTTACTACATCGTTGATTTTGGTAATCGTTTCGATAATGCTGTTCCACATATCTAAAACCCTCCTAAAAAATAATAAAAAAGAGTTAAACATATTGTTTAACTCCGAAGCATAAGCAAACACAGAAATAAAACCTTGCGGATTTTATCTCTTTGTTAAACTCCGTCCTTTTGCCTGAGAGATTAGCACATATGTGCTTTGCACCTTCGGCACCCTATGCGGACTTCTCCGGAGTGCTATCAAAATACAGTTCCTACCCCAATGGGCACCTGAGAGTTTTACTCCGTCGGTTGCATAACGCATCTCCTGCATTCATCCTATAGCCAATATATTTTTGAATTATAACAGATTGTTTTACATTTTGCAAGGGGTTTTGACAAAATTTAAAGTTTTTTCCCAAAATAGATATTGAATGTTTATGTTTGCAGTGATAAAATAGTCTTACAAGACAAAACATTTAAAAGGTGAGAAAAAGCTTATGACGGGAAAATGCAGTCTTTGTCCAAGGTGTTGCGGAGTTGACAGAGAAAATGACTTTGGCTTTTGCAGGGCAGGAAGTAAAATAAAAATAGCGAGAGCAGAGCTTCATTTTTGGGAAGAGCCGTGCATCAGCGGAACCGCGGGGAGCGGAGCGGTATTTTTTTGCGGGTGTAACCTTAAATGTGTGTACTGTCAGAACTTTGAAATCAGTCACGGAGATACAGGGGCCGAAATAGACGAGGAGAGGCTTTGTGAGATTTTTTTAAAGCTTCAGGAAAAGGGTGCTCATAATATAAATCTCGTCACGCCTACGCATTATGTTTCGCAGATTTCAACTGCACTTTATATGGCGGGGGACAAGCTTAAAATCCCCGTTGTATATAACTGCGGCGGCTACGAGGCAGAGGAGGGGCTTTCAAAAATCAGGGATTACGCAAGCATCTATCTCACGGATATGAAATACGCAGACAACGCCCTTGCGAAAAGATACAGTCTTGCAGAAAACTATTGCGAAACTGCACTTTGTGCGATAGACAAAATGCTCTCTGCCGCACCCGAGCCGAGGCTTGATGAAAACGGGATAATGAAAAGCGGGGTTATAGTTCGGCATATGGTCCTGCCGTCGCACAGACGGGATTCTCTCGAGGTGCTGAAAAAGCTTAAGGAGAGGTTCGGGACAGACAGATTTATATTGAGTCTTATGAGCCAATATACGCCAAACGGCGAGCTTGAGGACTTTCCCGAGATTAACAGACGGGTAACCTCGTTTGAATATAATTCGGTTATAGAGGCAGCACTTGAACTGGGCTTTAAAAATGCCTATATGCAAGAGCGGTCAAGTGCCTCGGAAAAATATACCCCGCCCTTTGATTTGAGCGGAGTTTATACTTGATAAAATTTTAAAATATGGTATACTATATATTATAATAAAAAAGAAAAGGAAATGATGATAAATGCAAATAGGATTGTTTGCAAGCTTTGGAATTATGCTTGTTTTGCTGTATAATACGGCTATATATATTGTTACATCGATAAGTCTGCACGAAATTGCTAAACGCAACGGCGTAGGGCATCCCTGGCTTGCGTTTGTGCCGATTATTCAGTATTACATCGTAGGCTCGATATGTGAGGAATATGTCATATTCGGCATAAATATAAAGAGGCTTGATATTGTACTTTGTCTGATATTTTTGATTAACCTCTTTGTCGGAGTTCTCACCTCGTTTGTGTTCCTTCCGCTTAAGCTTATAACAAAAATACTGATTGCACTTATTTTTCACAAGTTCTATTCGCTTTTTGTGCCAAATCGGGCACTCTTGTTTGCCGTATTGAGCTTGCTTGGGAATTTTTCGGTTGCGATAATACTGTTCCTAATCAAGGATGCACCGATGCAGATGTCTGCAGGGGCATACACATATCCGTTTGCTGATAAAATTCGGTAAATTATTTTTTGTGCGAAATTCCGAGAAAAATTTCTCGGCCACCTATCAACAACAGGAATATTCCAAACAAGGTTCTAAGAAGTTCACTCTCGAGCTTCATTGCAACGAGCGAACCAATAATTGCACCTACTGCCCCAAAGACCGCAATGATTATTGCGGTCTTTATTTCTACCTTTTTGTTTTTAATATGAACAATAAGAGCAAAAATTGCGGTCGGCAGAAAATATACAAGATTTATTCCCTGGGCGAGCTTTTGCTCAATTCCGCTTGTCAGGACAAGGGCGGGAATAAGTATTGCACCGCCGCCTATGCCCATACCGCTGATGATACCGCTTAAAAAACCAATCAGAATTGTAATCATAGTATTCTCCGTTTGTTAAAAAATCATTTTTATTGCGGTTATCACAATAACCGAACCGAATATAATCTTTAGCCACCTCACTGAGATTTTGGAGAGAATTTTTGCACCTAAAGCTCCGCCGAAAATTCCGCCCGCTGCGGTCGGAAGCCAAAGCCCAAAGTCAAAGTGTCCTTCTCTTATATAAAAAACCGAGCTTATTGCGGACATAATCAGTATTACTCCAATCGCGGTTGCATGTGATTTTTTCTCGTCGATTTTCAAAAACATTTCCATAGCGGGAACGACAACACTTCCGCCGCCCGCACCAAACAGTCCGTTCAAAATGCCGCTTAATATTCCGATTAAAATATGCCGATTATATTTTTTGAAAAACTTCATATTTGTACCTCAAAAAAAGACTATGGATTTATATTCCATAGTCTTTGTCAGGTTTTTTGATTTTATTCTATTCCGTAAAAGCTTTTTGCATTTCGGGTCGTGATGCTTGTGACCTCTTCAAGGCTCATACCCTTTATTTCCGCAAGCTTTTGTGCGACAAGTCCGACATATCCGCTGAAATTCCGTTCTCCGCGGTGCGGCTCGGGTGCCATATATGGGCAGTCGGTTTCTATCATAATTCTCTCAATCGGAATTTCTGCACAAGCCTCTACGGCACGACGGGCATTTTTAAAGGTCAAAACCCCTGTGAACGAAATCATCATGCCAAGCTTTATTATTTCTCTTGCAATTTCCGCACTTCCCGAGAAACAATGAAAAACCCCGTTTGAGATATGCCTCTCTTTAAGAATTTCAAGAGTTTCGCCCTTTGAATCACGGTCGTGAATAACTACGGGCATTCCAAGCTCGTCTGCAAGCTCTAATTGGCGTATAAACCACTTTCGTTGGGTTTTTGGATCTGACCCGTCTGTGTAGTGATAGTCAAGACCAATCTCGCCTATTGCACGCACCTTGGGATGGCTTGCGAGAGCTTTAAGCGTGGAAATATCGTTTTCGGTCATATTCTCCGTCTCGCTTGGATGAACCCCGACGGTTGCATATACAAAATCGTATTTCTCGGCAAGAGCCAAGGATTGTTTTGAGGTATGAACATCAGAGCCGACATTGACTATTTTCTCCACACCATAGTCGCAGAGCGACATAAGCAGAGCGTCACGGTCGGCATCAAATTGTTTATCCTCAAAATGGGCGTGTGTATCAAATAACATATTTTACTCCTTAAAATCAACCGACAATATTTTCTATATCCTTCTTTATAAGCACTGTCAAAGCCTCTGCATCGTCACGGGTTTTGCCCTGCATCAGACAGTAAAGCTTAATCTTCGGTTCTGTACCCGACGGGCGAACGACAAAATTATTGTTGTCCTCAAGCTCGAAATATAAAACATTTGATGGCGGAAGAGTAATCTCCTCTGTTTTTCCGCTGATTATATCCAATCGAAGTGAGGTTTTATAATCCCGAACCGCCAACACCCGTTTGCCTGCAAGGATACTCGGTGTGTTTTTGCGAAGCTTTTCCATAACGGCAGAGATTTTCGCAAGGCCATCCATACCTTCCATTGTAACCGATACGACATTTTCGATATAATAGCCGTATTTTTTGTAGATATTTTCCATCTGTTCTGCGATAGAGCTACCCTTTTCACGGTAATAAAGCGTCATTTCGGCAATAAGCATTGTTGCAACAACTGCGTCCTTGTCTCTTGCATAGGTGCCTTTGAGATAACCGTAGCTTTCCTCGAATCCAAAGAGGTATGTGCCGATGCCTGTTTGCTCGGACTCTTTTATTTTTTCGCCGATAAACTTAAAGCCCGTCAGTACTTCTTTAAGCTCTACTCCGTATGCGTCACAGATTTGTTGAACGAGATTTGTAGTTACAATAGTTTTTACAACATAGCCGTCAGACGGAAGCTCGCCACGCTCTTTGAGGCTTGACAGAATATACTCGGTAAGAAGTGCCCCGACCTGATTTCCCGTAAAGCTTTCATACTCGCCCGTCTTGGATTTTACAATTATGCCGACACGGTCTGCGTCGGGGTCGGTGCCGATAATGAGGTCTGCACCGCATTCCTTTGCATAGCCGATGGCTATTTCAAAGCCCTCTTTGTTTTCGGGGTTGGGCGATGCAACAGTCGGAAAGTTGCCGTCGGGAAGCTCCTGCTCTTTTACAACCACGACATTTGAAAAACCAATCCGCTCGAGAATTTTACGGACGGGCTTGTTGCCCGAACCGTGAAATGGCGTATACACAAATTTAAGAGAGCTACCCTTTTCACGGACAAGCTCGGGGTTTATACACTGTGCCTCAACACAGTCAAGATAAGCCTCTTCGACCTCGTTACCGATAAGTATAATTTTGCCGTCTGCTACTGCGGTATCAAAATCACAAAGAGATACCCCCGTGAAAATATCGGTATTTTCTATTTCGCTGAGCACAAGTGATGCAAGCTCGGGGTTGAGCTGTGCACCGTCCTCTCCGTAGACCTTATAACCATTGTATTTTGCAGGGTTATGACTCGCCGTAATTACAATACCTGCCGTTGTGTGAAGGTGACGGATTGTAAACGAAAGCTCGGGTACGGGCTTCAGCTCGTCAAAAAGATATACCTTTATTCCGTTTGCAGATAGCACAGATGCCGAGACCTTTGCAAATTCGTCAGATTTTATTCTGCTGTCATAGGCGATTACAACGCTTAGTTCTGCATCGCCTGTATTTGATTTAATAAGCTGGTTTGCAAGACCCTGTGTAGCTTGTGCCACAACATAAGAGTTCATTCTGTTGGGGCCTGCACCGATTATTCCGCGAAGTCCTGCTGTGCCGAACTCGAGTGTCTTATAAAACCGTTCTTCAATTTCCTTTGTATCATTCTCGATTGATTTAAGCTCTGCAACCGTTTCTGCGTCTGCACACTCTGTCCATCTTTTGTATTCTTTTATAAAATCCATCATAGACCTCCAGATAATTTGAAATATTTAGCTTATACTCTGTATTATACTATTATTTTGTTACAAATACAACCCCAATATTTACAATATTTTAGACGCTTTAGGATTGATTTTTTTGCAAACATCTGTTATATTATATATATTATAGAAGATTTTATAAGCGAAATTTTTTTGCCGAAAAACGGCGGAACGGAGAGAGCTATGAAAATTGCAATAGGAAGCGACCACGGCGGAGTGAATCACAAGGACTACATAAAACAATATCTGACCGATAACGGACACGAATATGTTGATTTCGGCACCAATTCGGGCGAGAGCGTTGATTATCCCGATATAGCAGAGACGGTGGCAATCGCGGTGCGAGATGAGGGTTTTGATTGCGGAATTTTAATCTGCGGAACGGGTATAGGTATGAGTATTGCCGCCAACAAGGTAAGCGGTGTTCGTGCGGCACACACAACCGATACTTACAGTGCAAAAATGGCAAAGCAACACAACGATGCACAGATAATCTGTCTCGGCGAGAGGGTCACGGGGCCTGACCTTGCACTTGATATTGTAGATACATATTTAAAGCAGGAGCACCTCGGCGGCAGACATACCCGCCGTGTTGAAAAGATAATGGCTATAGAAGGCAAATAATACTACTGTCAAAGCTTGAAAAGGGGGTGGGTCCGATAAAGGAAAAGATAATTTCTGTTATACAAAAGCTTGCAGGCATAGTACTTGCGTGTCTTATGCTTGTGGTTGTTCTGCCAATCGGACTTATGCCTGATGATACGGCGGAGGATAAGGGCAGCTTTATCAGAATATCTGCAACAGATGAGCTCTACTCATCTGCCGATGCGAAAAAAGAGGGTAAGAGTATAATCCGACGAGGAGAGTGTGCATACCTGAAATTCAGTCTTGCCACACTTTCGGAGACGGATATAGATGATATAAGAGATGTGCGGCTTCGTCTTGCATTTTTTAAGGGCAGCGGTACGCTGAACAACAAAATATCCGTAAAGCTTTTGCCGGGCAGTGTTTGGCAGAAGGGAAATCATTCGGTTGATTTTGAAATTCCGTTTGAGAGGGAGGTCTCGGTTATATATCCGCAGACGACGGGAGATGAGGACAGCCTTTCGGAAATTGATGTGACCGAATATGTGCGGGAGAGTGTCAAGACGGGCAAAACCGAAATTGCCTTCCGATTGAGCAGTGACACACAAATCGGTACAATGCTTGCAACGGGCAGATACAGAGACTCGGCTTACAGACCGAGCCTTAAGGTAATGACGGGAGAGGCGGAAGATACCGATGCCTATACTCTCCGCAAGGCTATGCTTGCTGAGGCGGTGTATGTTTCAAAGGGCAGACCCAACCGAAGCGGAAGCGAGCTTGCGAAAAACGGAGACCTTATTGTCGGCGGAGACAATGAGGCATATCTTAAATTTGAGGTAAACGACAACGCAATTTTTGATACAGTATACAGTGCGAGACTTTCGCTATGCAGAAGCGATGGAGGAGGTCCTGCAAAAATAGAGGTATATACCATAAACAACAACCAATGGACGGGCGATGGCATAAGCTATATGTCAAGACCGAGGGGTGAAGAGAAATTTGCCAGTGATTGTACCATATCGGGAGACGGACGGGTAAATATTGATGTAACCCAAGCTGTATGCGAGGCAAGGGCAGACGGGATAAAAATGATTACCTTCAGGGTTGTCGGAGCGACGGACACGGCGATACGCTTGAACGGAGGCTCTCAAACCAAAACGCAACCCCAGCTTTTCATCAATGCTACTGATGATAAAGAGGTAGAATGCGTTGCCGAGGCGTCAATAAATGCCCTCGGGGTGAATTCGTATGACTTTGTTACGATGAATTTGCCGACGGCGTATACAAGTAAAAACGGTAATACTGCGAAAATCCGTTGGAGTGAGACAGACTGTGACGGAGAAATATTGACCGCCACCCATATTTCGCGAAACGGTGAGATTACAAGACCGAGATGGTTTGAAAAAGACGCAGAGGTTGTAGCCCGTGCAAGAATTCAGTCGGGCGGATATTCTGCAGTTCGCGAGTATCGTGTCACAATCCCGAGTGAGACGCCGCCCGATTACAGTAAATATAAGTTTGATAATTATATTGATATAGGAAATTCAGAGCTTGAGAATGAGCATAAATTTGAGAGTGTAAGCACAAGCGGTGTAAGACGAAGATGGACATCAGGGCGAATTTATGACTATCGCATACCCGAGGCGGGCGGAGTTATGGTGCTTAATCTCTCTTGCGTAGGCGAGAGCCGTAACTATATTACCCTGAAGCTGTGGGAGGGTGATGACGCATCAAAGCAAGATTTTTTGCTGTCGCCATATGAAAACAGACAAAACGATATTTTGCTTATGTCCCCGAGCAGCGGAACGGTTGATGATGAAGGCTTTGTCTATGCGACCTATGCCCTGCCGAGAGAGTTTACAGACGGAAAAAGCCATATAACTCTCTGCCTTGAATGTGTTGCAAAGAACGGGGCGGAGCAGAGTGCAGGAGAGAGGGGTATATATTCAGTCTATATGACGCAGAGCCCGTTTTTCTCGCCCGAACAGTTTAAGACACAGGGTGAAAATGTTATAAGCGAACCGCGATTCGGAGAGGGTATGATACAAAGGTTTATAGACAACCTCAGACTCATAGCTATCCCCGTAGATGTAGGCGAGGCGATTCAAGAGACAAGGCTTTCACAAACAAATGTGAGTGTCGATGCTAAAGAGGGAATGGCAATAATATCGGGTGATGATATAAATATTGCTTTTTCGGCAGACTATGAAAACAAGTCTGCGGTGATTTACGAAAAGCTTAAATATTATGACAGATATTGCTACGGCTGTCCCGTCGCGGTGGAGAATGATACGGCTGTGGTAGATTACGGCGAATATAAGCTGGTCTTTAACAAATCAGAAGAAGAGTCAAAGCCGTTCCCCTATTGGCGAACAGAAATGTCGGGTGTATACAAAGATGCAATAAGCGGAAAATATTATACCTATTCTGAAGAATGGCAAATGACAGATGACAGTGCAATCCCCGAGGATGCGGATATATTAAACGGCAGAGAGCTTATGCTTGAGCCCCAAACCGCCGTGTTGCTTATTCATATTGCGGACTCGATTTACGGTTCGGATTGGCGTGTAAGCCATATAAACGGAGAGGGTATATCGAAGCTCACCCTCGGCGAGGATGAGAAGATAAAAAATGTTACTGTCAAGGCGGTCGGCGGAATAGAAGAGGGTGCAGAGGCGATAGAGGTTGTTATGGCAATCTATGATAACGGTAAGCTTTTAGCATTAAGCAGAAAGAGAGAATTTTTGTCAGAAAGTGCGGAGATATATACGATTGATTTCTCTGACGAAGAGCTGTATATGAAAAGCAGCAGAGAATTAAAGATATTTATATTCGATAATAAAGATGACAAAACGACGCTTGCACCGAAATTTGAAATATTATAGAAAAGCTAAAAAAGGGACTGTGTATACAGTCCCCCAACTTAATGACAAAGTCATTAAGTTGAATCGAAACACATCGGTGTTTCTATTTTTTTTTGTCTTTTTGTCGTACGAAAAAAAGTGGGAAATAAAGGAAATATGTTAGAATTGAAGTATACTATGCGTTAAGCTAATGAGAGGATGAGTAAAAA
>JAZNHF010000032.1:0-17977 GCA_045576835.1 Clostridia bacterium
TTTCGTCGGCACACTAGGGTACGGTAGAGAACGATTTTGCAAAAAACAAGCAACGGCGGGTGCTTCCTCGATGGGAGCCCCGCCGTTTTAACATCAGTGCATCAAAATCACTAAGCCATATAATGTTTATTTTTATTGCCCGCTTGTGGTAGAACGAGGTTGTCAGCGGTCTGAGGCTCAATCCATACGGATTGAGCCTCTTTTTATATAAGCTTATTTAAGGTTGTTCTTTAATGTGTCAAGCTGATTGCTGATTTCTTTTGGGAGCCTGTCGCCAAACTGTGCAAAATACTCCTCCTGGTCTTTAACATCTTCAAGCCATACCTCTTTGTCAACGCTGAGAAGCTCTTTAAGCTGTTCGTCAGTGATGTCAAGGTTAGTTGTGTCGATAGCACCCTCTGCGGGAAGAAGACCGATAGGGCTCTCTGTTGCGTCTGCCGTGCCCTCGCAACGGTCGAGTATCCAAAGAAGAACTCTCATATTATCGCCAAAGCCGGGCCAGAGGAAGTGTCCCTCGTCGTCTTTTCTGAACCAGTTTACATGGAAAATCTTCGGAGCTTTTTCGGGGTCCATCTTTTCGCCCATATCAAGCCAATGTCCGAAATAATCTGCCATATTATAGCCAACAAACGGCTTCATTGCCATCGGGTCGCGTCTTACAACGCCGACCGCGCCTGCTGCAGCAGCAGTTGTCTCTGATGCCATTGTAGCACCAACGAATACGCCGTGCTTCCAATCTCTTGCCTGATAAACAAGCGGAGCGGTCTTTGCGCGTCTGCCGCCGAATACGATAGCGGAAATCGGAACACCCTGCGGATTTTCAAATTCGGGAGAGATACAGGGACAGTTGATTGCAGGAGCGGTAAATCTTGAGTTGGGGTTTGCAAGGTTACCGTCAAAGGTCTTGCCGTTTACCTCTTTTCCTGTCCACTCGATGCAATTTTCAGGCGGGTTCTTATCAAGACCCTCCCACCAGACTGTCATATCCTCTTTGTTGATTGCAACATTTGTAAAGATTGTACCCTTCTTTGTTGACTCAAGTGCGTTAAAGTTGGTCTTTTCGCTTGTTCCCGGGGCAACACCAAAGAAGCCTGCCTCGGGGTTTATTGCGTAAAGTCTGCCGTCTGCACCTATGCGGAGCCAAGCGATATCATCGCCGACAGTCCATACCTTGTAGCCCTTTTCTTTAAGATATTCGGGCGGAATAAGCATTGCAAGGTTGGTCTTTCCGCAAGCACTCGGGAAAGCTGCTGCGATATATTTAACCTCTCCCTTGGGATTTTCAAGACCGAGGATGAGCATATGCTCTGCCATCCAACCCTCTTGCTTGCCAAGGTAAGATGCAATACGAAGTGCAAAGCATTTCTTGCCGAGAAGAACATTTCCGCCGTATGCCGAGTTGATGGACATAATGGTGTTATCCTGCGGGAAATGAACGATATATCTCTCGTCGGGGTTTACATCCTTCTTTGCGTGCAAGCATTTTGTGAAATCGTCACCCTCAATTTTCTCTAAAACCTTGGTTCCGATTCTTGTCATAATAGCCATGTTAAGAACAACATAAATGCTGTCGGTAAGCTCTATACCTATTTTTGAGAACGGCGAGCCGACAGGACCCATAGAATAGGGAATAACATACATTGTTCTGCCCTTCATTGAACCGCTGTAGAGAGCATTCAGCTTTGCGTACATTTCAGACGGCTCCATCCAGTTGTTGATAGGGCCAGCCTCCTCCTTTGTGGGGGTACAGATAAAGGTTCTGTCCTCAACTCTTGCAACATCGTTCACAGCTGTTCTGTGGTAATAGCAACCGGGGAGCTTTTCCTGGTTGAGTTTAATCATTTCGCCCGTAGAAACACTCTCTGCACGAAGCTCTTCAAGTTGAGCCTCGCTGCCGTCGATCCATACAACAGAATCGGGTTGACAGAGAGCCTTCATTTCTTCAAGCCAATTTAAAACAAATTTGTTATCGGTCATTTTGTCTGCCTCCTATATAATAAATTTAATATGTTTCAAAAAGTGTTACAAAATTACTCCAATTATACTATAACCCAGAATAAAAAGAAAAACAATATGTAAATTAAACAAAATTTTAACAAAGTTTACGAATAATTTTACATATTAACTTTTCCCGTCGTTAAAAAAGTATATTTGATAGCTCTGCAAACTTTTGTATACTTAATTTTTCACCCCTGATATCGGCAGGGAGATTCATTTTTTCGAGTGCGGACTGAATTTTTCCCTTGTCGAGTGAGAGATACGGACTCTTTGACAAGGCATTCAGCAAGGTTTTACGCCTTTGTCCAAAGGCAGATTTCACAATTGCAAAAAACATTTTTTCGTTTGAAACCTCAACAGTTGGTTTCTCTCCGACCTCGAGATGAACAACGCTTGATGCAACCTTGGGTTGCGGAATGAAGCAGTGAGGCTCTGCCTTGCATATAACCGAGGGCTTTGTGTAGTATCCAACGGCGACAGAAAGTGCCCCGTATTCTTTTCCCCCAAAGCTTGCACACATTCTGTCCGCAACCTCCTTCTGAACCATAAGCGTCATTGACAAAACGGGCAGATGCTCTTCCAGAAGCTTCATAACTATGGGAGTTGTGATGTAGTAGGGCAGATTTGCAATTACATGAAATGGCTTGCCGTCAAAATGCTCGGCTACAAGTGCGTCAAGGTCGACCTTGAGTATGTCCTGATTTATCAGTGTAAAATTGTCAAATTCGCCCGTAGTCTCTGCCAATATCGGCAATAGTGCCTTGTCAATCTCGACTGCGACGCATTTTGCTCCCGTTTGTGACAGCCGCCTTGTGAGGGTTCCTGCCCCCGGACCGATTTCGAGAACGCAAGAGCTTTCGTCAAGATTAGACGCCGAAACAATCCTGTGCAGAACACCATCGTCAATCAGAAAGTTCTGCCCGAGAGATTTTGAAAAAGCAAAGCCGTGACGGGAAAGAAGAGCTTTTAGCTCTGATGGATTACAAAGGTTCATATTTATTCTGCCTTTCGTAGTATATTTTATGCTCGCCTGAATATTTTTGACGCAATATATTTAATAAGTTGCCAGAAATATGCAAAAACTATGCAAACGCCGAAAACAACCCCTGCCCGAAGTCCAAACCGTTCGGGGAGATAGGTTATGCCGAGCTTTGTCATATAGCTGTTTGTAATAACCAGCACAAGACAGTGCATCAGATATATGAGGTAGCTTGATTTGTCAATCGCAGACAGGGGCTTGAGAACAACTCCTGCCTTGCCCGCAAAGGGCAGAGCGAGCATATAAAAGAAAAGAATTGCACTCATACAATACATAATGTGAATGAAATCAAGCCAAACAGGAGTGTGGCGTACCGTAGCAAGTGAAAGAGCTACATTCAGAAGTCCACACAAAACAAAGGTAACCGAGATTGAAAGGCGGCTTGACCTGAGGTATTCCTGAAACCTTGTATAGTTTCGGCCGATCAGGCAGCCCGCAGTCCAATAGACCAGATATCTTAAATAACAGGTGTCAAGGTCAAGGCTCGGAATTGCGGGGAACAAGGTGGTGAGAACAGGCATAAGGAACTGACTGCCAATTACCGTAATTATAAGAGAAAACGCAAGATGCACGCATGCGTTCCCGCGTTTGTATACAAAGAGCCAGAGAGGTGCAAGGAGGTCGAACTGAACAAGAATTACAACAAAGTAAAACTGTGCAGACAAATCTCCCCGAACAATGTAGCCGAAAAGCTCGCCGAGGGAGAAATCATAAAAGCCCTCTGCACAAAAATATATGTAATATATAACAACCCATAAAACATAGGGGATAACAACCCTGAAAAGACGGGTTGTGTAGTATCTGAAATAGTTTATTTTCTCACCCTTGTGCAGAAAGAGCTTGACCCCGCTAATCAGGAAAAAGCCCTGTGCCGCAAAGGCGGAGAGCCTTTGAAAAGAATAGGTAGTCTTGAACAAAAGGGTGTTCTTTGGCATCTCGGAAACAATTTCTGATGCGACATGGATAAAAACCACCAGCAGACATAAGACAATGTTGAGAAAGCTCAAATCCCCTCTGCGTCTGCTATCTTTTTCTGACATACGGCTGCACCCCTTTCGACACCAAAAATCTCCAAAATACAACAAAAGTATAACTCATTACCCCGAAAAAGTCAACAAAATCAAGGGTGTAACAAAAGCGTAAAAACTTTGTAAAATATTTGTTTTTTTCTATTTACAAAAATAAAAAGTTATGCTATAATATTCATGGAGAAAAAGGGGTGTTGTAATTTTGTTTATCCAGAACGAGTTGGTCAAGATTAAGTCGGACCTTTCCGATAATGTGGGCAGTAAGGTCAGGCTTAAATCAAAGCATGGCAGAAAGCAGATAGTTGTCCGTGAGGGCGTAATTGAGAGTACTTATCCAAGCATATTTACGGTAAAGCTTGATACGAACGACGAGTATCAGACGACGGAACGCCGTGTTTCATACAGTTATGCAGATGTTTTAACAAAAACGGTGGAGCTTTATATTTGCGAGCCAGAAACGGACGAGAAATAATTGAAAAGCAGAGGGACGGCGGGTTGCCGACCTTGCACATATTGACAATTCCCCCGATTGTCCTCAATCGGGGGAATTTCATTTTGCCAAGCTTGAAAATTGCCCTTTTTTAGCAACTGCGATATGATGAATTTATCGAAGATGAATTTAGCTAAAAAAGCTTGGAAGCTAAACCGCTTAGTTCTTATAAAAGATGACCTAAAGGTCGAGGTTAATAAGGAATTATTGTCCTAAAAAGCACCTTTTTTCAAAAGATAGTGCTTGAAAAATTTTGTAATATCAAGTATAATGGATTTATATACAATTATAAAAACAAGGAGGATTTGTTAATGAAAAAGTTTTTAGTTATTGTATTAGCTCTTATGGTGGTTGTTTCGTTGGCTGCTTGCGGCGGCGGAGCAGGAACCAATATGACTATGGGTACCGGCGGTACTGCAGGTACATATTATGGTTACGGAGGTGTTCTTGGTCAGTATATAAAGAACGATGCAGGCATAAGTGTTACAGTTGTTTCTACCGATGGCTCCAAGGCAAATATTCAGGGTATAGATGCCGGAAACTATCAATTAGGCACTGTGCAATCTGATGTTATGGCGTATGCGTGGGACGGTATCCGTGCATTTGAGAAAGAGGGCAAGATAGATTCCTTCCGTACTGTTGCAGGCTTGTATGCCGAGGCAGTACAGCTGGTTACTATGGACCCCGATATTAAGTCTGTAGCTGACCTTAAAGGTAAGGCGGTTTCTATCGGTGCTCCGGGCTCAGGTGTTTACTTTAATGCTATAGATGTTTTAACGGCTGCAGGTTTAACAGAAGAAGACATTGATGCACAGTATCAGTCTTTTGCAGACAGTACAGATGCATTAAAGGATGGCAAGATTGATGCGGCGTTTATCGTTGCAGGGCCTCCGACTCCGGCGATTACAGAGCTTTGCACCACAAACAGTGCTTATTTGGTTCCAATCGACGGCGAGGTTGCAGCAAAATTGATGAAAGACAATCCGTTTTATACCGAACATATGATTCCTGCAGGAACATATGCAGGTCAGGAAGAAGATGTAAAGACAGTGACTGTAAAGGCAACCCTGATTGTAAGTGCAGATGCAACAGAGGATGATGTATATGCACTTACTGCGGCTATCTTTGACAATGTTGATGCTATTACCGCAGAAAATGCCAAGGGTGCAGAGCTTTCGTTAGAGAATGCAACAGCAGGCATGACAGTTCCTTTCCATAAAGGTGCGGCAAAGTACTTTGCAGAAAAGAACATCGAGGTTTCCGTACAATAATCTCAAAGAATAAGGATTCGGCTACGGCGAAAGGGCATTTCGCCGTAGTTGTTTTAATACCCGAGGAGGGAAGTTAATGTTGTTTCGTAAAAAGAACCAGCCGAGGCCGCAGACCCCTATGGGTTTGGAAGAGGTTATGCAAAAGTTTGACCGCGAATCCAATGTCCGTGTCTGGGAAGGGTGGCAAAAATCAGCGGTTGCTTGCATCTTGGCGGTTTTTTCGCTGTTTTGTATTTATGTAACCTTGTTTGCCACTTGGCTTGAGGAGCTTAGGCTCACTACCTTTGTGGCATTCATTGTTTTTCTTGCCTATATTGTTTATCCCGCCAGAAAGGGTAAACAAAAGGTTAATTTTATGCCATGGTACGATATTATCTTAATGGTTTGCGGCACAGGTGCGTTTTTGTATTTTGCTGCCAATGCCGAGGCTGTTATCCAGCAGGGAAGCCGATTTGAGTGGTATCAGATAGTGATAGGTATGCTGGGTATTATTTCTACCGCCGAGGCATGCCGACGCAGCGTGGGTCTCCCCATTGTAATTGTTGCGGGGTGCTTTATTCTGTATGCACTTATTTGGGGACTATCGAATCCGACCTTGTGGGGAAGGTTAAATTACATTGTGCATTATCTGTTTTATGGCAAAGAGGGTATTTTGTCTACCCCCATCAATGTATGTTCCAAATTTATTGTGGTATTTATTATCTTTGGAGCATTTTTGGAGAGGACAGGCATCGCAGACTTTTTTATAAATATTTCAAATGCGGTTGTGGGCGGTTTTTCCGGAGGTCCCGCCAAGGTCGCAGTTGTTGCGAGTGCCTTTGAGGGTATGGTTTCAGGTTCTTCCGTTGCCAATACCGTAGGCTCGGGCTCGGTAACTATCCCTTTGATGAAGAAAACAGGATACAGACCCGAATTTGCAGCGGCAGCTGAAGCTTCTGCATCTACCGGAGGGCAGATTATGCCTCCCATTATGGGTGCGGCTGCATTTTTGATGGCAGACTACATAGGTGTACCCTACAGCAATATTGTGGTTCGGGCTATTTTGCCGGCGGTTCTTTATTTTGCAGGGGTATTTATTACAGTTCATCTGGAAGCAAAAAAAGAAGGTCTTCGCGGCCTGACAAGAGAGGAATTACCGAAATTCCTGCCTCTTCTCAAAAAGGTGTATCTGTTGATTCCGCTGATTTTATTGATTTATCTTGTAAGTATTACTCAGCGTTCTATTCAGTATGCAGCTGCCATTGCTATTATAGCAGCTATTGTGGTCAGCTTTTTCAACAAGGAAAACAGAATTACCCCCAAACGCATATGGGAAGCTTTTTCGGCAGGCGGACAGGGTATGATTGCCGTTGCTGCGGCGTGCGGTGTTGCCGGTATGATTGCAGGAACAATTACTATGACAGGGCTTGCCAATATGATGATTAACGGGATTGTTGCCCTGGCGGGAAATCAGATAATCATAGCATTGTTTTTGACAATGATTTGCTGCATTGTTTTAGGCATGGGCGTTCCTACCACTGCAAATTATTGTATTATGGCAGCGACCTGTGCCCCGATTTTAGTTCGTATGGGTGTTCCGGCTGTGGCGGCACACTTTTTCGTATTTTACTTTGGTATTGTAGCGGACCTGACTCCGCCGGTTGCTTTGGCGGCATACGCAGGTGCAGCTATTGCTCAGGCTAATCCTATGAAGACTGCAATAACGGCAACCAAACTGGCAATCGGTGCATTTATTGTGCCATATGTGTTTGCTTTAAACCCTGCAATGCTTTTTATCGATACTACGGCAGCAGATGTAGTATTGATTGTAATTACATCGCTGATAGGTATTTTTTCGGTATCTGCAGCTATGGAAGGATATCTTCTGTGCAATATGAAATGGTATCAAAGAGCTATCAGCCTTGTCGGAGGCTTGCTCCTTATTTACCCGGGTTGGATAACTGACACGGTTGGTATTGCTCTGGTGGCAGGGATCATAATACTCCAGCTGGTAAGCAGAAAAAAACAAACTGCATAAAAACAAGATGACAACATCGGAAGAGATGTTGTCATTTTCTTTTTTTTGTGATATAATGATTTCAAGCTTCGCTTGAAATCGTCGATATGAATTCTTTTAGGAATTCTCGATATGTCATAAATGACTCGATATGTGCTTTGCACTCGATATGTTGCCTTGCAGCAACGAGAATTCATATTATATCGAGTTTGAGCGTAGCGAAAACATATCGATTTTGTGATAGCAAAAATATCGAGCAAACTATAGTTTGCATATCGACAAAACAAGGTGAATCTTTTCTATCACCTAATTATATAATTCTGATATAGCTAACGATTTGTGTCGGGTGTTTAAATTATATGTTTTTTATCTCTGTCTTTAAGGCATACAGATATATAAAATATAAAAAAAGCAAAGGGGTGACGAAATGCTGAATATAATATACGGACTTGAAAATTCCGACCGTGACGATTATGCAAAGGCACAAATAGAAAAAAAGCTTGCAGAGGGCAAAAATGTTTGGATTCTCGTGCCCGAGCAATTTTCTATGTCCACAGAAAAAGAAGTAATCAAAAGGTTTGGTATTTCGGCACAAACAAGGGTCAGGGTAGTAACCTTTTCCCGTCTTTGCAATCTTGTATTTGCAAAAAAAGGTCCGTTGCGGATGAAATATATAGACGGTGCAGGCAAGCAGATAATTGCCGCAAGGGTTGTTCGTTCGGTCAGGGGCAGAACGGGTGCTTTGACGGCAAGTCTTGCAAGACGGGGTTTTTCTGCTACGGTTGTTGATTTGGTGTCAGAGTTTAAACGCTACGGCATAACGGCAGAGGCTTTGCTTGCGGCATCAGACGAATGTGAGAACGACGAGCTAATGGGCAAGATTAAAGACCTATCGCTTATATATAGGGAATTTGACGAGCTGCTTGAAAAAAGTGCCTCTGATGCAGAGGATAATCTTTCGCTTATTCTTCCGAAAATCAAGGACTGTGACTTTTTAAACGGAGAGCTTTATATAACCCATTTCCGTTCTTTCACCCCGATAGAGCATAAAATTATAGGCGAGCTTATGTGTGGGATGAATGTAACCGCGGTTATGTGCTGTGACGATATAAAAGCCCCCTCAAGCCTGTTTTTGCCGATTACGGCAACATACGAGAGGCTTGTTGAAACTGCAACCGAGCAAGGCGTCTCAATCGGTGAGACGGTCCAAAGAAGCGGGGCGGTCGGAAACCCCGAGCTTATACATCTTGCGGATAACTATTTTAAGGTAAGACCAAAGCCGTTTTCGGGCGAGCCGACAGCGGTGAATGTTTATTCTCTCTCAAGTGCGTACAGAGAGGTTGAGGCAACGGCGGATTTGATACTGAAGCTCTGCCGTGAAGAGGGATATAAATTTTCGGATTTTCTGGTTCTTGCCCGTGACACGACGGAGTATAATCGTATTATGCCCGCGATTTTTGAAGCCCGTGGAATAGATGTGTTTTTGGATACCAGGCGGAGTATGCTGACAAAGCCTCTTTGCACTATGCTTTGCTCTGTGCTTGAAATAATGGCTTACGGATATTCCTTTGACCGAGTGATGAGTATTGCGAGGTCGGGGATATTGCCGCTCGAGGACAGCGATATTGACGCGTTTGAGAACTATCTTCTTGCGGTTAATCCGTCACACGCCATGTGGTCAAAGGAGAGGTGGGATTATTGCCCCGAGGAATACGATATGGAGCAAATCAATCAAACTCGGTGGGATATTCTCGGACTGGTTCAAAGCCTCAATGATAAAATAAAAGGAAGAAAAACCGCCGACGGGATTTGCGGGGCGATACTCTCTGTTATGGAGGAGCGGGAGCTCTCTGCCCGGGTGCAAGAGCTTTGCGAGGTCTATGCAAATGCGAAAATGGGCTATCTCTCGGAGGAAACCCGTCAGGTATGGAACAGTGTAATATCGGTTATTTCGCAGATATCGGTGCTTATGGACAGCGAGCCTATAACCTGGCGGGACTTTGCAGAGCTGTTTAAAAATGCCTGTTCGGGAATATCGGTAGGTATGACCCCGCAGAGCCAGGGAAGTGTGAGCTTTGCACAGATTGACAGATTTAGAAGCAGTAAGGTGCCCGTAGTAATTGTGCTTGGCGTGACAGATGGTGTTTTCCCGCTTGCACATACGGCAGAGGGGCTTTTGTCAGACGCAGAGAGGGAAGAGCTTTTAAGGCTTGGAGTTCAGCTTGCACAGGGTGCCGATTTCAAACGCAGAGAAGAGCAGCTGCTTATTTATTCTGTTCTGACAGCTGCGAGGGACAGACTCTATCTGTTTGCCCCGATGAACGAGAGTGACGGCAAGCCTCTTACACCGTCGTCTATCATAAAAACGATAAGGAATAAACTCTTCCCCGAGCTTAAGGTATACAACCCCGATTTGAGCGGTGATGTTCTTCGCGGTGCAGAGGGCAGAAGCTCGGCGTTTGATGTGCTTTGCTCTTTGCTTGCAAGATGCGGGGGCGACAAGGAAAGGCTTGCCCCGCCGGAGAGGGAGCTTTATGTTTATTTTGAAGGGCAAAAGGATTATTCAAAACGCCTTTGCGATATAACAGACTCAATGAGAAGACAGGATACAGAAAAGCTTTCACGCACCGCAGTTGAGGCGATTTACGGAAAGACGATAATGCTCAGTGCGTCAAAGCTTGAAAAGTATAATGCGTGTGCGTTCTCGTATTTTATGAGCTATGGTCTGCTTGCATCGGAGCGGGAAAAGGCAGGAATAGAGCCAAGAAGCACAGGAAGCATTCAGCACGAAGCTCTCTGCAAATATTTCTCGGGGCTTAAGGAAAGAGATGCGGATTATTCCGCTGTTTCCAAAGAGGAATGCTTTGCTGAGGTTTATGATATAGTAAAGACTGAAGCCGTAAAAAATACAGAGCTTCTGTACGAAAGCTCGTCTTATTATAAGTTTGTCGTAAGCCGTATGCAGGGTATCGCTGCCAGAACGGCGTGGGAGGTTGTAAAGTTCTATCGCTCAAGCCGTTTCAGACCCGTAGGCTATGAAATAGAGATAAAAACCAAGGGCGAAATTCCGTCGGTTGAGGTAAAGCAAGCCGATAAAACCATTGCGGTTATAAGAGGAATTATAGACAGGGCGGACAGTGCTGTAATAGACGGAAAAACCTATATCAGCATTGTGGATTACAAATCCTCGGCAAAGGGTCTTGACGAGAGACTTGCCGAGGCGGGGGTTCATATACAGCCCCTTTTGTATTCGGATATAATATGCAAGCGAATGAATGCAAGTCCTGCGGCAATGCTCTATATGCAGATGACCGACCCGATTGTAGAGGAGTCAAAGCTCAAGCAGTTAACGGAGGCAGAAATTGAAAAGGCATCAAATGGCGGCGTTGCTCTTGGCGGGTGGCTAAACGATGACGCAGGCGTGGTTGCAAGCTACAGCAGCGGAGGAGAAAACGGCGAAAAATATACGCCGAGAGGCAGAGCCTCTCTCGTAGGCGAGGCGGAGCTAAAGAGGAGAATTGAGGTTGCAAACAAAAAAATTCAAGAGTCGGCAATAGGAATATATGAGGGAAATGTCAAGGCAGAGCCATATATTGACAAGGGCTTTGATGCGTGTCAGTATTGTATCTTCGGCAGACTTTGCGGGGAAAAAAGAGGAGAGTAAAATGAAAACATTTGTATTAGCAAGTAAAAATCAACACAAGGCAGAGGAAATAAAAAATATTCTGGGCGAAGGCTTCGAGGTAATAACTCAAACCGAAGCAGGAGCGGGAGATATAGAGGTCGTAGAGGACGGAGCGACCTTTGAGGAAAACGCCATAAAAAAGGCGGAGGAAATAATGGCACTGACGGGCAGACCCACAATAGCTGATGACAGCGGACTTTGTGTAGATTGTTTAAACGGCGAGCCCGGGGTATATACCGCAAGATATGCGGGTGAGAATGCTACGGACGGAGAGAATATAGAAAAGCTTTTGTCCGCGATGGAGGGCGTTCCGTTTGAAAAAAGAGATGCACATTTTGCCTGCGTGATTGCCCTTGCAGAGCCAAACGGCGAAACGAGAACCTTTTATGGCGAGTGCAAAGGCAAAATAAGTGAGGAAAAAAGAGGTAATGGCGGCTTTGGGTACGACCCTGTATTTTATGTAGAGGAATATGGAAAAACAATGGGCGAGCTTGATGCAGATATAAAAAATTCTATAAGTCACAGAAGTAGTGCCCTGAAGAGATTTATAAACGGAATAAAATAACAAAAAACCACCCTCGGGTGAAGTGAACCCCAAAAGTTAGACACTTTTGGAGGTGCATATCAGAGGGTGGTTTTTTAATTTTAATTACACTTTTTTCTGCAAATTCGTATTTCCTGACCGATTTGCAGAGTATCATCGGTCAGATTATTACATTCTTTAAGGGCTTCGACGGTGGTGCGGTATCTTTTTGCAATATTCCACAAGGTGTCACCGCTTTGAACAAAATACATTATAATGCAGGGTCTTCGCTTTGTGTCATCGGGCTCACTTACCGAAATGTCGGTAATTTGCGAGATGGTCTCGCTCCTGAACGAACGAACATTCAACCCAAGAACAATTCTCGTATCAAGGCTGTCGCTGCCGCTTATTGTATAGCTGATATGCTCTGTGTAGATTTTTGCTTCACAAATGGTATGTTCATCTGCACCGTTTACATGAAAGGTGTGTGAAAATTCCGAGCTGTCTGTAAAAGATGCAAGGGGTATTTCTGGGTCGTTTGTTACATATAATACGCAACATTTAATGCTTCCAAAGAGGGTGATTTCGCCCTTCTCGGCAGAAATTCTGTCGACCGAGGCAACGGCGGATATGTCGCAAACCTGCGAGATTTCGGGAAGCTGTTCGGGTCTTGAAACAGATACCTTGTGTGTGAGTTGAGCGGTAGTGTTGTCAAGAAGTTCTTCGATAACTTTTTCCTGGGTTGAAAGAGTGGTGGTTCCAATTAAGGAATATGCATCAACAATGATTCTTGGCTCTTGTAATAAAAGCCCTTTTACTATTGCACAAATGCCGATGTCTACACCAATAATGCGTGCCTCCCCGTCGGAATCATCCCGTGCCTCGCAGTACATATCGCAGACAGAATATTCAATCTCGCCTTCCATATCCTCTTCTGCTCCTGTTGCGTCTATAATTTCGCCAAACGGAAGAGTATGCTCAACAAATTGAATACTCCCGTCGTCGGCAGAGGTGTATAGGGTACAGATTTTTACTTGACCCTTTGCGACCGCTTTTCCGTCAAGCAGAGTAAGCTCTACCGATTGAACGGTGGCGGTGTTTTTTAATATTTCCCCTATCGTCGGCTTGCCCGAGGGAAGCTCAAGCTGTTCGCAGACAGAAATTCTGCCCTCGCAGTTGATGGCAAAATTGCATAAGCGAAGCTGTTTGCTTTCGATACAAATATCGTCATCGCTTTCTGTGTCTGTTGCAACCTCGAATTCGTCGGCTCGGGTGAGCTTGACATTCATTCCTATTGCACACCGAAGGTTGACTTTTCGGCTGTTAATCAAGGAATATCCAAAGCTTTCAGCTTCGACCTCGGCAAGCAGAAGTGCATCGCCGTCTGCACCCGATACATCAATAGAATGGTTAAACTCCTGTTCGGAAGAAAGGCTTTTTGCCCGACTGATAACATCGCCGTCGGGTGCGTATAAGACTGTCATTTTAACCGTGCCCTGTATGTAGACCTTGCCTGAACGGACGGACTTTTCTTTTACCGAAACAAATCCGCTGACATCTAAAATTTTAAGAATATCGGGTTTGATATCAGGAACTATAACATCACAGTCAACGGTGGTTTGACTGTATTTCTGGCAAATAACCTCGCCTGCCAGAATTCGCTCTTTTTTCAATATAACAGACATTCTGTATCCCTCGCTTTTTGTATCTTTGCTTAATATATATGATAAACAGGGGATATTTATGACATAAAAAAACTTCGCGTTTTTGCGAAGTTTTTATAGGTGCCGACTCCTCGGACCCCCGAAATGCCTATAATGTTTCTTTTATTTTAAGGTACAAGTCATAAACCTCGCGACGCGGAAGCTTCAACTCGTCGGCAACTCGGCGGGTAAGCTCTTTTGCCCTCATTCCATCGGCGGAATATTTTTTCAGAAGCTCTTCGGCGGACGGCATAGAATTAAGAAATTCCGCCCGAATTTTCTCTGCGTCTGCACCCTCTAAAATAAGAACAAATTCCCCTTTGGGAGGAGTTTCTTCATAATATATTATAGCATTGTTTAAGGTGGTGCGATTATATTCCTCAAACTTCTTCGTAAGCTCTCTTGCAAGCACGATTTTTCTGTTGCCAAATACCTCCGCCATATCCCTAAGGGTCGGGAGCAGCTTGTGCGGTGCTTCGTAAAAAATCAGGGTGCGGGTGTCGTTCTTCAAAGAAGTCAGATGCTCTGTGCGGTTTTTCTTGTTTGTGGTCAGAAACCCTTCAAACGCAAATCGCCCCGTTTGCATACCCGAGGCAACCAGTGCGGTCGCAAAGGCGCATGGCCCGGGCAGAGCCTCGACTGCTATGTTGTTTTCGATACAAAGCCGAACCAAATCCTCGCCCGGGTCGGAAATCCCCGGCATACCCGCGTCGGTTATAACCGCTATGTTCATACCGCTCTGTAATTTCTCGATGAGATAACTGCCCTTTTCCCTTTTATTATGCTCGTAATAGCTTGTGGTTGGAACCTTTATGTCAAAGTGATTAAGAAGCTTTGCACTGACACGCGTATCCTCGGTTGCAATCAGGTCAACGCTCTTTAAAACCTCAAGTGTCCGAATGGTTATATCTCCAAGGTTGCCAATGGGGGTGGGGCACAGATAAAGCTTTCCGCTCATTTAAAGTTCCTTCTTTCTATTATATATATGTAGAATTTCGTCTGTATATATGCCTTGCTCTTTATAAACATAAAGGGGAGGGTCGAGAAAAAGCTTTGGTTTTCCGCAGTAAGCACCCTCAACTAAAACCATGGTGGCAGTCCTTTCTGCCATGGGGTGGATAAATCTCAACCGCTTGGGCTCAATTTTGTATTTTCGCATAAGACAAAAAATGTCTGCAAGCCGCTCGGGGCGATGAATCATACATAGCTTTCCGTATGGCTCTAATAATATAGAAGAAACTCGTACTATATCCTCGAGTGAACACAATATCTCGTGTCTTGCTATGGTCGCAGAGTCGCTTTTGTTGTGGATGCCGCCGCCTGCCTCCTTGTAGGGCGGGTTGCATATAATATTATTGAAGAAACTCCTTCCGAAAATCTCTTCTGCGTTGTTCAAATCTCCGCAAATCATCTCAATTTTGTCCTCTAAATGATTTAACTTAACAGAGCGTTTTGCCATTTCTGTGACAGGTTCTTGTATTTCCAAGCCATAAATTTTCCTCGCATCACTCTTTGCGGATAATAATATGGGAATAATTCCGTTTCCGCTGCACAGGTCTAAAACTACCGCATCTTTTTTAATGGAATTTTTGGAATAATCCGAAAGCAAAACTGCATCTGTTCCAAAACAAAACCAATCGGGATTTTGAATAATTTTAAGTCCGTTCAGTTGTAAATCGTCAACCCGTTCAAACGATTTTACCAAATCCAAAAACATAGAAATTTTCTCCAATCGTTTAATATTTAATACAAAATGCCATAAATCAGGGTGTCTGTTGTGCAAATTGCACAAAGCGAGGGACAAGTTATAATCATCTTGTCCAACTTTTTAAAAAAGCTCTCTAAAAATCTGCGTTGACGCAACTTTTAAGCAACGGCTGTGTTAAAAAAATCACAAGCCTTTTGTCATTTAAAAGAGCTTTAATATAGTATAACAGATTATTTTGTTGAGCACAATAACCAAAATTTATGTAAATATTTTCCACTTGGGAGGAAATGGGGTGAAAATTGAAGAAAAACAGACCTTGTTAGTGAAAAATTGACTTAAACTCAATCTCATTGTAAATATTTTTGAATAAAACGGGGTTAACAAAGTTTGCGAATTTGACGAAAAAATTTTTTGCAGATATAATAGCAGTGTAGTACGCTGAACCATTATTTTCCAATTTTTGAATACAAAATTGTTTTTGGGGAAATAATGCGGTAAAAATATTACGAGGTGATTTGATGTTGAAAATGCTGAAAGGCAAACTGTCTGCTGCGGCAAGACAAACAAACAGAGCAGTTGCTCTTATTCTTGCAGTAACATTTATGGTGGCGACCTGTTGCGGATTTGCGTACGCAACCCCCACTGTTGTTACAATAGCTGATGCAGACAGCACTCCCGTTCAGATTACGACGAATGATACTGTTGTTGGAAAAATTCTTTCCAAGCAGGGTATTATATTGAACGAGGGCGACCGCGTAAACTACGCTTTGAACGATGTTATCAAAGAAGATGCGGTCATTAAAATTAAAAGGGCAATGTCGGTTAGCATTGCTTATATGGGTGAGACGAAGAAATATCTCACAACTGAAACGGTTGTTTCAAAAATTCTTGCAGAGCAAGGCATCGCGGTAGATGGCGATGATGCAGTGAGTCCAGCCCTTACTGCAAAGGTATCAGAGGGTGCAAATATAACAGTTGTTGTATATGACACCCATAACATTACGGTTCAGGAAGAGGTTGCCTATTCTACAAGAGAGGTTGAGAACACAAACCTTGCCTCGGGTGAGAGGGTTGTCGTCAACCAAGGTGAAAATGGAGTAAACGAGTATGAATACGAAATCAGATACGAAAACGGCGTAGAGATTTCAAAAGTTCTTGTGAGAAACACGGTTCTTTCAACACCGGTTGAAGAGGTTGTTGAGTGCGGGCCGCAGACTATTTGGGAATTAGGTGTTGTACCCGCAGTTAAGCCGACCAATTATAGCAGAGTAGAGGTCTTTACTGCGACGGCTTACGATGCGTCTCCCGCGGACAATGGTATATGGGCGGGTAAAACCTCGACAGGTATGCCTCTTGTATATGGAGTTGTTGCGGTAGACCCGAGAGTAATTCCTTACGGAACAAAGATGTATATCGAATCGGTAGACGGTCAGTATATTTACGGCTATGCTATTGCAGGCGACTGCGGCGGTGCAATCAAGGGGAACAAGGTTGACCTTTTCTTCCCGTCAAGAAGCACCTGCTACAGCTTTGGCAGAAGACCCGTCAGAATATATTTTCTTAACTAATCAAAAGAGAGCTTCGGCTCTCTTTTTTGTTTTGGGAAAGAGGCGTATACTGTGCTTTGGTTACAAGGACGGCCGTAGTGCTGCAATATAGATAATGCATCTTGTGATATTTTAAATGTAAAAACACAATATATACGGTGTCTAAAAAAATGCAAAAAACTTTGAAAAAAAGGGTTGACAAAAGTATAACAGGGTGATATAATAGGCAAGTCGCTCACACAAAGGCGATGATGTTACGGTTGCTTGATAAACCTGATAAAAAAGTTAAAAAACTTAAAAAAAGGTGTTGACAAGTGTTTTAAACCGTGATATAATAATTAAGCTGTCACTCAAAAGGTGGCAAGCTTAAGCGGATGTAGGGACGGGCGTCCCCGACGGTCCGCAAGGATGATGTTTGAAAAGTAAACAGTGAGAAAGCGGTAGCAGATACTGTTCAGAGGAACAGACTGTTACGACAATTGCACAAGGTTTTAGGACCTTGTCAATTCCAAAAGTTTTAACGAACTTTACAAACAAAGTTAGTATTCGAAAAAAGAGCTAACAAACTCAGATGAGTATATAACACGAATGTGTGATATATAACAATTTTATCGAGAGTTTGATCCTGGCTCAGGACGAACGCTGGCGGCGTGCCTAACACATGCAAGTCGAGCGAGAATCTATGAAATGATTCCTTCGGGATGAATTTCATAGAGGAAAGCGGCGGACGGGTGAGTAACGCGTGAGTAACCTGCCTTTAAGAGGGGGACAACAGTTGGAAACGACTGCTAATACCGCATAATGTTATTGTATCGCATGGTATGATAACCAAAGATTTATCGCTTAAAGATGGACTCGCGTCTGATTAGATAGTTGGTGAGGTAACGGCTCACCAAGTCGACGATCAGTAGCCGAACTGAGAGGTTGATCGGCCACATTGGGACTGAGACACGGCCCAGACTCCTACGGGAGGCAGCAGTGGGGGATAT
>JAZNHF010000033.1:0-9367 GCA_045576835.1 Clostridia bacterium
AGGAGCTAAAATGAAGAGTATGAAAACCCGCATGATTATAAAAAAAAAGAATAAAAAGTGGGCGGTCTATGCCCGCCGATTTTTTTATTTATCGTTCACAAAAGCTGAAGAGACTTTTAATATTGCCCGCTTTAGAGAATCCCTGGAATTTTTCCACGGCTCTTCCTGAAATCTGTAATCAAATTTCTTGATAAACCAATCAAGCTCCCCGTCGATGCGGGAGAGATTTTCCATCTGCAGGGGAACAACTGCTTTTACAAACTCTGAAAATTCAGAGGCGTTCATTCTTTTGTGTGCTTCTTCAATAAGCATAGAAAAATGCTCAAGACAAAAGCCGTTTGTCTGTGCAACCTTTTCGCGGAATTCGGGTTCCTTTTTCCAAAGATAGAAAAATGTTTCGGTATAGCTTTCCATTCGTTTGGATATTCTTTTGCAAGCATAACAAGAGCACTCAAGCTTGTCCGTATATTCCTTAAGAGGTAAGCGGCCTGCAGATTTTTTAAAGTGCTTATGTTTTTTGGGTTGCTCTGTATCTGCTTTGATAATATCACCCAGCTCGCCGATAATATGTTTTAGGTGTGTGCTTACCATAAGTGCAACCCCAAGACGGTTTTGTGCCTCGTACATTTTATTATAATGGTATTTGCAAAATCCAATCCTGTCGGTTTCCTCCCTTATATCCTCTTCCATATAAGACGGGCCGAGAATATAGTCAAGTATTTCCTCGTCAAGCTTTTTAGAGAGCATACAAATCGGGCATTCGCCGGGAGATTCAAAGGCTTCGTTTACGGGAATTGTATATATTTTTTCTTTCATTTGCATCATACCTTTCGGAAAATTAAGTTAAGTATAGCATATTTGTCGGAAAAGTCAATGTTCGGGTGGTTTTTTGGTGATAAAAACGGGAAAATATACACATTTACCCCATTGACGAAAAAAACAAATTATGCTATAATAACTAGGTCGTGTATAATCGGGGCGGTAGCGGTGCCTTGTAACCCTCAATCCGCTACAGAGGGGATGAAAACTTATCATGAGGGGCAAGAGTGTTCGGCCTGTCCTGTATAAGTGGTGTTGACGGTTTGGTCCTACGCAATTAAAACCTGTGAACCTCGTCAGGGCGGGAACGCAGCAGCGATAAGCAGTTATTTTAATGTGCCGCAGGGAAGCCAGACCCGAGCTAACTGTGCAGGCAACGCGGGTACTGTTGTTTCAAAGATAAGACACGATTTTTTTATACATAACCAAAGAAAGGGTGAGACTATGTCTGCATATCAGGCACTATACAGAAAATGGAGGCCGATGACCTTTGATGATGTTGTAGGGCAGAAGCATATTTCCGATACTCTGCGTGGCTCTGTTCAGAGCGGGCGTACCTCTCACGCTTATCTTTTTTGCGGAACGAGGGGTACCGGTAAAACCTCTACGGCAAAGATATTCTCCCGTGCGGTCAACTGCGAAAATCCGATAAACGGGGAACCGTGCAACCAATGTCCGACCTGCAAAGGGATACTTGACGGAAGTATTCTTGATGTTTATGAGATGGACGCGGCGAGCAATCGCGGCGTAGAAAATATTCGAGAGATACGCGACGAGGTTATATATACCCCCGTTGGCTGTAAATATAAGGTCTACATTATAGACGAGGTTCATATGCTCACGGCAGAGGCTTTTAACGCATTGCTTAAAACCCTTGAAGAACCGCCCAGGCAAGTCCTTTTTATTCTTGCAACTACCGAGCCTCACAAAATTCCGTCGACGGTTTTGTCAAGATGTCAGAGATTTGATTTCAGACGGATTTCCATTGACGAGATTTCGGGTCGGCTCGGCAAGATTGCTGATGCCGAAAAAATAGACATTACGCCTGATGCTCTTGAGCTTGTTGCCGAGCTTGGCGACGGCTCGATGAGAGATGCAATCAGCGTGCTTGACAGATGCGTTGCGTTTGGAAATGAAAAGCTTACGACTGACAGAGTTGCGGAGATTGTCGGAATTGTCGGGACAAAGCGACTTTTTGATATTGCAGATGCGATTGCAAGGGATAATTCAAGGGATGCTCTCTTGCTTGCGGATGAGGTCTTGAGAGAGGGGGCAGAGGCACAAAATCTGCTCGAGAATCTGCTCGGGCATTTCAGGTGCTTGCTTCTTTGCAAATCGGCGGAAAACCCGTCGGAACTGCTTGAAAAGACGGAACAGATGGCGGAAAAATACACTGAACAAGCAGAGGACTTTTCGGTTGAGAGACTTCTCTACACAATAAAAGCTCTTGGCGAGTGTATAGCACAAGCAAAGCTTTTGTCGGTTCCGAAGGTGGCGGTTGAGACTGCTATGGTCAGGCTGTGTTCGCCCGCATATTCCACTGATGCCGAGGCGTTGCTGTCAAGGATTGAAAAGCTTGAGGCAATGGTTGCAAGGCTGTCGCTCGGCGGGGTTGCGGTGGTTGAAAATAAAAAGACCGAGACTGTGACCGCACAGGAAGAGCTTCCGCCCTGGGATATAGAAGAGGAAGAGCGGGTGCCTGTAAAAGAGACAGCTAAAGAGATAAAAGAAACAAAGAATACAGAAACGGTTGGTGAACAATGGGAGTTCTGGAGCGACGCTCTCGCCGAAATTAAAAAAGAGAGCAAGTCCTTGTTTGCGTTTTTGTATATAGCAAAGCCGAGGAAGGTGAACAATGTTATAGAGATTGAGGTCGGAAGCCGTCTTGCCTACGACAAGATTGCGACCCCAGGCGGGATAGATTATCTGTCAAAGTTGTTTTCAAGAGTAGGGGGAGAGGCTCTCTCTGCGGAGATATTTATCAAGGGCGAGAGACCCAAGGAGGAAGAGAGCAACGGCCCGTCGATAAAGGATTTAGCGGAAAAAAAGTCGATAATCGGGACTAAAATGGATATAGATTAAAAGGAAAGGAAGAAGAATAATGGCAAAGGGTGGATTTCCTCGCGGTATGGGCGGCGGGGCAAATATGAATCAGATGCTTAAGCAGGCTCAAAAAATGCAGGAGCAGATGCTTAAAATGCAAGAGGAAATGGAAAATAAAACATACGAGGCGGCAGTTGGCGGCGGTGCAGTCAAGGTTATAATTGACGGTAAGCGTGAGGTAAAGGAAGTTGTTTTGTCGCCCGAGGTTGTTGACCCTGATGATATTGAAATGCTTCAGGATTTGATTGTTGCCGCAGTAAACGAAGGACTTCGCAAGCTTGAGGCTGACAGTTCGGCTCAGCTTGGCTCAATTACAGGCGGACTTAACATTCCGGGATTATTTTAATTATAGCCACCAAAAGGACAGCCCTATCGGCTGTCTTTTGTGACGAATAGGAGAAAATAAGCTATACGATAGGATGTGTGATTTTTGCTTGAATATGTTATAACCGTTGTCGGGCAAATTGTTTCAATGTTTTTAATGGTTGCAGTCGGATTTATTATGTTTAAATTCGGCATGCTTACCGAAAAGGGAATAAAGGAGATGTCGACTCTTCTTTTGCGGGTTGTCACACCAATGATTTTAATTTCGTCATTTCAACGGGAGTTTGACAAGGGGCTTATGATAAGCTGGCTCGTTATGTTTTTGGCGTCGGCCTTTATTTATTTGTTTTCTATTATGCTTGCAGAAGTAATTTATCGGAAAAAAGGCAAAAATTTTGCTGAAAACAGAATAAGTCTGGTGCTTCCCAATAACGGATTTTTTGCGTTTCCGCTTCTTCAGGCCCTTGTCGGTGAGTTTGGTATTTTCTATGGCTCTGCCAATGTAATACTGTTTAATATTCTTTTGTGGACATATGGCTCGTATCAGATGCAGCCCAAGGGCAGCCTTAAATTGAAGAATATTTTATCGAACCCGGGATTGATTGCGGTGGTTTTCGGACTGATACTTTTCTGCTCCCCTGTGAAGCTGCCGTATCCCGTATATAACGCGGTTTCAGCAATAGGGAGTATGAATACGCCGCTCGCTATGATTTTGCTCGGCGGAATGCTTGCACAAACCGATTTGAAAAAAGAGCTTTCCAAGATAAGCTTTTATAAATTAAGTTTTTTCAAGCTTATACTTGTACCTGTGGCTATGATGCTTGTATTTGCATTTATACCGATAGAAAACGATTTGCGGCTTGTTGCCATTGTATGCTCTGCGACGCCTACTGCGACTGCGGTCGGAATGATTGCCCAGATATATGACAGGGATTACAGATATGCAACGACTGCAACGGTTGTTACTACGATTATTTCGGGGATTACCCTGCCTGTTATGCTCGTGCTTGCAAAAGCCATAATAGGCTTCTGAATTTTATATTGAAAACAAACAAAAAATATGATAAAATAAGGCATTAGCTTTATTGTGGGAGGAAAACCGATGAAAAATCATCGTGATAACATCAGAAATTTTTCTATTATAGCCCATATTGACCATGGTAAGAGTACCCTTGCAGACAGAATACTTGAGCTTACGGGCACCCTGACCAAGCGTGAAATGCAGGAGCAAATTCTTGACAATATGGATTTAGAGCGTGAGCGTGGTATTACGATTAAGGCTCGTGCGGTGAAGCTTATCTACAAGGCGACCGACGGGGAGGAGTATGTTCTTAACCTTATTGATACCCCCGGACATGTCGACTTTAACTATGAGGTGTCAAGAAGCCTCGCCGCGTGCGAGGGGGCAGTTCTTGTAGTCGATGCAGCACAGGGAATAGAGGCGCAAACGCTTGCAAATACCTATCTTGCACTTGAACACGATTTAGAGCTTGTGCCTGTAATCAACAAGATAGATTTACCCGCGGCAAGACCCGATGAGGTAAAACGCGAGATAGAAGATGTAATTGGTATAGATGGAGAGGATGCACCCTGCATCTCGGCAAAAAACGGAATAAATATTGCCGCCGTTCTTGAAAAGGTGGTAGAGCTTGTTCCTCCCCCCGAGGGTGATGAGACTGCTCCGCTTAAAGCGCTTATATTTGACTCTTATTACGACTCTTACAAGGGTGTTATTGTTTATGTAAGGCTCAAGGACGGAAAGCTCAAGGCAGGTCAGAGAATAAAGATGATGGCAACGGGCAGAGAATTTGATGTTGTAGAGGTAGGCTATCTTCTGCCAAACGGTATGGTTCCGTCAGAGACGCTTGAAGCGGGAGAGGTAGGTTATATCGCGGCGAGCATAAAAAGTGTTCAGGATGTTCGTGTCGGCGATACCGTGACGCTTGCACTTTCTCCAGCAAAAGAACCGCTGCCAGGTTATAAAGAGGTAAAGTCGATGGTTTACTGCGGTATATATCCCGCAGACGGTGCAAGGTATGATGATTTGAGAGAGGCACTTGAGAAGCTTCAACTCAACGATGCGGCGCTCAACTTTGAAGCAGAGACATCAGTTGCACTCGGCTTTGGATTCAGGTGCGGTTTCCTCGGTCTTTTGCATATGGAAATTATACAAGAGAGACTTGAGAGAGAATACAACCTTGACCTTGTTACTACGGCACCCTCGGTTGAGTATATTGTAATAAAGACCGACGGCGAAGAGCTTGAAATTGACAATCCGACCAATCTTCCCGACCAATCGGAGATTGATTATATGATGGAGCCGATTGTCAAGGCGACAATTATGACACCAAAGGAATATGTAGGAAGTATTATGGAGCTTTGTCAGGAGCGTAGAGGCAGCTACATTGATATGACATACCTTGACGAGCAGAGAGTGTCGCTGAATTACGAGCTTCCGCTAAACGAAATAATATACGATTTCTTTGATGCTCTTAAATCCCGTACAAGGGGTTATGCGTCGTTTGACTATGAGTTTGCAAGATATGAAAAGTCAGAGCTTGTAAAGCTTGATATGTTACTCAACGGCGAGCAGGTAGATGCTCTTTCATTTATTGTCCATAAAGAGCGTGCCTATGGCAGAGGCAGAAAGATGGCAGAAAAGCTTAAGGATGTTATACCGAGACAGCTGTTTGAGGTTCCTATTCAGGCGGCAATCGGCGGTAAGATAATCGCAAGGGAGACCGTTCGTGCTATGAGAAAGGATGTACTTGCAAAATGCTATGGCGGTGACATTACCCGTAAGAAGAAGCTGCTTGAAAAGCAAAAAGAGGGCAAAAAGCGTATGCGTCAGGTCGGTTCTGTTGAGGTTCCGCAAGAAGCGTTTATGTCGGTGCTGAAGCTTGATTAAATGAGGTGTGGCTATGGCGATTGGAATATATATTCACATCCCGTTTTGTGCTTCAAAGTGTGCCTATTGTGATTTTAATTCTTATGTTGCATCAAAGGAGCTTCACAAGGAGTATATAGATGCCCTCTGTGTTGAGATAAAAAACTGCGATAAACGCGGACAAGCCGTCGATACGGTTTATTTTGGCGGAGGAACGCCCACAATATTGGAAGCAAATCAGCTCTGCAGAGTGCTTGATACTATTAAAGAGAGCTTTGCACTTTGTGAGGATTGTGAAATTACAACCGAGTGCAATCCCGCAACGATGGGATATGACGGATTTTGTGTGCTCAAAAATGCAGGTTTTAACAGAATTAGCATAGGTCTGCAATCGGCAGACGATGAACAGCTTAAAATTCTTGGCAGAATACATACCTTTTCTGACGGAAGAGAGTGTGTTGATTCTGCAAGACGGGCGGGGTTTGACAATATTTCGCTTGATTTGATGTTCGGAATTCCAAAGCAGGATATAGAAAGCTGGGAAAAGACGCTTCGCCTTGCACTTGGCACAGGGGTAGAGCATATGTCTTGCTATGCACTGAAAATTGAGAAAGGCACGCCGTTTTTTAAGATGGATTTAGAGCTTGCAGATGATGATGAAAGCCGTGATATGTACGATGTATGCACCCGAATTTTAGAGAAGAGCGGATATAATAGATACGAAATATCCAATTTTGCAAAGCACGGGTTTGAGAGCCGTCACAATAAAAAATATTGGCAATGCAATGATTTTATTGGCTTTGGTGCGGGTGCGTATTCCTGTGCAGACGGTGAAAGATTTTCAAATGTGAGAAGCACAGAGAAATATATTCGCGACATACAGACCAAAGGCACGGCGGTGGTTGAGCGTATTTTACTTACCAATGAGGAAAAAATGTCCGAACTTGTCTACCTTGGACTGCGAATGGAAGAGGGTGTGTCCAGGGCGGAATTCTCAAAAAGGTTTGGAGCTTGTATAGATGATATATACAAAGAACAGATAGAGAAGAACCTCAAAAGAGGAACATTGACAGATGACGGTGTGTGTCTGCGTATACCCTCGCAGTATATGTATGTCAGCAATTTCATAATGGTGGATTTTATATAGGATTTGAAGGGGATAGTTAAGATGAGCGATACATTAACAAGAGGAATAACAAAGGATGGTTACTTTAAGATAAGTGCGGTTGTTTCAACCGAGACGGTTGAAGCGGCACGGGGGTTTCACAATACCTCGCCCGTTGCAACGGCAGCGCTCGGCAGACTTTTGACTGCGGGGCTTCTGATGGGCGGAGAATTGAAGGAGGACAAGGCAAAGCTTACTCTTCAGTTAAAGGGTGACGGACAGCTCGGTACGGTTTTTGCTGCGGCAAACTCAAAGGGTGAGGTTAAGGGTTATGTAGAAAATCCGCTTGCGGATTTACCTCTTAAGCCAAACGGCAAGCTTGATGTTGGCGGTGCGGTCGGCAAGGGTACACTTTGCGTAATAAAGGATTTGTGTCTTAAAGAGCCGTATATCGGTCAGGTTGCAATTCAAACGGGAGAGGTCGGCGACGACCTTGCGTATTATTTTATGCAGTCAGAGCAGGTGCCGAGTGTGGTTGCTCTCGGCGTTTTGGTTGACCGTGATTACAGTGTAAAATGTGCAGGCGGATTCATTGTCCAGGTTATGCCCGAATGCGACGACAAGAGCCTTACGATGCTGGAGAACAGCATCAGTGGAATTATGAGTGTGACAGAAATGCTCTCGCAGGGAATGAGCGGTGAGGATATAATCAAGTATGTTATGCTCGGCTTTGATGTGGACATTCTCGGAAATAATGATGTTTCGTATGTGTGCGATTGCAGCTGCGAGAGAATGGAGAGAGCAATAATTTCTCTTGGCAGAGCAGAAATAGATGCGATAATACAAGAGCAGGGAGAAGCAGAGATAGTTTGCAGTTTTTGCAACAAGGCGTACAGGTTTGATGCACAAAAGCTTGAAGAAATGAAAATTCTTGCAAAAGATACGAGCATAAAATAATAAATTTAAAAAATAAAAAAAATTTTAAAAAAACTATTGACTTTTCATTATATTGGTAGTATAATATCTACTGTTGTCGCCCCTTTTGTGGGGCATTAAAGTATGGGCGCTTAGCTCAGCTGGGAGAGCATCTGCCTTACAAGCAGAGGGTCATAGGTTCGAGCCCTATAGTGCCCACCATACTTTTAAACAACACGGGCGCTTAGCTCAGCTGGGAGAGCATCTGCCTTACAAGCAGAGGGTCATAGGTTCGAGCCCTATAGTGCCCACCATATTTTTGGTCCGGTAGTTCAGTTGGTTAGAATGCCAGCCTGTCACGCTGGAGGTCGTGGGTTCGAGCCCCATCCGGATCGCCAACTGCATCATACGATGCAGTTTTATATGCCTCTGTAGCTCAGTCGGTAGAGCAGGGGACTGAAAATCCCCGTGTCGGTGGTTCGATTCCGCCCGGAGGCACCAATTTTCTTTTTGAAAATTGATGTGCGGGAGTGGCTCAGTGGTAGAGCGTCACCTTGCCAAGGTGAACGTCGCGAGTTCGAATCTCGTCTTCCGCTCCAAATTATGATAAAAGACGCATATTATTGCGTCTTTTATCATAAAAATTAAATATGCGGCGCCATAGCCAAGTGGTAAGGCAGAGCTCTGCAAAAGCTTTATGCCCCAGTTCAAATCTGGGTGGCGCCTCCAACGCAAAGGACACCAAAAGGTGTCCTTTTTGCGTTGGTGGAGTTTTAGTATTGACGAAAAGCCAATGGTTCGATTAGTAATGTCCCAAGAAAACGAGCTTGTGAAGTTTGATTGGTGACAGTACTTATGCATGGGAGCAAAGCGAGATATTTCATTAAAATTATACGGCATCTAAACCATTCGGCTCTTCCAAAATAAAAAAACCATCTCCAGTAGCTACACGGTGGTTTTCCATGTGTCTACTTTCATTTTACTGCTTCAACTTCTGATGGCTTTTTTTATTTTGATATAGCGCTGGGATTATTAAAAAGCAGGATGCTCTGTGGATAAAATGTAAAAATTATAGTCTCTGTATTAGATAAGTATTGGTATGCATAAATCACCTTTTTATTCATTTTTGGTGAATACCCAATAAAAAGGAGCAAGGTATATTTCAACCTTGCTCCTATAGGATATATGCTATTTAGTTCAACAAATTGGAATTT
>JAZNHF010000034.1:0-1940 GCA_045576835.1 Clostridia bacterium
TATAGTAAGCGTGCATACCTTTAAGCATAGTTTGACGGCTATGTCTATAGAGGGGTGTACGCTTACTTTTTTTGTACCCTCTCCGTCGCCGTCGCTTGCTTGTATTCCGTGAGTATTACGGAAAGGAGATAGCACGATATGACACCATTAAAAGCAATTCGGGCAAAGTGCCTTGACTGTATGTGCGAACAGCCAAAAGAGGTACGGCTTTGTCCTTCTACGGATTGTCCGTTATATCCCTTTAGAATGGGTAAGAACCCAAACCGAGCGGGGATAGGTGGAGAAAATAGCCACTCACGAGCGGAAAACGACGCAGATACCGCAGAGGGAGAATGATACCCCTATAATCGCTCTTGTAGGAAAAAGCCCACTCACGAGCGAATTTTAAGGGCTATAAAACGATATTTTGATTACAAGGAGATACCACTATTATAAAAGCAGAAGGATACGAATATACAAAGAATGAAGCGGGAGAATTGATAGCCATACAAAGAGCTACAGGGGAGATAACACCCGCTGTGCAAGTCGTTCTCCCTTCGGGTAGTATTTCATACACCCCCGAACAGCAAGAAGCATACAGAGAGCGTAAGGAACGAGAGAAGGCGAAAAAGATACAGAGAGGGTGTAACGACGCTTTAGGATATTTTTATTTTGCAAACCAACAAGAGCCCTTTAAGTGTATAAGCCCCGAAAGCGTTACCCGCCTTATTTATCTTAATACCTTTGTCGGCTATGATAATAAGCTAATGTTGAGCGAAAGAAAACCTATGACAAGAGCGGATTTGCCGAGTGTCCTACATCTTTCGACCTCTACAGTAATAAGGTTTTTACGAGAGGTAAGCCCCGCATACATTGTAGAAAAAGAGGACGGGCTTATATTCGCCAATAGGGATATATTTATCAAAGGAGCTATACCCAAGAGTGCGGACAGATACCAAAAGATATACATTGACGGTGTAAGACGGCTTTACAATTCTGTGCCTCGACAGAACGACCGCCAATTAGGGTATTTGTTCAAGCTCTTACCATACATAAACATAGAATACAACTTGATATGTCGCAATCCGTTTGAAACGGATATTGACAAAATTGAGCTCATTTCTTTAGCGGAATTTTGTGCCCTTGTCGGTTATGATGTTGCACACATCAACAAGCTTTTGAAAATATACAATAGCTTATTGTTTGATGTCGGCGGGCGTATGGAGCGGTTTTGTGCCATAGCTTACGACGGAGTACACAAGAGCGGAGCAAAGATATTTGTAAACCCTCACATACTGTATAGCGGAAGTGATTACCAAAAGGTAGAGGTTTTGGGCGTCTTTTGCACGGATTGAGTTTACTTGCATTTTATGACATTATCAACTTGCATTTTATGAAATGGGAAAAAAGTTTGGTTTTGGATAGAAAACCCTCGTTAATGAGGGGGGATATCGAGATACCGCCACCGTCGCCAACTTGCATTTTATGAAATTGCAAAACCCCTCAAAAGTGCCGAATTAAAGGGGTGAGTTAGCGGGTATTTCTCTCGTGAGTTCTTTAATCTATATAGGGCAATCTATTACAGCGTAAACGCCCCCTCTCTCTATTGGAGCATACAAAGGGGAGCGAGGAAAACAAGGGATATTATACCGCTTTTCTCCGTAGAAAAAGAAATATTAAATAGAGATATAAAAAACGGCTGTTTTTGAGGACAAAAAACGCCAAAAGTCCGCTTGTAGTGGGCACTCTTTAGAGATTGTTTTAGAGATTGAGAAATTACCCCCGCTCTTTCCGTAAGAAAAAGCAAATCCGAACATACAACGGAAAAAGGATACCAAAATACCAAAAGTGCCGAGCGGTTGGGAGCTTTTCGAGCACTATATAGAGAAATACCCTAAAACCCCCGACCGAGAGGGCATTATTAGAAAAGCCCCCTATTATTCGACACTATTACACATATA
>JAZNHF010000035.1:0-4800 GCA_045576835.1 Clostridia bacterium
CAAACACCTCGTGTGATATGGATTTTCTTGACCCAATGGCAATACACTATGGCTTCCTGCTTCCGTATTCGCAGTTTAACAACTGGGCACAATGGCATCATCCGTGGTTCCTTGACAAGGGACGGGAGGATATGATTCGCTCTTATTCAAAGCTTCGTTCGTCATTGTTCCCGTATATATATGCGATTGCACACAATGCATACAATACGGGTATGCCGATGGTAAGACCCCTATCTCTTGTATATGAAGATACAGACCGTTTTGATAACACAAGAAATATCTATATGTTCGGCGACAGCTTGCTTGTTGGTGTATTTGATATGCACCTTGAGCTTCCCGATGGCGTTTGGGTTGACTACTTTACGGGCAAGGAATATAGCGGAACGATTGACTACGAAATCCCCGAGGGACGCGGCGGTGCACTCTTTGTAAAGAAGGGCTCTGTTCTCTTTACGATGAAGCCCCAGAAATATCTGCTCGAAAAGGAGCACGACTATGAGCTTTGTGTATATCCTGGCGGAGATTGTGAAACAACCCTGATAGAGGATGATGGCTGGTCGTTTGATTACGAGGAGGGCAAGGTAGCAAAGACCAAGGCGTTCGTGAAGAACACAACGGCAGACGGCTTTGAGCTTACACTTTGTGCCCGAGAGGGTAGCTTTGAGGGTAAGCCCGATAACGGACACAACCATCTTGACAACTCTATACCCAAGGTTGCGGGGATGCAGCCTGTTCGCGATATTATCGTTAAGATATTTGGAGAGGGCGGTATTTCGGTTGAACAAAACGGAAAGAAGATAAACACAGAGTACAAAGAGGGATATACCTCGTTTGTTATCTCTGCACAGGCACACGAGAGCGGTGAACTTAACTATCAGATAAAATATTAAATATTTATATTTAAGACGGCATCCCGCGGGTGCCGTCTTATTGTATAATTTTCAAAATCTGTAAAGAATAAAAATAAACGATAAAGTTCTTGCGATAGAACAAAAGTTATGATATACTATATATGTTTTTGGTCAATTTAAGAAAAGAGACCGCCGAAGCGGAGGGATAATGTGAAGGAACAGTCGGCTACGATTTTAAAATATTTTGGGCAGATATGCTCAATCCCGCATGGTTCGGGAAATATGAAGCCTATTAGTGATTATTGTATAAGCTTTGCAGAGCAACACGGGCTTTCCTATATTTGTGATAAGGCGAAAAATGTTATAATATATAAGGATGCGTCGATTGGCTATGAGACAGCCGAGCCGATAATCCTGCAGGCACACCTCGATATGGTATGTCAAAGCGTGCAAAACAAACAGATTGATTTTGAAAAAGAGGGGATTATTCCTGTATTAGACGGTGATATATTGCACGCAGACGGGACAACCCTCGGTGCGGACAACGGTATTTCTGTTGCGATGATGCTCACAATCCTTGCGGACGAAAATCTTTTGCATCCGCCGATAGAAGCAGTTTTCACAACCGACGAGGAAATCGGTATGGTGGGGGCAAAACAGCTTGATGCTACAAAGCTTTCGGGAAAGCGGATGATAAACCTCGACGCAGAAGAGGAGGAGCTTGTTACTGTGTCCTGTGCGGGCGGAAGTGATGTGGAGATAGAGTTACCCACAGAGAGACGCTCTGCTGTCGGTACAAGACTCACTCTTGAAATTCGCGGATTGAGGGGCGGACATTCGGGGGTTGAGATAGACAAAGAGAGAGCGAATGCGAATATTCTTATGGGAAGAATACTTGCTTTTGCAAATAAAAATGCGGATTTTGATATAGTCAAAATAAACGGCGGCAACAAAACAAACGCAATCACTGTAGCTTGCAGAGCAGAGCTTTTGACTGCTGACGCCGAGCGTCTTGAGGCGGTGCTTTCGGATTATTTTGAGACGGTAAAAGCCGAGCTTGGCGAGAGTGAGAGCGGATGCTCAATTTTAATAGAAAAAAATAAGACGGAAGAGGCGGAGGTTTTGTCTGAAAATATAAAGGACAAGCTTATTTATATTCTTTCTCTGACGCCAAACGGTGTTCAGAAAATGAGCACCGAGATAGAGGGTCTTGTTGAAACCTCGCTTAACCTTGGTATACTTGAAACAAAAGAGAGTGATATTGTTTTTAAGTACGCAATGAGAAGCAATAAAAAATCCGCACTTTCTGCCCTTGAGGATAAAATGTGTCTCTTTGCAGAGTATAACGATTGCAAGGCAAAAATATCGGGGGGCTATGCCCCGTGGCAATATTGCGAGGCTTCGGCTGTAAGAGAGCTTTATCTTGATGCGTTTTATCAAAATTTTGGCTTTAAGCCAAAGGTATATGCAATTCATGCGGGGCTTGAATGTGCCGTTTTTGCAGAGCTTATTGATGGGCTTGACTGTATTGCAATAGGCCCTGAGATAAAGGACGCACATACAACAAAGGAGAGCGTGAGTGTATCGTCTGTTGAGAAAATATTTGAAGTATTGTGTGATACTCTCAAAAATTGCAAATAATAAAATTTATATATACTGTCCGTTTTGGACAAGATGGAGGTTTTATGGAAAACAAGGATTTTAAACCATACATTCCGGCAGAAAAGGTAACTCCGGAAATGACGGTTACATCGGTTGTTCTGGGTGTGATTTTGGCGGTAGTTTTCGGTGCTGCCAACGCATATCTCGGACTGAGGGTCGGAATGACAGTTTCGGCATCGATTCCCGCCGCAGTCATAGCGATGGGCGTAATTCGTATGATTATGCGTAAGAACTCAATACTCGAGAGTAACATTGTTCAGACAATCGGGTCAGCGGGTGAGTCTGTTGCAGCAGGTGCAATATTCACACTCCCTGCACTTTTCCTTTGGGCGGCAGAGGGCAGGACAAGCAAACCTCCTATGATTGAGATTATGCTTATAGCGTTAATCGGTGGCTTGCTCGGTGTATTCTTTATGGTACCGCTTCGTAATGCATTGATTGTCAAGGAGCATGGAACACTTCCCTACCCTGAGGGCACGGCTTGTGCGGAGGTTCTCCTTGCGGGCGAGACCAAGGGTGCGAGAGCGTCGTCAGTATTTGCGGGCATGGGATTTGCGGCGTTGTTCAAGTTTATAATAGACGGTATCAAGCTTGTTGCAGGCGAAATATCCGTGTCGGTCAAGAACTTTGCAGGCGAGATAGGAACGCAGATTTATCCCGCAGTTATGAGTGTTGGCTATATCTGCGGTGCAAGAATTTCGTCGTATATGTTTGCAGGCGGTGTTTTAAGCTGGCTTGTACTTATTCCTATGATGGTTCTGTTTGGCGGAGAGACCGTTATGTATCCAGGAACCACAACAATCGGCGAGATTTATGCAGGTGGCGGTGCAGGTGCGATATGGAGTAACTATATCAGATATATCGGTGCAGGTGCACTTGCCGCAGGCGGAATAATCAGTCTTATCAAGTCGCTTCCGCTTATTATAAAGACATTTGGCGGTGCGATGAAGGGAATGTCGAGTGCAGGAGCTGAATCAAACATAAGAACAGAGAAGAGTCTCAGTATCAAGACGGTTTTGATTGCAATACTTGTTCTTACAATACTTGTATGGCTTGTCCCTGCAATTCCTGTCAGCTTTATCGGTGCAGTAATAATTGTTGTATTCGGTTTCTTCTTTGCGACGGTTTCATCCCGTATGGTTGGACTTGTCGGAAGCAGTAACAACCCCGTATCGGGTATGGCGATTGCAACCCTTCTGATTGCGACACTTGTTTTAAAGGTTACCGGGTCAACGGGTATTGGCGGAATGTGCAGTGCTATTGCAATCGGTTCGGTTATTTGTATAATCTCTGCGATTTCGGGTGACACCTCGCAGGATTTAAAGACAGGCTATCTTCTCGGTGCTACGCCCAAATCACAACAAATCGGTGAGGTGCTTGGCGTTATAGCCTCGGCACTTGCAATCGGCGGAACGCATTATCTTTTGGACAGTGCATGGGGTTTTGGTACAGACGAGCTCGCAGCACCGCAGGCGACCCTTATGAAGCTTATAATTGAGGGTGTAATGGACGGAAATCTTCCGTGGTCACTTGTTCTTGTTGGCGTATTTATTGCAATAGTTGCAGAGGTTGTGGGCATTCCGGTTCTTCCGTTTGCGATTGGTGTATATCTGCCCGTTCAACTCTACGCCTGCATTATGGTAGGCGGGCTTGTAAGGCTGTTTATGGAAAAGCTCAAGCGTAGCAAGGAAGAAAAAGAAGCTATAATAAATAACGGCGTACTTTTCTGCTCGGGTATGATAGCAGGTGAGGGGCTTGTCGGAATTCTTCTTGCACTTCTTGCGATAGTCGGACTTGACAAGGTTATTGATCTTTCGGCACGCTTGAACATTCCGACTGCTGTAATGAATATAGGCGGACTTGTACTGTTTGCAATAATAATTTTGACCGTGCTTAAATTCTCTCTCTGGAGAAAGAGAAAATAAAATGCGAAGAAAAAAACAGGACAAGAGTAATTACCTTGACAAGATACCAAAACGCAACGGTATATTTTCGTGGCGGGCAGAGGAAACGGGCTCTGTTACAATCGAGGTTGAGAACAAGGGCGTCGCAAATAAAATTGCCCAAAAGCTCTTAAAAAAGCCGAAAATCAGCTATGTTCACCTTGATGAGATGGGAAGCTTTATATGGCCTCTTATAGACGGCGAAAAATCTGTTTATGAGCTTGGTATATGTGTCGAAGAAAGGTTCGGAGAAGAAGCAAATCCGCTCTATGAGAGACTTGTCAGTTATATGAGAATACTCGAGAGCTACGGATTTATAGGTTGGAATGAGAAAAACAAGTAAC
>JAZNHF010000036.1:0-73069 GCA_045576835.1 Clostridia bacterium
CTCAGCTTAGTGCGAGAAAATGGAGATGTTGTGAACCTTTCCCTTGGTGTGTCAAAGAAAGACCTTTATAGAAGACCTGAGCACAATGACATAACACTTTCAGAGGATGGAAAATATGTTACCTTCAATGTCTCCTTTGACGAAAGAGCAGAGGGACCCGAGGGGATGCTGGGAGGCAATCTTGTTGTTTACCACGATGCAGGTACATACTACTATAAATCTAATCTTGAAGATGGAACTTGTATTGAAACAAAATTTGAGCCTCTTGACACTATAAGCGAAGAAGTAATTTCTGCATGGGCAAAGACAGAGGTTGAAAATGCGATAGAGTTGGGATTTGTTCCGTTATCATTTCGTGATAATTATAGGAGAAATATCACACGCGGAGAATTTGCAAAACTGGCAATGTTTTTTTTGTCCGTTCAGTATGGCTATCAACCCGAACACATTCTCCAAACTTACTATAATACTGATAAAATCTTTCATTTGGAAGACTTTTTATCTGCATACTGTTCTGTGAAAAAAGATCGCAATGGAAACGACTTTATAAATGCAAAAACCGGAGAGGCAAGAAAGTATGAAGAAAAAAGAAGCGGGGATATTTTGCTTCAATATGATGATACAATATTTACAGATTTAAACAATGAAAACTTGTTTGAAAATACTCTAATAAATATCGCTTATAATATAGGTATTGTTAATGGTGTATCTGAAAACAACTTTAATCCTGACGGAAATATAACAAGACAAGAAGCTGCTGCTATGCTCATGCGTGTGTATAGAAATTATGCTGAATTTGACGATGAAAACAATGAGTTTGAATTTTCAGATGATGAAGATATTTCGGATTGGGCGAAAGAAGATGTGTATAGCATAAATGCTCTTGGTGTTATGCAGGGAGTGGGAGAAGATGTTTTTGCACCGGAAGAGGGTTATACTGTGGAGCAAGCAATAGCAACATTTTTGAGATTATATGAGTCAGCTCCTGTAAGCAGAAAAAATAAAAATATTGCACCGTTACTTGAGAATGAAAAAGAAATATATTTTATAGATATTCCGGGGTCGTCAACTTTTACAGTAGAAAGTGAGGATGAATATGAAGAGTACACGGTTATAGCCGGGACTCATTGGAATAGACATGGAAAAGGAGACAATAAGGTATATGTGTTTTATAGCTATGGAGGAATGAGAGATTTATTATCATTTATTCCAAGAGCACAAGAAAACAATTACGAAATAGAGGAGATGGAGGTGAATTCCAATGAGAATGTAATAAAATTTAATGCAAACGTTTCGGATACTTTTCGTTTGTATAATAAATTAAATGGTTCAGAAAAAGTATATGGTATAGGAAAATATAGGTTTGAAATTGATTTAGTAACAGGAAATATAATCAGCTTAATTCGTATAAGTTAAACACAGAAGAAAGGATGGTAATTATGACGACAAATACAACTCCAACTTTTACACCAGCAACAAATTTTCAATGCACTAATGGACAAGCTGTAGGAATTACATATGATACAACCTATCCGGCGTTTGGATTGTCTGTATATAAAAATTATGATTCGTATCATCAACGAGATATGTATTTAAATGAACACATTACCGATGCTGTAGAAATGTGTTGCGGTGCACATTATTATTCTCAGGGTATTTATACCACGCAATATAGGAAAGCAGAAGTAACTGTGAATTTAAATGAGACAACAGTAGTAACAAATAACGTAAGAGCCGCCTTTATTTCTTTAGGAGTAGTAGGAGACTATGGTTCGTGTGACATGGGACTGAAAAATTCTGGCAATGGATGGTTTTCGTTTTTTTACTGCCCAAAAACTAAAGTGGGGGATAATGGAAACGTTATTTCTGGTGCAACAAAAGTAAAAATGATGCTTGAAACAAGTCGTGCAAATAATAAGGATGTTATGAAAATAAGTTATACTTGGTATAATTCATCTGGAACGCAAATTTCTGCAAGTGGAAATAATGCTTCATTGACATATAGTCTGGCGGCAAACAGTATATTTGGCGCAGTTAGCGGAATACCAATGCATAGATTTACAAGATTTATGTCGTTGGTTCCATTAGCATCGTATATTCCACAAAACGACCAACCGGACCAGACGAAATTGTTGGGAGGTAACTTTAACAATACGAAATTGTATTTGGCAAATGGCTCCTCGGTCACATGGGGAACAAATCTTATGGATTATGTATGGTCTGTTCAGGGATGGAATATAAGCAACTTCAGTCCAGGAAATAATGACACATTTTCTTGCACTCATAGTAACTACGTTTATTAAAATACGCACATTTGAAAGGAGAGCCGATGATGGCTCTCCTTTTGCATGAGAAAAAAAGGCTTGCGTGAGATGAGCGACACGCAACCTTTTTTCTATGTAGAAGAAACATAGATTTTTTGCGTACATGGAGGGAGTTTCTCTGGAGGCGGATTTGCAATTATAATGGTTTGCCCGTATGCGAATATCGTGTACGGGTACACCCATTATGTTATAGTTTTTCTGAATATGTTGACAAATATTTTCGATAATTTTATAACAAATTAAAAATAAAGGTGTTTAAAAATTTGATTTAAGCATATGTGGTTAAAGTTGTAACTTTGACCATTTTTCATTATACAAAAATTAATTTCTGTACGAAATCTAAACAAAAAAATTATTCCACAGAAAATCGAGTTATAGGTTCTCAAAAAAAAGCGTGACAAATTAAAACACTTTTGTTATAATTATTAGGATTGGATTGTTGCGAAATACAACCACGGTAAAAAGTGTATTTAAACTGACGGAAGAGGAAGAGAAAATGCGTCTTAAAAGTATAGAAATGCAAGGCTTTAAATCCTTTGCAGACAAAATTTATCTTGATTTTAATTCGGGTATTACTGCTATTGTCGGCCCTAACGGCTCGGGCAAGAGTAATATTTCTGATGCTATACGCTGGGTTATGGGTGAGCAGAGCGTCAAATCATTACGCGGAATCCGTATGGAGGATGTAATTTTTGCGGGCACCGAGACGAGAAAGGCTCTCGGCTTTGCAGAGGTTACTCTGACGCTTGATAACACAGACGGATACTTCCCTCTTGATTTCTCCGAGGTTACGGTTACAAGGCGTGTCTATCGAAGCGGTGAGGGAGAGTATTACATAAACAAGACCCTTTGCCGTCTCAAGGATATTCACGAGCTTTTTATGGATACGGGTCTCGGCCGTGACGGATATTCGATTATCGGTCAGGGCAAAATTGATTCTATTCTCAGTACAAAGTCAGAGGACAGACGACAGATATTTGAAGAAGCGGCAGGGATTTCAAAATACAAATACAGAAAAATCGAGGCAGAGCGTAAGCTTGTGCAGACGGTTGAAAACCTTACCCGTGTTCAGGATATATTATCAGAGCTTGAGGGTCAGCTTGAACCGCTTCACCGTCAGTCGGAAAAGGCAAAGAAATATCTTGTTCTTCGGGATGAGCTTCGCGGACTTGATATAAATGTGTCTGTAATAAATATAGAAAAGATAAAGGCGGAGCTTACAAAGCTCGGCGAGGATTTTGACATACTCAACAGTCAGATTGACGCGATTTCAAAGGAACTTGCCGACACAGACTCGATTATCTCGCAGATGTATGATAAAATGCGTGACTGTGATGAACAGATTGCATCGCTTACCGAACAGGAGCGGGAGATTTCCGTCAGGATGAGCGAGACAGAGAAGACTATCGGTATTCTTCACAATGATATAGAGCATAATTTGATGAATATAGACAGGCTTGAGGTGGAAATCAGGCATATCTGCGAAGGAATTGAAATGACCGACAAGGAGATTGCACTCCACAAGGAAAAGCTTGATGCTCTGGGCGAGAACAGTGCCCGAAATAGTGCCGAAATCGAAGAGCTTTTGACCTTGCAACGCTCCGCGGGGGAGAATGTCGGCGAGAAGAGCGATGCACTTGAAAAGCTTAAAGGCGGAATAATAGACATAACGGCAGAGCTTAACTCTCTGCGAAGCTCTGTTGAGAATATGAAAATCTTGAGCGACAGCTTCGCCAAGAGGCGTTTGGATATAGAAACAGAGCTCGGGTTGAAAAATCAGAGCAGAGACGAGCTTTCTGCTCAATTTGAAAACGCCCGCAAGAGTGAAACTGTTACAGCAGAGCAAGTAAAAGAGGCAGAAGAGGCACTTTTGTCTGCGGAAGCTCTTTTAAAGAGTAAGAGGGAGGAATATTCCGCACTTTCGGAGAAGCGGAATACCCACACGCTTGAGCTTGCCTCGACACGCTCTCGCAGAGCTATGCTTATGGATATGGAGAGAGAGTTTGAGGGCTATGCCAAGGGTGTTAAGGGTGTTATGACCGAATACAGCAACGGCGGGCTTGGAAATGCCGAAATATATGGGCCTCTTGCACAGCTTATCAAAACTGATAAGAAGTATATAACCGCAATAGAGACGGCTCTTGGAAATGCGTTGCAGAATATAGTGACACAATCTGAAAATGATGCCAAGCTTGCGATTTCGTATCTTAAGGAAAAGCATCTCGGCAGAGCAACATTTCTGCCCGTATCTGCGATAAAGGGAAAGAGCTTTGACAATTCCTCTGCAAAGGGGAAGAGGGGTTATATAGCGGTCGCTTCAGAGCTTGTGACCTGTGACGAAATGTATAAAGATATTGTAAGCAGTTTTCTCGGCACAACTGTTGTGTGCGAGAATATTGATGATGCTATTTCTATGGCAAGGGCATGCGGTTACAAGTTCAGAATCGTGACGCTTGGCGGAGATGTAGTTCAGGCGGGCGGTGCAATCACGGGCGGAAGCACAATAAAAACTACGGGCTCGCTCTCACGAACAGGTGAGATTGAAGCACTCGCACTTGAGATAGAAAAGCTAAAGGAGCTTTCCAAAAAAGAAGAGGGCTCTTTGAATACTCTGTCAGAGCAGATTGGACACTACACACAAGAGTATGATGCTCAAACCAAGCAAATTCAGGAAAAACGCGAAGAGCTTGCACGAGCAAGTGCGAACCGTGAGCGATGCGAGGCTTTGCTTGAAAATATTGACGGCTCTTGCAGCCAGCTTGAAAAAGAGATGGAAGAGATTGTTGCAAGGCTCGGGGAGATTGAGACAGATACCCGTCAGAAGAATGTCAGAATTGGGCAACTCGAAAATAAGAGGGAAGAGCTTGAAGAGGAAGCTGAAAAAATTCAGGAGGATTACAGCAGACTCTCGGGTGAGAACGAGAGGTTGTCCGTTCGCCTTACCGAGCTTAATATAAAGAGAAGCACAATACTCAAGGATATAGAGCTTGAGAACGAGAGAATAAGCGTACTTAACGACACCAAGGGCGAACAGATGGAGTCTGTGAACATCAAGCGTGGCGGAATAGAGACCCTGAAAGATAGAAACAAATCAATAGATGATGAAATAGCTTCAAAAAAGGGCGAGTGCGACGGTTATCAACTGTCCGTTGCAACCTTGCGTGAAAATGTAAGCGCCTTGCAGGATGGCAGAGTTGCAACCGAGGCAGAGGTAAGAAGATACCAGAGCGAGATTAAAGAAACGCAGGAGAAAAAATTTGCACTTACTCAACGCACCGACAGGATTGATGCAAGGCGTGAACGCCTTAACGCAGAGCGGGAGACGATTGTCAATCGTATGTGGGAGGATTATGAGGTTACCTACAGTGAAGCGGTCGAAATGAGAATTGAGGGTGATTTCGATTTCAAAGGTGCGTCTGCAAGAATCAAGGAGCTTAAAGAAAGCATCAAAAACCTCGGCAACATCAACATTGATGCGATAGAGGAATATAAGAGTGTAAAGGAAAGATATGATTTTCTTACCGTTCAGACACAGGATTTGGAAAAGGCAAAGTCGGAGCTTGATTCTGTTATTGAAGAAATGATGTCAATAATGCAGACGAGATTTGCAGAGCAGTTTAAGATTATAAACGCAAGCTTCAGTCGGGTCTTTTCGGAATTGTTCGGCGGCGGTCGGGCAAACCTTTCACTTACCGAGCCTGACAATGTTTTGGAGAGCGGAATTGAGATAGAGGCTCAACCCCCGGGCAAAAAGCTACAGAGCTTGTCGTTGCTCTCGGGCGGTGAGAAAGCTTTTACTGCGATTGCGTTGCTTTTTGCAATTCTGGATGTAAGACCCACCCCGTTTTGTATTCTTGATGAGATTGAAGCGGCACTTGACGATGTCAATGTTTACAGATACGCCGACTATCTCAATAAATACACCAAGAAAACCCAGTTTATCGTTGTTACCCACAGACGCGGCACGATGGAGGCGGCAAACATTCTTTATGGTGTAACAATGCAGGAGAGGGGTATCTCCAAGCTTTTGTCACTCAACATTGATGAGATAAAAGAATAAAAAAGGTCAATTAAAAATCAGAGAGGAAAATATAAATGGCGTTTTTCAGCAAGCTCAAGGATAGCTTGAGCAAGACAAAAAATTCAATCAACGAGAAAATAGAGAATGTTATTAAGGTGTTCGGCAAGGTTGACGAAGAGCTTTTTGACGAGCTTGAAGAGGCGTTGATTACTGCTGATATTGGCGTAAATACCTCTATGGAAATAATAGAGAGGCTTCGCTCTGCGGCAGACGAGAAGCATATTACCGACAGCTCTGCACTAAAGGCGGAGCTTGCAGATATATTGGAAGAAATACTGACAAGCGGCAGAGGAAGTAAGATGGATATTCACGGGCTTCCGTCGGTTGTTATGGTTATCGGGGTAAACGGTGTGGGAAAGACCACCTCTATCGGCAAGCTTGCGAATATGTATAAAAAGCAGGGCAAGAATGTTGTTGTTGCGGCAGCGGATACATTTCGTGCCGCAGCGATTGAACAGCTTGAGGTATGGACCGAGAGGGCAGGTGTCCGCCTTATAAAGCAACAGGAGGGCTCTGACCCTGCTGCGGTTGTTTTTGATGCTATAAATGCCTGCAAGGGCAAGTTTGTAGATGTACTCCTGTGCGACACGGCAGGCAGACTTCACAACAAGAAAAATCTTATGGATGAGCTTAAAAAAATTTACAGGATATTAGAAAGAGAGCTTCCCGGCAGCGGCAGAGAGGTATTGCTTGTGCTTGATGCAACCACGGGACAGAATGCGGTTCAACAGGCAAAGGAGTTCAAAGAGGTTGCGGATATAACGGGAATTATTCTTACCAAGCTTGACGGAACGGCAAAGGGCGGAATAACCTTTGCTATAAAAAATGAATACGATATTCCCGTAAAGCTTGTCGGTGTCGGAGAGGGAATAGACGATATAGAGGAATTTGATGCGAGGGAATTTGTAGGCGGAATAATAGATTTGGATGAAAAATAACACAACTTTGAAAAATATTTATATTTTTTGAAAAAAAGACTTGCATTGTTAAAAGAAATGTGATAATATATACAGGTTGAATTATGGATAGTCCTCTGTCTTTTAAAGATAAGAATATCTAAAGAAGAAAGGAAATGTAAAAATGGATATTTTACAACAGATTACACAGGAACAAATCAGAACAGACCTTCCCGAGCTTAAAATCGGTGACACAGTTCGTGTTTATGTAAAGGTTACAGAGGGTACAAGAGAGAGAATTCAGATGTTTGAAGGCACCGTTATCAAGAAGAACCACGGTGGCATTCAAGAGACATTTACTGTAAGGCGCGTATCTTATGGTGTTGGTGTGGAGAGAACCTTCCCGCTTAACTCGCCGAAGATTGACCGTATCGAGGTTGTAAGACACGGTCGCGTTCGTCGTGCAAGACTTTACTATCTGCGTGACAGAGTCGGCAAGGCTGCAAAGGTTAAAGAAAAGCTTTAATAGCGAGAAAGTCGTGGTGGTTATATTGCATATAATCACCACTTTTGTTTTAATTGAAATATAGAAAGGGAGATGTATGGCTATGAATAATGATAGCTTTGATGAAAAAACAGACATACCTCAAGAGCTTAACGAACAAGCGGATGAGAATAATACACCCGAGCAAAAAACAGACTGGGTTAAGGAAATCCGCGATTGGGTTCTTTCAATTCTGATTGCGGTTGTTGTTGCGTTTGTAGTAAGAGAGTATGTGTTTACACTTGTTAAGGTTCAGGGACAGTCGATGGAGCCGAGCCTTCACAACGATGACAGACTTTATGTAAACAGATTTTTATATACACCCGAAAAAGGCGATGTCGTTATTTTTGAGCCTGCAACCGACCCGAACAGACCCTATGTTAAGCGTGTTATCGCAACAGAGGGGGACACTGTTTACATTGATTTCAGGTCAGGAAATGTCTATGTAAATGACGAGCTTCTGATAGAGGATTATATAAAAGATGAAACATACGAAACGGGCTCTTATATAAATATGCTCATTCAAAACGGCAATTACAGTAAATCAGACCCAATAGTTATTCAACCCGGGTATATATTTGTTATGGGCGACAACAGAAACAACAGTAAGGACAGCCGTCATTTAGGGCCTGTGCCTATAGACGAGGTAATGGGCGGTGCGGTGTTCCGTTTCTGGCCGTTTGACAGTATCGGAACGGTTCATCAGGAGGCAGAAATATACGAATAAAAGATTAAAGGTTGGGGGTGACAGAAATGGAACTGCAATGGTTTCCGGGGCATATGGCGAAGACAAGACGGCTTATCTCTGAAAATCTTAAGCTTGTTGATGTTGTAATTGAGCTTCTTGATGCAAGGCTTCCGTTATCGTCACGCAACCCAGAGATAGATAATATTGTAGGCAAACGCCCAAGAATACTTGTGCTTAACAAAGCTGATATGGCAGACCCGGCTGCTACCGAGGCGTGGCTTGCATATTTCAAACAAAAGGGAATATATGCAATCTCTTTAGATTGCAAAACAGGCAGGGGTATGTCGGCACTATCCCCCGCCATTGATAATGTACTTAAAGAAAAGTTTGAGCGTGACAAAAGCAAGGGAATTTTGAGACATAGTATAAGAATGATGATTGTCGGAATACCAAATGTAGGCAAATCGTCGTTTATAAATCGTCTTTCCTCAAGAAATGCCGCAAAGACGGGAGACAGACCTGGGGTAACTACGGCGAAGCAATGGATAAAAATTGCGGGCAGGTATGAGCTTCTTGATACCCCGGGCATACTCTGGCCCAAATTTGAAAGCGTAGATGTTGCAAGGCGGATTGCGTATACGGGCGGAATTAAAGACGAGATAATGGATATAGAAGAGCTTGCCTTTTATCTTGTTGCCTATCTTAAGGAAACCTATGCTCAAAACCTTGCAGAGAGATACAAGCTATCAGCAGATGAGCTTGAGCTGGAGGCTTGGGATTTAGTAAATCTTATCGGCAAAAAGCGTGGGTGCGTTATATCAGGAGGTGAGGTTGACACCTTCAGAACCTCTGCACTTATTCTTGATGAGTTCCGCTCGGCAAGGCTCGGGAGGATTACATTGGAATTGCCGAATTAGCGGCGGCCTGAACGGGTCGCCGTTTTCATACTTAAACAAAAGGATGGTGTAAATATGCCCGAGAGTGCAAAAGAATATTTTGACAGAGGTTATAAGCTTATAGCAGGAGTTGATGAGGTTGGAAGAGGACCTCTTGCAGGTCCCGTATGTGCCGCGGCGGTTATTCTGCCCGAGGGAATGGTTATAGAGGGCGTCAACGATTCAAAAAAATTGACCGAAAAGAAGAGAGAGGCTCTGTATGATGTTATTGCAGAAAAGGCGATCGCGTATTCTGTCGCATTTGCAGGACCTGAAATTATAGACGAAATAAATATAAGACAGGCTACACATCTTGCGATGCAAAGGGCAATAGACGGTCTTGAAATAAAGCCTGATTTTCTGCTTGTTGACGGGAACGACAAAATTCAGTTCAATGGTGTTGAATGTGACTACATAGTAAAGGGCGATGCGAGGTTTGAGTGTATTGCGGCGGCTTCGATAATTGCAAAGGTTACCCGTGACAGATATATGGTGGAAATGGACAAGGTTTATCCCGATTACGGCTTTGCAAAGAATAAGGGCTACGGAACGGCGGTTCATATGCAGGGTATAAGAGAGGTCGGACTTACACCAATTCACAGAAAATCCTTTATTACAAACAAGGTTTTGGGGATAGAATAATGAAAAGATACAACAAAAACCTCGGCGATTTTGGTGAGGAAACGGCTAAAAGCTATTTGACCCGAAAGGGCTATGAGATAATAGAACGCAATTTCTGTGTCAAGGGCGGAGAAATTGACATAATATGTATAGACAGCGGCACCCTCGTCTTTGTCGAGGTGAAAACGCGAAGTTCTGAAAAATTCGGACTGCCGAGCGAAGCGATAGACAAGCGTAAGTCGGGACATCTCCGCTGTGCAGCGGAGAGATATTTTGAAGGTCACGACTATGATTGTGATGTACGCTTTGATGTGGTTGAGGTTTATGCGGAGTTAAATGGTGATGAGTTCAGTATAAAGGGGATTAACCATATAACCGATATTGTTCTTGATTGAGAGGTGCGACACTTGAACTGTATTTTTGATGCTCATTGTGATACGATTTATGAGCTTGATAAAAACAATTCATCGCTTATGAAAAATACTCTTCAGCTCGACATAGAGAGGATGGAGAGGTTTGATACATACATCCAGATTTTTGCTGCCTTTGTTGATAAAAAGACGATAAAGTGCTCGCCTATGGAGCATTGCAGAGCACTGATAGAGAAATATAAAAGCTCGATTGAGGAAAATAAGCAAAGGATTTCTGTGATAGAGAGCCTTGATGATCTGGAAAACGCAATCAAAAATAAGGGTGCATACTCAATCCTTGCAATAGAGGGCGGAGAGGCTCTTGGCGGATGTCTTGATGCGGTTTTGATGTATTATAAATTGGGTGTACGCCTGATAACATTGACCTGGAACTATACCAACGAGCTTGGCGGCGGGATAACCGACGAGAGCGGCGGAGGGCTTACTGAATTTGGCAGGCGTGCCGTAGAGATGATGGAGAGCATTGGAATAGTCGTTGATGTGTCACATCTTTCCGAGAGAGGTTTTTTTGATGTATGCGAGATTGCAAGGTATCCGTTTGTCGCATCACATTCGTGTGTACGCTCGCTTTGCTCACATAAGCGAAATCTATCTGACGAACAGATACGGGCAATAATAGGAAAAAGAGGTTGCATCGGTGTTAATTTCTTTCCTGATTTTCTGTCTGACAGTAAAATTTGCACAGCAGATGAAATATACAGACATATAGAATATATTCTGGATCTTCGAGGAGAGGATTGCGTAGGACTTGGTTCTGATTTTGACGGCGTATCAAAGCTTCCGTCTGATATAAACGGGGTACAGGATATGCAAAAAATTGCAGACGGAATTAAAAAAAGAGTGGCATCTGACATTGTTGCGGACAAAATTTTATACGGGAATTTCTTGCGGATATTCAAAAACTCCCTTAAGCGTGGCGAAAAAATTGAAAAAATCTGACGGGTTTCCGTCAATTTTTTATATATTTATATATATTTGAAGAAATTTGCGGGTTTTTATTGCATTTTTTCTGAAATTATATTAAAATAATATGTTAAGATAAAAAATATTTTCGGAGGTAAAAAAATGGATTTGAAAATTTCTAAAAAGGCGTCGGCAGTTAGCCCCTCGCCTACTCTTGCAATAGATTCAAAGTTCAAGCAGATGAAAAAGGAGGGTGTACCCGTTGTTGGCTTCGGTGCGGGAGAGCCTGACTTTAATACGCCTGAAAATATTAAGCTTGCGGGTATCCGTGCGATTGAAAATAATGTTACGAGATACACACCTGCATCTGGTACGCTTGAGCTTAAGGCTGCAGTCTGCGAAAAAATCAAAAAGGATACGGGTCTTGAGTATACTACGGCAAACATTGTTATCAGTAACGGAGGAAAGCATGCCTTGACCAATACATTTATGGCAATTTGTGACCCGGGCGACGAGGTTATCCTTCCTGCACCGTATTGGGTAAGTTATCCCGAGATGATAAAAATGGCAGATGGTATCCCTGTTTATATTGATACCTGTGAGGAAACGGGATTTAAATTTACAATAGAGCAGTTAAAGAATGCCATTACCCCCAAAACCCGTGCACTTGTTCTCAATACACCGAGCAACCCGACCGGTATGATTTATACTAAAGAGGAGATGCAGGAGATTGCAAAGGTTGCGGTAGAGAACAACATTTATGTTGTGTTTGATGAAATTTACGAAAAGCTTGTTTACGAGGGCGAGCATACAAATATTGCAACACTCGGTGAGGATATACGCGAGCTTACAATAATCGTAAACGGTATGGCAAAGACATATGCGATGACAGGCTGGAGAATTGGATATATTGCGGCAAATGAAAAGCTGGCAAAAGCGATGGCAAACATTCAGAGCCACGCAACCTCTAACCCGAACTCGATTGCACAGGCTGCCGCGGTTGAGGCTCTTTGCGGCGACCAGAGCTTTATTGATGAGATGAAGGAGACCTATATAAAACGCAGAGATTATATGGTAGAGCGTATTAACGGAATTGAAGGTCTCTCTTGTCTTAACCCAAATGGGGCGTTTTATATTTTTATGAATGTAAGAGATGTCCTTGGAAAAGAACATTACGGCAAGGTTATAAATACTGCAAGCGAGCTTTGTGAGGATATGTTAGAGAGAGCACTTGTTGCCCTTGTCCCGAGTGAGGGATTTGGAATTGACGGTTATGTAAGACTCTCATATGCAACCTCTATGGAGGTAATACAAACGGGTCTTGACAGAATCGAAAAGTATTTAAGGGGCGAATTTTAAATAAATCACAACTGATAATGGAGTGAGTGTAATGAAAATCGGATTTATAGGCGGCGGGAATATGGCGTCTGCCTTGATTGGCGGACTTATTTCGTCGGGGCATAGGCCTGAGGATATAGTCCTTACCGATACTGATAAAAATAAGTGTGATGCCTTTGCGAAAAGGAATGTAAAAATTGCAGAAAATGCCGCCGAATTAGAGAGCCAAAGCGAGGTAATAATTTTTGCAGTAAAGCCAAACATTATACCGATTGTTCTAGAGGGGATTAAAGGTGATAAGGACAAAATTTATATATCGATTGCGGCTGGGATAAGCCTTTCGTATTTAGAAAGCAAGCTTGGTGCTGACAAAAAAATTGTCCGTACAATGCCCAACACACCCGCACAGGTCGGCTGCGGAATGACTGTAATTACTCCGAATAAAAATCTATTACAGAGCGATGTTGAAAAAATAACGGGGCTGTTTTCAGCTGTCGGCGATACCGAGATTATGCCAGAGAAATTTATGACAGTTGCAACGGCACTTCACGGAAGCAGTCCTGCTTATGCCTATATGTTTATAGACGCAATGGCGGATGCAGGTGTCAGCTTCGGACTTACCAAAGAACAGGCGTTAAGGCTTGCGGCAAAGGCAGTAGAGGGAAGTGCCAGAATGGTGCTTGATACGGGAATTCATCCTGAACAGTTAAAGGATAATGTATGTTCCCCGGGCGGAACGACGATAGCCGCGGTTTGCGATTTAGAGGAAAATGGGTTCCGTGCAGTTGTGCAAAGTGCGGTAAATGCTTGCGTAGAGCGGGCAGAAGAAATGAGCAAATAATTGCAGGTGAGAGGTATGAAAATTATTGCCCTAACCGGTGGAATAGGTGCGGGTAAAAGTGTTGTGGCGGCGGAATTTGCAAGACTTGGTGCAGAGGTTATTGACTCTGACAAGGTGTCGCACGAGCTTATGATGCCCGGGCAAGCTGTATACAAAGAGGTTGCAGAAGAATTCGGAGACGGAATTTTAGCAAATGATGGCACGATTGACAGAACCGCTCTTGCGGAAATTGTGTTTTCTGACGACGAAAAGCTTGCTGTTTTGAATAACATAACTCATCATCAAATATATAAAGAAATAGAGAGAAGAATTTTGCTCTCGGCAGCGGATGTTGTATGTATCGAAATACCCCTTTTGTATACTGCGGAATGTCCGCTTGATTTAGACCTTAAGGTTGCGGTTGTTGCACCCAGAGACTTGAGAATAGCCAGGATTGTAGAGCGTGACGGATGCAGTACCGATATGGCAAGGGCGAGAATGGATAAACAGTTGACTGACAAAGAATATAAGATGCTATCCGATGAAGTAATAGAAAATGACGGAGAGCTTGAAAAAATAAGGGAAAAGGTTGCAGAAATTTTCAACCGACTTATAACAGGAAGTGGGAAATGAGAGAGAACAGACAACGAAGGAGACGACGCAAAAGCGGATGCGGTCTCGGAATATTTAAGTTTATAATATTCGTTCTGATTATTGTAGCTATCGGTGCATTTGCGGGCAAGAGCTATTTTGGTTCAAATCTTGCCGACAAAATCAAAAAGGTTCAATACCCGATAAAATACGAATTTTTTGTTGAAAAATATTCAGATAAGTTTGAGCTTGACAAATATCTTGTTTTTGCCGTGATGCGTACAGAGAGCAGATTTGACAAATATGCGGTATCGTCTGCAGATGCCAAAGGACTTATGCAGCTTACTGATGAGACGGGCGGGGACTGTGCAAAAAAGCTTGGGATTGATGATTATTCAAACGATGCACTTTTTGACCCTGAGATTAACATAATGCTTGGATGTTACTATCTGCGGTGGCTGCTTGACAGATATGAAGATACGGACACTGCTCTTGCGGCGTATAACGGCGGGCTTGGTAATGTAGACAAGTGGCTTTCGGATAATGCTTGTGTTGATGAAACGGGAAAACTTGTAAACATTCCTTTTCGGGAAACAAGAAATTATGTTATCAAGGTAAAAGCATCGGCAGAGATGTATAAAAAATTGTATGGTAATGTAGAATAAACAAGAGAGGAAAGTGAGAATTATGGCTAAATTGAGCGAAACAGAGACGAAGCTCTGTTATGAAAACAAGAATATGTTTTCTAAAGCGGACGATAAAGAAAAAAAGGAAATATTTGATTTTTGTGAGGACTATCGAAGATTTATAACTGATGCAAAAACAGAGAGAGAGTTTTGTGACGCAACCTGCAGAGAGCTTGCCCGTGCGGGATTTGTTCCGCTTGAAGAGAAGGTAAGCTTATCTGCCGGCGACAAGGTTTATACTGTAAACAGGGGCAAGGGCGTAATTGCGGCAGTTATCGGAACTGATGACATAAGACAGGGCATCAGTCTTATCGGTGCTCATATGGATTCGCCGAGACTTGACCTCAAGCCGAACCCTTTGTACGAAGACGGCGGTATGGCATTTTTTAAGACGCACTACTACGGCGGAATTAAGAAATATCAGTGGACTGCTATTCCGCTTGCCATTCACGGAGTTGTTGCCTTGACGGACGGAACGCAGATAAATATAGTCATAGGTGAGGACGAAAACGACCCTGTATTTTGCATATCAGACCTTTTGCCGCATCTTGCCGATGTGCAAATGAAAAAAAAGATGCACGAAGCAATTCCGGGTGAGAGCCTAAATGTAATTCTCGGTAACATTGCTTGCGAGGATGAAGATGTAAAAGAGGGGATAAAGCTCAACATATTAAAGCTACTCAACGAGAGATATGGCATAAATGAGGAAGATTTACTCAGCAGCGAGATTGAGGTTGTTCCTGCATTCAAGGCAAGAGATATAGGCCTTGACAGAAGTATGGTCGGAGGCTACGGGCAAGACGACCGAGTTTGTGCGTATACTGCACTTCGTGCGTTGCTTGATATAAAGAAACCCAAAAAGACTGCGGTATGTCTTCTTGTTGACAAAGAAGAGGTTGGCTCTATGGGTGCAACGGGTATGCAGTCACGCAAATTTGAGAATGTTTTGGCTAAACTTTGTGCACTGTCCTGCAAGGATTATAATGACATTGTTTTGAGGGATTGCCTCACTAACTCAACCTGTCTTTCTGCCGATGTTGGTGCAGCTTTTGACCCGAATTATCCTGATGTTACCGAAAGGAGAAACGGTGCAATTTTTGGCGGCGGAATTTTCCTGACAAAATACACAGGCTCGCGTGGTAAGGGCGGGGCAAGCGATGCAAGTGCAGAGCTTGTTGCAAAAATTCGCAAAATCTTTAACGAAAACGGTGTAAAATGGCAGATAGGTGAGCTTGGTAAGGTTGACGGCGGCGGCGGCGGAACAATCGCTCAGTTTGTTGCAAACCTTGATATGGATGTAATTGACGCGGGAGTTGCACTTCTTTCTATGCATTCGCCCTATGAGATTGCAAGCAAGTTTGATATATTTATGACCTATAAAGCATACAGAGAATTTTATAAGCACAACTAAATATTTAGACAGAGGCAAAGGTATTTGCCTCTGTTTTTTTGTGAATAAAAAACCGTATTTACGACAGAATATATACCAAAGAAAAACAAAGGTGGTAGATGTATGTTTAAGGGTAAAATTACTGTTGTCGGTGCAGGAAATGTTGGTTCGACTATTGCATATACTCTTATGATGAGCTCGCTTGTTTCGGAAATTGTGCTTCTTGATATAAACAAGGAAAAAGCTGAGGGCGATGCAATGGATATGAACCACGGGGTCAGCTTTGTAAGTCCTGTTCGCATAATTGCGGGCGATTATTGTGATATAAAGGGAAGCGATATGGTTATCATTACCGCGGGGGCGAACCAGCGTGAGGGTGAAAAACGAACGGATTTATTGAGGCGTAACGCAGATATTTTTAAAAACATAATTGACAACATATTGAGATATTGCAACAACGATACCATACTCATGGTGGTTACCAATCCTGTTGATATTTTAACTTATATTACCTGCAAACTTTCGGGGTTTTCCAAAAACAATGTAATAGGCTCGGGGACGGTGCTTGACACATCAAGGCTTAAATATTTGATAAGTGAGAAGGTAAAGGTTGATACAAGAAATGTTCACACCTATATCATAGGTGAACACGGCGACTCTGAAGTTGCGGCGTGGAGCGTAACAAATGTAGCGGGAATGGGAATACAGGAATACTGCAGCTGCGGCGGTGATTGTAAATCCGTCGATATATGTGAAGACGAGCTATACGGCAAGACGAAAAATGCCGCATATGAGATAATTAGCAAAAAAGGCTCTACCTACTATGCGATAGCTTTGGCGGTTAAGAGGATTGTTGAGTGTATTATCGGTGATGAAAACTCGATTTTAACCGTCTCGAGCTTGTTTGAGGGTGAATATGGAATAAGTGATGTCTGCCTTTCTGCTCCTACCGTTGTCGGCTCGGGCGGAGCAGAGAGAATTATTGAGATAGAATTCTCCCAAGAGGAGCTTGGCGGACTTTTGCAAAGTGCAAACACACTTAAGGCTCTTGCGAAAGAAATTGGATATTAAAAAATATTGCGTTGTTTGATTTTTTGTGTTATACTTTTTATTGCACAAAGGAATACAAGGAGGAATATTTATGTTTATAACTGATGATATCAAATATATCGGTGTTGATGACCATAATATAGATTTGTTTGAGGGGCAATATATTGTTCCAAACGGTATGTCATACAATTCCTATGCAATAATTGACGAAAAGATAGCAATAATGGATACAGTTGATGCAAGATTTACCCACGAGTGGCTTGATAATATTGATAATGCAGTAGGCAAAAGAGCGGTTGATTATCTTATAATTCAACATATGGAGCCTGACCACTCTGCGAACATTTCTAATTTTATGAACCTCAACCCTGAAACTGTAATCGTTGCGTCTGACAAGGCGTTTAAAATGATGAGACAGTTTTTCGGTACAGACTATGAGGACAGAAGAATAATAATCTCCGAGGGGGATACCCTCTCCCTCGGAAAGCACGAGCTTTCGTTTGTGTCTGCACCTATGGTTCATTGGCCCGAGGTTATGGTTACATACGACAGGGCGGACAAGGTGCTTTTTTCGGCAGACGGGTTTGGCAAGTTTGGTGCTCTTGACACAGACGAGGATTGGGCTTGTGAGGCTCGCAGATACTATATCGGAATTGTCGGTAAATACGGTGCTCAAGTGCAGAAGCTTCTTAAATCTGCAAGCACACTTGATATTGAGGTAATATGTCCTCTGCACGGACCTGTCCTTAAAGAAAATCTCGGCTATTATATTGGTTTGTATAACACCTGGTCATCTTATTCGGTTGAGACCGAGGGGATAGTTATTGCGTATACATCGGTATACGGTAATACAAAGACTGCGGTAGAGCTTCTTGCGGAAAAGCTTAAATCAAACGGTTGTCCGAGGGTTGTTATAAATGATTTGGCTCGCTGTGATATGGCAGAGGCGATAGAGGATGCCTTCAGATACAGTAAGCTTGTTCTGGCAACCACTACCTACAATTCGGATATATTCCCCTTTATGCGACAGTTCATTGACGGTCTTGCAGAGAGAGGCTATCAGAACAGAACTGTCGCATTTATAGAAAATGGCTCCTGGGCACCGCTTGCAACCAAGGTTATGCGGGGAATGATGGAAAAATGCAGGAACATAACCTATACAGATACAAATGTAACGATTTTGTCGGCACTCTCGGATGAGAGCAGGAGAGATATAGATGCACTTGCATCGGAGCTTTGCCGTGACTATATTGCACAAGACAGCGAGACTGCAAACAAGAACGATTTATCTGCACTTTTCAACATTGGCTACGGACTTTATGTTGTTACCTCAAGTGACGGCAAGAAAGATAACGGCTTGATTGTAAACACAGTTACTCAAGTCACGAACACACCTAATCGCATTGCGGTTACGATAAACAAAGATAATTATTCACATCATATTATAAAGCAGACGGGAATTATGAATATAAACTGTCTCTCTGTTGATGCACCCTTTAGTGTGTTTGAAACCTTTGGCTTTGCGAGCGGAAGAAACACGGACAAATTTGCAGGAATAGAGCCTTTGCGTTCAGACAACGGTCTTGCCTTTTTGCCGAGATATATAAACTCGTTTATGTCGCTTAAGGTAGAGCAGTATATAGACCTTGATACCCACGGAATGTTTATCTGCAGTATAACAGAGGCGAGAGTAATATCAGATGCAGAGACGATGACTTACAGCTATTACCAAAGCAATGTTAAACCCAAGCCAAAGACAGAAGGCAAAAAGGGGTTTGTCTGCAAGATATGCGGATATGTGTACGAGGGCGATGTACTGCCCGATGATTTTATTTGTCCTCTTTGCAAGCATGGGGCATTGGATTTTGAACCGATAGTGTAAAACAATTAAATATTTTGACAGAGGAATACTTGTCATATTCATAAAAATTCCTTCATAGAATGTATTAAAAATGGTAGTACAGCTTGTGCGCCCGTATAAATGCACGAATATGGAGGAATTTTTAATGGTCGAATACAATGTATATCGGGATATCGCAGAGAGAACCCAAGGAGATGTCTACATAGGGGTAGTAGGCCCTGTAAGGACAGGAAAATCAACATTTATAAAGAAATTTATGGAGCTTCTTGTTCTTCCAAATATCGAGAATGAGCATAAAAGAGCAAGAGCACAGGACGAACTTCCGCAGAGTGCGGGTGGAAGAACGATAATGACAACCGAGCCAAAATTTATTCCGAATGAAGCAGTTGAGATTGAAATCGATGATAATGTGTCATTCAATGTAAGAATGATAGACTGTGTCGGTTATCTTGTAGACGGGGCACTCGGACACATCGAGGATGAAATTCCGAGAATGGTAGTAAGCCCATGGTCCGATGAGCCTATTCCATTTGAAACAGCGGCAGAGATTGGAACGCACAAGGTTATAGCAGAGCATTCTACTGTCGGAATTGTAGTTACAACAGACGGGAGCATAACCGAGCTTGAAAGAGAGAGCTATGCCGCAGCCGAGCAGAGGGTTATAGACGAGCTGAAGGCTATAAACAAGCCGTTTGTGATTATAATGAATTCGGCTGACCCCACATCAGAGCGTGCGAGGATGTGTAAACGGGCTCTTGAGGAAAAATACGGGACAGAGGTTATTGCAATCAACTGTATGAACCTTGGCAGAGGGGATATAGACAATATTATGAAGAGTATTCTCTATGAGTTCCCTATCAAAGAGGTAGGCTTTTATATGCCCGAGTGGCTCTCGGCCTTATGCGAAGCTAATCAACTTTGCGAGAATATGAACAATGCAGTTTTTGAAAGCTTTGACGGAGTGAAAAAAATATCAGATGTTCTCTGCATCCCCGACAAATTGATGAAATATGATTTTGTCGATTCTGCGTGCATTGATAACATTTCTCCAGGCAGCGGCGTTGCCGAGATTAAAATTCTTTTAGACGAGAAGCTGTATTATGATACCGTTGAGGAGCAAACGGGCTTTAGCATAGAGAACGAAAGTCAGCTTTTAACCCTTTTGACAGAGCTTTCGCAGATAAAGAAGAGCTATGAAAGAGTAGAGGCGGCACTAAAACAAGTCAACCAGACAGGATACGGAATTGTTACGCCGTCGATTGAGGAATTGTCTCTTGAAGAACCCGAAATAATAAAGCAAGGTAGTCGATTTGGTGTAAGACTCAGGGCAAGTGCACCCTCTATCCATATGATAAGGGCGGATATTGAAACGGAGGTAAATCCCATAGTCGGAACAGAGCGTCAGTCAGAAGAGCTTGTCCGTTATCTGCTTGATGAGTTTGAGAGCGACCCCAAGGAAATATGGAAGTCTAATATTTTCGGCAAGTCCCTGCACGAGCTTGTGAACGAGGGTCTTCACAACAAGCTGTATCGTATGCCCGACGATGCAAGAATGAAAATTCAGGAAACCCTGCAAAGGATAATCAACGAGGGCAGCGGTGGACTAATCTGCATTATTTTATAAAAGTTAGCGCCGATATTCAAAATGAATATCGGCTTTTTTTTATTGGTGGCGGGTAATATTTTCTGTAAAATTGGAAATAATAACAGACACAAAAGTCATTTTTACAGAGAGGAATATAGCTATGAAAGACAAAGTTTTTGGTGTTCTTCAAAGGGTCGGTCGGTCGTTTATGCTGCCGATTGCCATTCTTCCCGTTGCGGGATTGTTTTTGGGAATAGGCGGTGCTTTTACCAACGAGACTATGCTTAAGGCGTACAACCTTATGGGAGTTATGGGCCCAGGAACGCCTATAAATGCGGTTTTACGGGTGCTCAGCAGTTGCGGTGATATAGTTTTTGCCAATCTTCCGCTCATATTTGCAATAGGTATTGCAATCGGAATGGCAAAAAAAGAAAAAGAGGTTGCCGCCCTTGCGGGTGCGATTGCATTTTTTGTTATGCATGCCGCAATCAGTGCTATGGCAGTAAATTCTTATGGTGCAGATGGAGTGGCAGAGCATATTGCAAACGGAACTATGACCTCCGTTGTGGGTATAAATTCACTTCAGCTTGGTGTATTCGGCGGAATTATAGTTGGGCTTGGAACGGCGGCTCTGCACAACAGATTTTATAAAATACGGTTGCCTCAAGTTCTGTCCTTTTTCGGCGGGACAAGATTTGTGCCGATAGTCTCGGCAGCAGTCTATCTTGTAGTCGGGATACTGCTTTTCTTTATTTGGCCGCCTATACAGACGGGTATTTCCTATATTGGCAGACTTGTTCAGAATTCAGGCTATATAGGAACATGGATATATGGTATTGCAGAGCGTGCCCTAATACCTTTTGGACTCCATCATGTTTTTTATCTTCCGTTCTGGCAGACAAATGTCGGAGGGTCAATGGAAATTCTCGGCAGAACATGGGAGGGTGCACAAAATATCTTTTTCGCACAGCTCTCTGACCCGTCGGTTGAGCATTTTGCAGTATCTGCCACAAGATTTATGTCGGGTAAATTCCCGTTTATGATTTTTGGTTTACCGGGTGCTGCACTTGCTATGTATCATTGTGCAAAAACAAAAAAGCGTAAGGTTGCAGGCGGACTTTTGCTCTCTGCGGCACTTACCTCTATGCTGACGGGTATAACCGAACCGATAGAATTTACCTTCTTGTTTGTTGCCCCTGTTTTGTATGTAATTCATTGTATACTTGCAGGACTTTCGTATATGCTCACGCATATATTCAATGTTGGTGTCGGTATGACCTTCTCGGGCGGTTTAATTGACCTTTTCTTGTTCGGCGTGCTTCAGGGAAATGCGAAAACAGACTGGGTTAACATTGTTTTGATTGGTATAGTATATTTTGTTGTATATTATTTCTTGTTCAGGTTCCTGATTAAGAAATTCAACTTCAAAACCCCCGGCAGAGAAGATGACGGAGAGGAAACAAAGCTCTACACAAGGGCAGATGTAAATGAGAGGGCGGAAAAGAATAAAGCTTCCAACAACAGGCAAACCTCTGCATTGATTACCTCGGGACTTGGCGGAGAGGAGAATATAAAGGATATAGATTGTTGTGCAACAAGGCTGCGTATAACCGTAAGGGATAACAGCAAGGTTGACGAGGGTCTGCTCAAGCAAAGCGGTGCATCGGGTGTTATCAAAAAGGGTAACGGAGTACAGATTATCTACGGACCGAGGGTTACGATTATAAAATCAGAGCTTGAGGATTACCTTGAAGGCGGAGAAGAGACAGAGAGTAATGAAATAACCATCTACTCACCTTTGAGCGGAAAGATAATACCTCTTGAAAAGGTAGAGGATGAGGCGTTTGCGTCGGGGGTTCTGGGATATGGTGTTGCAATACAGCCCACAGAGGGTAAGCTTTATTCACCGACCGACGGCAGAGTTGATAACCTTTTTGATACGGGTCACGCGATAGGTATAATGTCAGATGATGGTGTGGAGCTTCTTTTGCATATGGGAATTGATACTGTCAAGCTCGGCGGCAAGCACTTTAGCGTAAAGGTGAAAAAGGGCGACAAAATAAAGCGTGGCGAGCTTCTTGCAGAGTTTGATATATCCGCAATAAAAAAAGACGGCTTTTCGACCGTTACACCTATTGTTGTGTGCAACTCCGCCAAGTTCGGAAAAATAACGCCCGCCTATGAGAGCGAGAGCGTAAACAAGGGCGATATAATTCTTCTTGCAACAGAGCCAAAAAAATAATTACAGAAAAAGCCTTGACTTTTTCTGTAAATGTGAATATAATATCAAGCAAGTGCAGTGCTTGATTTATCAAGTCTTTTGCAAAAATGACAGAAGATTGGACAATGAACGCATTATTGGGCAGGTTCAAGTGAACCTGCCCTTTTTGGCATAAGAGCCGTAATGTGTGATTTTTCGGGGGAGATTATGGATAACGCAATTATAATACCAAAAATGTTAAGCGGGACAGTTACGGTTCCGCCTTCTAAAAGTGTTGCTCATCGGGCGTTGATTGCAGCTGCCCTCTCGGGCGGAGAGTGTATTATTGACAACCTTGCATTATCAGAGGACATATTGGCAACGCTTGGTGGGATATATGCTCTCGGCTCTAAATATCGGTATAATAAAAATACTATGAGGGCGGTAATCTCGCCGAGACGGACCGCTCTTAAATCGGAGAGCGGGGAAATTGATTGTAAAGAGAGCGGCTCCACGCTCAAGCTTTTATTGCCGATTGCTCTCTCCCGTGGCGGAAAATACAAATTTACGGGTCAGGGCAGACTTTTACAAAGACCGATAAAACCCTATCTTGATATGTTTGCGAAAAAGAATATACTATGCGAGACAAAAGCTGACGGAATATATGTATCAGGCAAACTCAAGGGTGGCAGGTTTGAGCTTGCGGGAAATGTCAGCTCCCAGTTTATCTCGGGGCTTTTAATGGCACTTCCGCTTGTTGAGGGTGACAGTGAGATAGTTATTACCACCCCGCCCGAGTCAAGGGGATATATAGATATTACGCTCGGAGTCTTGAAGGATTTTGGAATAGAAATCGAGAACAGGGACTACAAAAAATACTTAATACGCGGCAATCAGAGCTATAAGGCACGAAACTATACGATAGAGGGCGACTATTCACAGGGTGCATTTTTCCTTGTTGCGGGGGCACTCGGTTGCAGAGTTGAGCTTTCGGGTCTGCCGAAGGAGACATATCAGGGCGACAAAGCAATACTTGATATTATAAAGGGTGCGGGCGGAATTATATACGAAAAAGACGGGAAAATCTCTGTTAAGAGAGCCGAAACAATGCAAGGCAGAGTGATTGATGCTCGTGATATTCCCGACCTTGTACCAATTCTTGCGGTGCTTCTTTGCTTTTGCAAGGGGGAGAGCAAAATAATAAATGCGGGCAGACTTCGGATGAAGGGAAGCGACAGCCTTTCTGCTCTGACACAAGAGCTTAAAAGGCTCGGGGCAGATATTACGGCGGGAAGCGATTCTCTTAAAATTGTGGGAAAGCAAACGCTTTGCGGAAACACAGTCTCGGCGTGGAACGACCACAGGATAGCGATGGCTCTTGCGATTGCGTCGTGCCGATGCGAGGCAGAGCAGATTTGTATTCTCGGCGGAGAAGCCGCAGTAAGAAAATCCTATCCCGACTTCTTTGAGGTGTATAATAAATTGACAGAGGATTGATTTTATAAACAGTATAAACGAAATATCAGACAAAGAAGGAAAATTTATATGAAGATATTTGTTGCGTCTGACATACACGGGTCAGAGTATTATTGCAGAAAAATGACAGAGCTGTTCAGCAGAGAAAAATGCGACAAGATGGTATTGCTTGGTGATATTTTATATCACGGACCGAGGAACGATCTGCCGAGAGACTATAATCCAAAGGGTGTTATCACTTTGCTTGATGCTTTGGCAGATAAAATATTGTGTGTACGGGGAAACTGCGATGCCGAGGTTGATCAAATGGTATTGTCTTTTCCGATAATGGCAGAGTATGGCTGGCTGTTTTTGAACGGAAAGAGAATTTATCTTACACATGGTCACAAAGCGGTTGACGATACAATAAAAAAGGGTGCCGATATTGTGCTGTTTGGGCATACGCATATCCCGCAATGCGTCTGCGAGTCGGGTGTGCTTATGGTAAATCCAGGCTCTGTAGCCATACCAAAAGAGGAAAGCAAAAACAGTTGCTTGATTATAGATGAGGGGATACTTTCCTGGTATGATTTGAGCACATCTGGAATATATAAAAACTATAAAATTGAAAATTGACTTATTAAGAATATTTTGCTATAATAAAACATATTATCGGAGGTGAACAATAATGAGGGTTATTACAGTCAGTCGTGAGTTTGGAAGCGGAGGAAGAGAGCTTGCAAAGAGACTTGCAGATGTGCTTGGCGTTCAGTACTACGACCGCGAGATTTTGTCTGCTATTGCGGATAAATGCCGTCTTGATGAAAGGTATGTGGAGGATGTTCTCAACAAAAAGCTTATGGCGAACTATCCGATTACCTTTTCACAGACATTTTCGTACATTCCTATGATGGAGACAAATGTTAATCAGATACTATTTGAACAACATAAGATAATCAAAGAGTTTGCAGAAAAAGAGGACTGTATTATCGTCGGAAGATGTGCCGATATAATTTTGCAGGACCAAAATCCGTTCAAGCTCTTTGTGTATGCTGAAACAGAGGCAAAGGTTCAGCGTTGTATGGACAGAAAAGACCCAAAGGAAAATTATACCGAAAAGGAAATTGAAAAGAAGATTAAACAAATCGATAGGGCTAGGGCAAGCTATCACAATGTTATTTCCAACTATGATTGGGGTGACAAGAGAGGCTATGACCTTTGCGTAAACACAACGAATGTAAATATTAAAGAAATGGTTCCTGTTGTTGCTCAATATATCAATTTATGGTTTGATGAACAAAAGGTTTAAAGTTTATGTGATACGGATTTTTTGTTATGCACACAAAGCAAATCCTTGTGTGCATAACAAAATTTATTTATCAAAACCCTTGACATATTGAAAAAAATATGATATACTGTTTCAGTCAGTTGAGAGAAATTATATGCGGGAGTGGCTCAGTGGTAGAGCGTCACCTTGCCAAGGTGAACGTCGCGAGTTCGAATCTCGTCTTCCGCTCCATAGAATATCAAGTCATCCGACTTGATATTTTTTTATATTAAATCAAAGGATGATAAGACGGAGGTTGCAAAGCAGATTTTAAGTGTTTCTGCTATTACAGAAATAAATTTTGTGCATAGGAGAGATATTGATGAAGATATTTAAATTAGTGGCGGGATTGTATGTGAACCAGATATTCATAATTGTTATATCCTGGATTTTGACATATCCGCTCTTTAATATTGCGAGAACAATGCCGATGGCATTTTCTGCAATTACATCGGCAATATATCTTGTCTTTATGTATTCGTATGCCTGGAACATCGGCTATCGTGATGCAAGAAAAATCCCAGGATATATGCCAAGCCGGCAGGTGCCGATTAAGGTTTCGCTATATAGTGCGATATTACCTGTTTTACTTCTCCTGATAAGGGTGTTTTTCCCCGATATATGGGCAAGCGAAAATCCATTTCTGACAGGAGAGACCGACTTGATTGTTTTGAATTGCAAAACAATGGGAACGCCCGACTTTTTGTATAGATTATGGTATTTTCCCTTTGCGGCATTTGTGCCGACTGGGAATTTAACAGCTTACATACTTGAGCTGTTTCCTCTTCCTATTATAGTGTTTGCGGGATATTACACAGGTCTTAAACGCTTTAGCATATCTTATTTTTTGCGTAGCAAAATTGTCTATAAAAACAACAAGGACAAATAAAAATTTATTGGAGAGAAAGCTATGAGAAAGCTTTTATTAGGGGTCTTAGTTATAATAATAGCTTTAATGTTGCCGACATCAATTTTTGCAGAAGATAACTACGACTCGTACATTGTAAAATATAAAGATGGTTGCACTCCTGTCAGTATGTCGACCTTTTCGTTGTCCTGTGACGGGGAGGGCATAGAGCCTATCGTCGAGGACTGGAATATGTATAAGGTGGATAAAGAGAACTTGGCATACCTTGATATGTCGCAGATTGAGTACATCGAGCCGAATTATAAGCTTGAGCTATATTTTGAATATACTCCGAATGATACATATTATCAATATCAGTGGAGTTTGCCTATGATAAAAATGCCTTATGTATGGGAAAAAGGCTATTTCGGCGAAGGAATAAAGGTGGCGGTCATTGACTCGGGGATAGACCTTAAGCATTTGGATTTACACGGGTATATTTCAGAGGGAAATTGTGTAGATTTTTCAGGCAGCGGATATTTTGAAGAGACACTTCCTGAATATTACGCAATAAATAATAGTGCCAACAATCACGGAACAAGCGTAGCAAGTGTTATATCTTCAGGTATAAATAACGGCAACGGAATTGCGGGTGTTTCCAAGGCACAAATATATATGCTTAAGGTTTTTAGAGCAGTTAAGCTTGACGGAAATACAATTACATACATGGGTGAGGTTTCAAACACAATTTCCGCATTACATTATGCGGTTAACAATATAAAATGCGATGTTGTCAATATGAGCCTTGGATTTTCTTCTGACAGCGGTGGTGAAATCCCTGCGACAAACGAAACGATGAAATCGCTTCGCAGGGTAATTGATTTTGCTTATCAAAATGGAACAATTCTTGTTGCCGCATCGGGAAATGACGGAGACAAAGGAAATGCAATAAGTTATCCTGCGTACTCTGACCATGTTATCTCAGTCGGTTCGGTTAATGCTGAAAAGGCAATTTCGCCATTTTCGACATATAATAAGATGTTAGATGTTGTTGCACCCGGAGAGGGCGTGCTTACAGCCTGTGGTTATTACCCCGAAGAGGATGATGGAAGGGATGTGTATTCATTCAGAGGCGGTACATCGTTTGCAGCACCGCATATCGCAGGCATATGTGCCGTTGCAAAAGGAATAAACAGGGATATAACTCAGGACGATATTGAGCTTCTGATAAAATATTCTTGTGAGGATTTAGGCAGTGGGGGAAGAGATGATTACTATGGTTGGGGTCTTATAGATGCAAACAGATTGATTACGCTTGTCGATACTGCCGAGTCAGAGCTTGCAGCGGGATATCCGACATACGATGCTACCAAAGATGAGCTTACGCTTAATTATTTTAATTCAAGCAATACGACACAGTATACGGGCGTATCATCAAGGGCGATTGTGTATGACGAAAATGGGGTTCTTACTTATATAAGCGGGCCTACCGAGATAACCGTACCTGCCTTTTCGGAACAGTCCTACTCCTTTGAGGGTATAGATATTCCAAATGGCGGATGTGCAAAAATTCTTTGTATGAGCGATTGGCAGAAAATGGTGCCTGCAACGAATGTTGCGGTTTATAGGATGTCTTTATAATTACATAATCATAATAATAAATCACCGATTGTGTGTCATATAATGATAGCAAGAGGTGATTTTTTTGTATGTAATCAAGATAAAAAGGGTGACTTTATATATACTGATTGTTATGGTCGCAATAGCAAGTGCGTTGATGTTTCTTAACTCATACGGTGCAGAGGGCGAACAGCCGAAAGGCGAATATTCACGCAAAATACCAATTTTGATGTATCACGCCATATGTGAAAGCGAAAGCAAGGCAGGAAAGTTTGTGATAACTGCAAAGGCACTTGAAGAGGATTTAAAATATATCCAAAAAGAGGGATATACCACGATAAGCTCTGCAGAGCTTATCGCATTTGTCGAAGACGGAGCCCCGCTTCCCGAGAAGCCGATAATGCTTACCTTTGACGACGGATATTATAATAATTTTTGTTATGCATTTCCGCTTCTTAAGCAATACAATGCAAAAGCAACTATTTCAATAATCGGCAAATATACAGACCTATACAGTGAGGTCCCCGAGGAAAATCCGAATTATTCGCATATAACCTGGGAGCAAGCCCGGGAAATGTGTGACTCGGGGCTTGTTGAGATACAAAACCACAGCTACAATTCTCATACTACTGACCAAGGCAGAAACGGAACCAAGAAAAAGAAAGGCGAGTCCGAGGCGGCATATACTGAGTATATATATTCAGATGTCGGTAAACTGCAAGAGGAAATTGAATTAAATCTTGGGTATACACCTGTTGTGTTTGCGTATCCGTTTGGCAGTGTAAGCGAAGCATCGTACAGCATTCTTAAGGATATGGGTTTTAAAGCAACGCTCTCTTGTGAGGAGAGGGTGAACGAGGTGTCTGTCGGCAAAAGCGAGGGGCTTTATATGCTCGGAAGATATTTACGAACAAACAAAAGAACTGCAGAAGATATCTTAGAGAAAAACAAATAAAATCAATGCAACAAAAAGCGGTTACCTCAAGGTATTGAGATAACCGCTTTAATATCAAATTTTATTGGTGGGGCGAAGCGGAGGATTGAAATCTTGGCTCGCAGGTCAGGTTCATACCGAGACGCTTAAACACCTTTTCGTCAACTGCCGATAGAATAACCGAGGAATGCACCTCGCATCCGCGGAGCTTTGATAGTTGCTCCATTGCAAGCTCTGCAACGGGGTCGGAGGTTGCACATATAGAAAGAGCAAGAAGAGCCTCGTCTGTGTGAAGTCTTGGGTTGCGGTTGCCGAGGTGGTCGACCTTCAGATGTTGAATAGGTCCGATTATATCGGGCGAAATAAGATGTATAGCATCATCAATCCCCGCAAGAGTTTTAAGTGCATTAAGCAAAAGAGCAGAGGATGCACCGAGCAACGACGAGGTCTTGCCCGTAACAATTTCGCCGTTTGGAAGCTCAATCGCTGATGCGGGCGAGCTTGTCCGTTCTGCTTCTTGGAGTGCGGCGGAGATTACGGGTCGGTCATTTGGCGAAATACCCGCCTTTTTCATCAAAAGCTCAAGCTTTAAAATAACATCCTGACCGAGCAGACCCTTGCGTCTGTCACAAAGGGCTGTATAATATCTGCGAACAATTTCCTGTCTTGATGCACCACATGTAATATCATCATCTATTATGCAGTTACCTGCCATATTTACGCCCATATCGGTCGGAGATTTGTATGGACACTTGCCCATTATTTTTTCAAACATAGCAGTTACAACTGGAAAGATTTCCACATCTCGGTTGTAGTTTACTGCCGTCTCGCCGTAGGCTTCAAGATGAAACGGGTCAATCATATTGACATCATTAAGGTCGGCGGTTGCCGCCTCGTATGCAAGGTTGACGGGATGCTGAAGAGGAAGATTCCAGATAGGAAAGGTCTCAAATTTTGCATAGCCCGATTTAATTCCGCGCTTGTTTTCGTGATAGAGCTGTGAAAGACAGGTAGCCATTTTACCGCTTCCCGGTCCTGGAGCAGTAACCACGATAAGCTCCTTGCGTGTTTCAATATATTCATTCCTGCCGTAGCCGTCATCGCTTACGATCTTTGCAATATCAGAGGGATAACCATCAATGGGGTAGTGTCTGTAAACGGGAATGCCTAAATTTTCGAGGCGATGTTGAAACGCTTCGGCGGTAGGTTGACCCTTGAATTGTGTCATAACAACACTGCCAATATAAAGACCGATTGTGCGGAAACAATCAATAAGTCTGATTACATCCATATCATAGGTGATACCCAAGTCACCGCGAAGCTTGTTCTTTTCTATGTCAGCGGAATTGATAACAATAACAATTTCAACTCTTTCCTTGAGTTGAAGAAGCATACGAAGCTTACTGTCGGGTTTAAAACCGGGTAAGACTCTTGATGCGTGAAAATCGTCAAAAAGCTTGCCGCCGAATTCCAAATAGAGCTTACCGCCGAATTGTGAAATCCGCTCCCGTATATGTTCTGACTGCATCTGAAGATATTTTTCATTATCAAATCCAAGCATTGCTATAATCCCTTTATCCTTTCTTAAACACTACTTTTTTAATTATACATTAAAAGTTTTCAGGTTGCAATACCGATTTAAAAAGATTTTTCAAAAAATAACAAAATAATTCCAAATTTTTACGCCGACACCAATTATGACATTATTTTTTAATACCCGCTTTTGCAAAAGTATTTATAATAGTTTGAACCCCGTTTCGAATGAAACGGGGTTCATTATCGTTATTACTGATTAGCAGGCTTAAATGTAACACATTCTGTATCACAAGAACTGCAACAAGTCTTTGAAGAGCCTACTTCGATTTTGCTTGCGGTGCATTTATCGTCTGTTGTGTGATATGCACACTGTTGAACACTGCAGTAAATTCCGGGGTTAGTTGAATTTTCCATAATACATATCCTCCGTTTGAATTATTCTCCCAAGTTTTATGGGTACAATAATTATACTGCACGAAAATCCAAATTTTATGCAAATTATTTTAGCATAGTGAGTAGCTCATCCTCTGTAATTACAGCGACGCCGAGGGAGATTGCCTTGTCAAGCTTGCTGCCTGCTTCTTCGCCGGCTACAACAAAATCTGTTTTTTTAGAAACACTGCCGCTGACCTTTCCGCCGTGTGCTTCAATCAAATTCTTTGCTTCACTTCGTTTGAGAGTGGGAAGAGTACCCGTTAAAACGAAGGTCTTGCCGACAAAGGTGTCGCTTTCACGATTTGCAGTATAGTCAAGTCTGACGCCTGCGGCTTTTAGCCTGTTGATAATGTTAATGGATTTCTCCTGTTTAAAGTACTCAACAAGGCTTTGTGCCATTTTTTCGCCTATTTCAAAAACTGCGGAAAGCTCTTCCTCGGTGGCAGACATAAGTGCGTCGATATTGCCATAGGTATCTGCCAAAATCTGTGCCCCTCGCGTGCCTATCATCTTTATTCCAAGTCCGAATAATACCCTGTCAAGTCCCATATCCTTTGATTTTTCAATCGCAGAAATGAGGTTTCTTGCGGATTTATCGGCAAAGCCCTCAAGATGGACTATATCCTCGTATTTAAGTGAATATATATCCGCACAATCCGAAATCAAGCCGTTGTCGAGAAGCTGCTCAACAATGGCTGCACCAAGACCGTCAATATCCATTGCAGGCTTTGAAGCAAAATGAATTATAATGCGAAGCTGTTGGGCAGGACAGTTTGAGTTTATGCACCTGACTGCTGCCTCGCCTTCACGGCGGACAAGCTCGCCGCCACAGGTCGGACAAAGCTTAGGCATATCAAACTCCGTCTCAGAGCCTGAACGCTCGCCCAATACGACCTCGACAACCTCGGGGATAATATCGCCCGCCTTTTGAATGATAACCGTGTCGCCAATACGAATATCCTTTGTCTTGATGTTGTCAATATTGTGCAAAGTGGCACGACTGACGGTTGAGCCTGCAATTCTGACAGGCTTTAGAACGGCATTTGGTGTTACCACACCCGTTCTGCCAACCTGAAGTGCAATATCTAACAGCTTGGTCTTTTGTCTCTCTGCGGGGAATTTGTAGGCAACTGCCCATTTTGGCGTCTTGCTGGTAGAGCCGAGAGCCTCACGCTCTGCAAAAGAATTAACCTTTACAACTGCACCGTCAATATCGAAAGAGAGGTCGCCTCGTGATTCGCCAATCCGCAATATTTCTGCATATGCCTCTTCGATACCCATAAATGTTTTGTTGCCCGGAACAATTTTAAAGCCGAGCTTTGCGAGATAATCAAGAGAGGAACGATGGTCTGTAAACTCTATACCCATGGCTTGCTGAACATTAAATATGAAAATATCAAGCTTTCTCTGTGCCACAATCTTGCTGTCGAGCTGACGCAGAGAGCCTGCGGCAGCATTTCTCGGGTTGGCAAACAGAGGCTCGCCCGAGGCTTCCCGTTGTTCGTTAAGACGGAGAAAGCTCTTTTGGGGCATATATACCTCGCCCCTTACCTCTATATATGGTATTTCCTCGGTGAGCTTCAGAGGAATGGAAGGGATTGTACGCAGATTTTGGGTTATATCCTCACCGACAAAGCCGTTGCCTCTTGTTGAACCACGGACAAACGCACCGTTTTCGTATTCAAGGGATACTGAAAGTCCGTCAATTTTCATTTCGGTGACATATTCAACACAATCAATTTCAAGTGCTGTGCGGACACGCTCGTCAAACTCAAAAAGCTCCTCCTTTGAAAAAACATCAGCGAGACTCTGCATCTGTACGGTATGCGTAACCTCTTCAAAGCCTTCTGATACCTCACCGCCTACCCTCTGGGTCGGAGAGTCGGTTGTTTTAAATTCGGGATTTTCCTCCTCAAGTGTGATAAGCTCACGCATAAGTGAGTCATATTCAAAGTCGCTGACGGTCGGGTTGTCAAGAACATAATATTGATAGCCGTATTCGTTTAAAAGAGCCTTAAGCTCGTTTATGCGGGCGGATATTTCCTGCTTGTTCATATAGATACACCTCTGTATTTTCGTATAGTTATAGTATACCATATAAAATAAAATAAACAAGTATTTTTTACAGTATCATATCAGGTGTCTCGCCCACAATAATGCTCTCTGCAACAGGCACAGAGGTTTCTATGGTTCTCTCTGTTGTCTCAAACAGGGAATGCAGCTTTGAGTAAACTGTTATGTTGAACATATATGTATGCTTTGTCTGATTTACGCCCGCCTCTGTAAATGTGTCAGAAAATTCTATTTCAAAATAAGACGAGCTCATTATTTCTACGGGTATGTCCGGACCACAGGATGCGAGATAATCATCAAACACAAGAGAGCCAAGCGGTATACCGTATTCTATTTGCTCGAATTTTTTTAAAAATTCTGAAAGGTCCCGCTCAAGCTCGCATTTAAGGACATTTACCTTGGCAAAGTCGGTCTGGAGCGATATAATCCTGCCGTTCTGGTCTTTGCTCTCTGATATGATTGATGAATATGTGACATTGTTTCTCTTTAAAATATCGGTAGTAATTGTACTGCACTGTGAAAGAATTTCGTTCTGCATTTTGTCTGCACCGAGCTTTACGGAAAGGGAATATATCCTCTCGCCCCAATGTGCAACAAGCAAACCTAAGACCGCAATAATTGAGACAAGACAGAGCATATATAAAAGCAGAGAAAATCCGTTGCTTTTTTGTTTTTTTCTGTTATACATGCCAAAACGATATTTAAGCCGTCTGTATATATACACGAAAATACACCTCCGCTTATTTTATGTTATGCGTAACCGCTGTATATGTGAAAATATGCAGAAAACATACTTTTTTGCACAGCTTTTGATGTTGACAAAGTATATACCGTGTGGTATAATCACCCTGATTTTGTATAAAAAGCAAGTCTTTTTCAAAGGACTGTAATCAGGAGGAATCTTATATGAATTATGCTTCGTTTTCTTTAAACGGAGATTGGGGTATGGCTTATTCAAAAGAAGCATACCACGAAGAAAAATGCCCCGAAGTAGAATTCTTTAATATCGAGGATGCGGTACCTGGATATTGGGAGGATATGAAGGACAAATTTGCACTTGCACCATTTTGCAGGGATATAAAAACAAATGAGATTGGTATGCAGCATTATCCCATTGCATATTATTCTCCTGATATGGTGCTTCCGAATATCTGGGGTAATTTTTACTATAAAAAGACCTTTTCCTGTGAAGATATTACAAAACCAACGGAGCTTCATTTTGAGGGTGTGCAGAATACTGTTTCAGTATGGTTTAACGGTGTTTATGTTGCTTGCCATAAGGGCTATAGCGAGTCGTTTGATATAAAAATTCCCGAGAAATTGATTGTAAATGGCGAGAATACAATAGTTTTATCAGTATCCAACTACCTCCTTGAGGGTTATGATGGCGAGCCTGTTTCGGGTATTACCTCTCGTGCCGCGTGTAATGGTACAGGCGGTATAACGGGCGATGTTGAGCTTCGTGTATATGAAAGCCCGATGCGTGATGTTGCGACACTTGTGTCAGATGATTTGAAAACGGTTACGGCAATAATTGATTGCACCGAGGATATAGATTACATATGGGAAGTATATGACGGAGAAAAGCTCTTGAAGAAGGGCAGCGGCACAGAGAGAAGGTTTACCTTTGAAACAGACGGGCTCTTACTTTGGAGCCCCGAAAATCCGAAGCTGTATACACTGAAGCTGACTGTCGGGACTGCGGTGTTTGAGCGTAGCTTTGGTGTGAGAATGCTTCTTGCCGATGGAATAAATTTAAAATTTAACGGAATTCCATATTTTCTAAGAGGAATTTGTGAACATTGCTATTTCCCTGATACTGTGCATCCGCATCATAATATTTCTTATTACCGTGAGCTTATAAAGAAGATAAAGTCGCTCGGCTTTAACTTTATACGATTCCATACCCAAATTCCGGCAGATGAATATATGCAGGCGGCAGACGAGTTGGGTATATTGGTTCAGGTGGAGAGTGCGAACAACACAACGATTGAAGAGTGGAAGGAAATTGTTAGATTTTGCAGACGCCATCCGTCTGTTGTAATCTATTGTTGCGGAAACGAGCTGTTTTTGGACGAGCCGTTTATAGAGCATCTTGAAAAGTGCGGTGAAATTGTTCACGAGGAAACAGATGCACTCTTCTCGCCTATGAGTGCACTCCGTGGTGTCGAGTATTATTGGGCAAAGCACGAGCATGATGAACATACCCTGCATGAGCCGTTTGATTATCAGCCGTTAAGGTTGGAGATGATAAGAAAGTTCAGTGATGTATACAACAGCTTTGCACAGGATAAATTAAGTTATTTCTATCTAGACGGAACAAAGGAAGAAATAGACAGCTGGAAATATCTCTATGACAAGCCAAGAATAAGCCACGAAATTTGTATTGACGGTACCTACACTGATTTAAGCCTTAAGGATAGATATAGGGGAAGTAGAATTGCTGATACGGCTATGCTTTCATCTATTGAGAGCCATCTTGCTTCAAAGGGACTTCTGGAGAGAGCACCGCTCTTCTTCAAAAATTCTTCAGAGTGGCAGCGTCGTGTCCGCAAATACTGCTTTGAGCTTGCGAGAAGCTGTGAAACTATGGCGGGCTATGACTTTTTAGGTCCTATCGATACACATTGGCATACCTTTGGCTATAATGTTGGTATGATGAACGAGTTCTATGAATTAAAGCCTGGAGAAACAACAAGAAATGTCCTTATGTATAATTCGGAGACGGTTATTCTTTCAAACATACTAAGAAATACAAACCTTTTAAGTGGTGAAGAGCATAATTTTGAAATCTCTGTTTCCTACTTTGGAAAAGAAAAGCTTGACCTTGCCCGTCTGAACTTGTATATAAAGGATGAAAACAATGTTGTTATGCGTGAGAGCGTATCTGTCTGCGATGTTGAATGCGGTAAAATCTCAAAGCTCTTTGATTGGAATATAAAGCTTCCGATTGTTGAGAAACCAAAAGCCTACAAGCTTTATGCAACCCTTGACGGAGGCGAACTTTTTGCAGAAAACGAGTGGGAAATATATGTTTTCCCCAAAGCAGAGGAAATAAAAGAGGGTGAATATGGGGATACTATAATATCATCAGGTATGAGCCAGCAAGAGCTGACAAAGTATCTCGAAGACGGCAAGGATGTTATATTGTTTGGCACAGAACCATTTGCAAGCCTGCCTACATCGTTCAGAATTGCCCTCGCAGGCAGAACCGAGGGAAATCTTGCAACTGTAATCAATGACAATGCTATCTTCAGGGATATTCCGCACGAGGGATTCTGTGGTTGGCAGTTTAACAAGCTTCTTGAAAAAGGCAGTGCCGTTTGCTTTGTAAATGATGATGTTGTTTTTGACCCGATAGTTGAGGTTGCTTCAACACATAAATTTGCCGTAAGGCAAGCGGCGGTGTTTGAATTTAACGCTTTAAACGGCAGACTTTTTGTATGCGGATTTAATTTTGAAGAGCGTGATGCAGGGGCAAAATGGCTCAAGGCAAGAATTTTGGATTATGTCAAGAGTGATGAATTTGAACCCGAGCATTATCTTGATGAAAAAATGCTTAAAGTCTTGATTGAGGGGGAGGTTGCTAAAGTTGGAAGAAACAGTAACCTTGCGTTTAATCCAAACGATATAACCGCGGTAAGAAAAAACAAGAAAAAGTAGAACGATAAGAAAAGGGGAATATATATGAGTGAATGCAGCCATAATTGTTCATCCTGCGGCGAGAGCTGTAGCGAGAGAAAAGAGGAGAGCCTTCTTGCCCCGCTCAATAATATGAGCTCTGTAAAAAAGGTTATTGGTATCGTAAGCGGTAAAGGCGGAGTAGGTAAATCCTTGGTTACCGCACTTATGGCATCTGCGATGCAGAAAAAGGGTAACAGGTGTGCAGTGCTCGATGCGGATATTACAGGACCCTCAATCCCTAAAGTGTTTGGAATTGATGGTCAGGCGACGGGAAATGAATTTGGCATTCTTCCTATGGCAAGTGAGGGCGGAGTTGAGGTTATGTCGGTCAATCTTCTGCTTGAAGATGCAAGCGACCCCGTCGTTTGGCGAGGACCGATTATTGCAGGCACGGTTAAGCAGTTCTGGACAGATGTCATCTGGGACAGCGTTGATTATATGTTTGTGGATATGCCGCCCGGAACGGGCGATGTTCCGTTGACTGTTTTTCAGTCGCTTCCTGTTGACGGAATAATTGTTGTCACCTCCCCGCAAGAGCTTGTTTCGATGATTGTCGGCAAGGCGGTAAAGATGGCAGAGATGATGAATGTCTCGATTTTGGGTCTTGTAGAGAATATGAGCTACATCGAATGTCCTGATTGCAAAAAGAAGATGTCTGTATTCGGAGAGAGCCATATTGACGAGATTGCACAGGAGCACAAGTTGGATATTCTCGGCAGAATTCCAATCGACCCGAAAATTGCAGCTGCCTGCGATGCAGGAAGAGTAGAAGATATCGACGCCGTGTGGCTCGAGCCTGCAGTTGATAAGTTATTAAATATGTAAGTAAAGCAAGCATACAAAAAGGGCACCCCGAAGGGTGCCCTTAATTTTTGACTATTAGTCTTTTGCCATTCTCTTGTAGGTCTCGTATCTTGAAATAAGGTCTTTTTCTGCTTTTTCAAAGAGCTTCTCTGCAACCTCGGGATAACCCTTCTGGAGCATAAGATAACGGTTCTCGCCCATCATAAAGTCGGTAATGCTTCCTGTCGGCTCTTTTGAATCAAGAACAAACGGATTTTTACCTTCTTCAGCAAGTGTGGGATTAAATCTCCAGAGATGCCAGTAACCTGTTTCAACTGCCTTCTTTTCTTCGGCAATAGAGTTACCCATACCGCCTTTAGCCTTGATACCGTGGTTGATACAAGGAGCGTATGCAATGATAAGTGACGGACCCGGATATGCCTCCGCCTCTTTGATTGCTTTGAGAGCTTGTGCCATATTAGCACCGAGAGCAATCTGTGCAACATATACATAGCCATATGTTGTAGCAATCATACCGAGGTCCTTCTTCTTAACCTTCTTACCTGATGCGGCAAACTTAGCAACTGCAGCAGTAGGAGTAGCTTTAGAAGACTGACCGCCTGTGTTTGAGTAAACCTCTGTATCTACAACGAAGATGTTGATATCCTCGCCTGATGCGATAACATGGTCAAGACCGCCGTAACCGATGTCGTATGCCCAACCGTCACCGCCAAATACCCACTGTGAACGCTTAACAAGGAAGTCGCATCTGTCAGCGATTTCTTTAATTGCAGGATTTGACATATCGGCGTCTTTAATAAGAGCTTCAATCTTTTCTGCTGCAGCCTTTGAGCCTTTAGCATCGTCCTTTGCACCCTGCCATTCCTTAAATGCAGCAGCAAGGTCAGAAGAAACAGCATCCATAGCCTCGTCCATTCTTGCAGCAAGTGTAGCTCTTATTTTGTTGTTTGCAATAACCATACCAAGACCGAATTCAGCGTTGTCCTCAAAGAGTGAGTTAGCCCAAGCGGGACCTCTGCCGTTTTCATCCTTGCAGTAAGGCATTGAAGGTGCACTGCCGCCCCAGATTGAGGTACAGCCTGTTGCGTTTGCAACCATCATTCTGTCACCAAAGAGCTGAGTGATAAGCTTGATATAAGGTGTTTCGCCGCAACCTGCACAAGCACCCGAGAATTCGAGATACGGCTGTGCAAACTGTGAGTTCTTAATATTAGAAGATGTGTCTACAAGGTTTGCTTTGTTGGTTACGCTATCCATAGCATAGCTCCAGTTAGGCTCTTCTGTAGGTGTAACCGCATCAATAGGCTTCATAACGAGAGCCTTGCCTTTAGGTGCGGGACATACATTAGCACAAACTCCGCAGCCAAGACAGTCAAGGGGTGATACCTGCATTCTGAATTCAAGACCTGCAAATTCCTTGCCCATAGCCTTCAGTGTTTCAAATGAAGCAGGAGCAGCAGCCTTTTCAGCCTCGTCTACGAGAACGGGACGGATAGCAGCGTGCGGACAAACAAGCGAACATTGGTTACACTGGATACAGTTTTCTTTTACCCACTCGGGAACGAGAACTGCAACACCGCGTTTTTCAAATCTTGATGTACCTGTTTCAAATGTACCGTCTTCTCTGCCCTCAAATACGCTGACGGGAAGCTTGTTACCTCTCTGTGCATTAACGGGGTCAACAATATTCTTAATGAAATCGGGTCTTGAGCTGTCGTCTGTATCGTTGTCAACTGCCATCTTCCAGTCTGCGGGAACATCAATCTTAACGAGAGCGTCAACAGCACCGTCAACTGCGGCACAGTTCATATTAACGATTTCGTCACCCTTCTTGCCGTAGGTCTTTTTGATAGCCTCTTTAATAAGAGTAACTGCCTTATCAAATGGGATAACTTCAGAGAGCTTAAAGAAAGCACCTTGAGTTACCATATTGATACGGGTCGGGCCAAGACCAACCTTTACTGCAACATCTACTGCGTTGATTGTGTAGAAGTTGATATCATTCTCTGCGATGTATCTCTTAACATTTGCAGGGAGTTTTTCATTTAATTCTTCAGGTGTCCATACACAGTTAAGGAGGAAGGTACCGCCTTTCTTAAGACCGTCAAGTACATCATACTGATATACATATGCGGGCTTGTGACAAGCGATGTAATCTGCCTCATCAAGGAGGTAGGTCGACTTAATGGGGGTCTTACCAAATCTGAGGTGAGACATAGTAACACCGCCTGACTTCTTTGAGTCATAGTCAAAGTAAGCCTGAGCGTACATATCTGTGTTATCACCGATAATCTTGATAGCATCTTTGTTTGCACCAACAGTACCGTCAGAACCAAAGCCCCAGAACTTACAACGGGTAGCACCTGCAGGTGCAGCGTTTACTCTCTCGCCAAGCTCGAGTGAAAGACCTGTAACATCGTCAACAATACCGATGGTAAAGCCGTTCTTGGGAGTTTTAGCGTTGAGGTTGTCAAATACTGCAACGAGCTGTGTAGGTGTTGTATCCTTTGAACCGAGACCGTAACGGCCGCCGATAATCATAGGTGCGTTGTCGCAATCCTTGTAGAGACCGCAAACATCAAGATAGAGAGGTTCGCCAAGTGAACCAGGCTCCTTTGTTCTGTCAAGAACAGCAATTTTCTGAACGGTCTTAGGCATTACATCAAAGAAGTATTTTGCCGAGAAAGGACGATAGAGATGAACCTCAAGTACACCAACTTTTCTGCCGCTTGCATTTAAGTAATCAACAGTCTCTTCAAGAGCCTGACATACGCTGCCCATAGCAACAATAACTTCGGTTGCGTCTTCTGCACCGTAGTAGTTAAAGGGCTTGTAGGTACGGCCTGTAATCTTGCTGATTTCTTTCATATAATCGGCAACGATGTCGGGGATAGCTTCATAATATTTGTTAGAAGCCTCTCTGCCCTGGAAATAGATGTCACCGTTTTGAGCAGTACCGCGAAGTACAGGATGCTCGGGGTTGAGGGCACGATCCTTGAATTCCTTAAGAGCGTCCTGGTCAACAAGACCCTTTAAGTCATCATAGTCCATAACCTCGATTTTCTGAATTTCGTGTGAGGTTCTGAAACCGTCAAAGAAATGGAGGAAAGGAACTCTTCCCTTGATTGATGCAAGATGTGCAACGCCGCCAAGGTCCATAACTTCCTGAACACTGCCCGATGCAAGCATCGCAAAGCCTGTTTGACGGCAAGCCATAACATCCTGGTGGTCGCCGAAGATGTTAAGAGCATGAGCCGCAATAGCTCTCGCACTTACATGGAAAACTGTGGGCAAAAGCTCACCTGCAATTTTATACATATTGGGTATCATAAGAAGAAGACCCTGTGATGCTGTAAAGGTGGTTGTAAGAGCACCTGCCTGAAGCGAACCGTGAACGGCACCCGCCGCACCCGCCTCTGACTGCATTTCAACAACCTCTACGGTTTGTCCGAAGATATTCTTCTGACCCTTGGCACTCCACTCGTCAACATATTCTGCCATTGTTGAAGAAGGAGTAATAGGATAGATAGCGGCAACTTCAGTGAACGCATACGCACAATGTGCTGCGGCACAGTTACCGTCCATGGTCTTGAATTTTTTAGCCATGATTTTCTGCCTCCTTGAAAATATATATTTAATTATTTTTCAGAATTTTTAAGATGCTTGTCCGCCCGAGAGGGACATACACCCGCCAATTTATAAGTATAACATATTTATTTAATAATTTCAAATAAAATTTGAGAAAAAACTAAAAAAGTTATAAGAAATTTTTGTGCGAAATGACCATTTTTGTAAAAACACCCGAAGGAGCCGTTTTATTGAGGCTCTTCGGGTGTTTTTGGTGTAGAGTTTATTTTGGGAATAAAGCGTTTTATAAAGCTTCCCTTGCCGCGGGATTTAATATAAAAAAATCCTAAAATCGAAAAAATAACTGCACCTATAAAGTTTACAAGCAAATCGTTCATTGTATCTACAAGGCCAATATCGAGATAACCGCTAATCGGTACAAGATATTCTCCTTTCTCTGTCGGAAAAGAGTTTACAAGGAGGTTTCGTCCTTTTAGGATTATACTGTCTATTCCGTCTACCGCAGTTGCGGTATTTGCATTGTCGGGGTTCAGTGTCACACTTGCAATGTTGTTTATTATAAAATCCTTTTGCATATCCGTTCCAAGCACGATATCTGCAAAAAACTCAAAAAATTCCCACAGAACGCCGACCGTCATCGAGAAGCAGAGTGAGACTATTGCCATAAAAAGCGGTGAGAGCTGAAACTTAAACCTGTCATTTTTGTTAAGAATATCCACCATAGAAAAGCCGATTGCCGCCATCAGAAAACCATTGAGTGTGTGAAGCATATCGTCCCACCAATAAAATCTTAAATAAAACGCACCAAGCTCGCCGAGCATTTGGGCAGAAAAAATAAAGAGGATAATTATAACCTCAAGGGTTTGCGGCAATGTTATTTTCAGCTTTGTCTCAATAAAGTTTGGAACAAGAAACAAAAGCAGGGTCAGAGCACAGGTGAAGCAATTTTCGTATCGGCCGTCGATTGTCTGTACTATCAGAATGAGTATTACAATAATAGTGAGTGCTTGATACAATATAAATGTAGCCCTGTTCCGTGAATTCCTGTGAAGATTTTTCCTGGCGTAGAGCTTGAGCCTTGTTTTAAGGCGGAGTCCCTTTTTCTTTTTAGTTAACTTTTCCATATATTTCACCTTTTGCTTGAAATAGTTTTTGTATTGACATAATTTGCGAGGTGTTGTAAAATTATAAGGTGATATTGTGCTTGGAGGATTTGTACTGAAATGAGAAGAAAAATAACCGAAATATCTGTTTTTGAATTTTTTATGTGTATGTTCGTTATCGGGATACATCTGATGTCTGAGGGGGTCGATACATTCCCGAAATGGAGTGTCTCCTCCATAATGTTTTTGTCGCTTACAAAGCTTATGACATTTGCGGTGCCGGGCTTTGTATTTACAAGTGCAATAAAGCTCTTTTATAAATATGGAGAGGGTAAGTTCAACTATCCCAAATTTCTTCTCGGCAGAATTATAAAGGTTTATATCCCGTATGTTGTGGCAGTTATAATTTATTATGTTGTATTTGTATACGGCCTTAAGCTTGGCGGGTTTGAACACTTTAATGCGGGTGAAATGCTCGGCTATATATTAGACGGAAGCATATCCGCTCAATTTTATTTTGTAATACTTATTGTTCAATTTTATATACTTATGCCGCTTTGGGTCGCTTTGGGCAGAATAAAAGCAAAGACATTTATTTGGATATTTATAGGTGTGTCTGCGGTTCTTACCGTCTTGACGAGAATGTATTTTCCCGAAATTTCTGCAAATCTGATAAATTGGGCATCGGGGCTTAAGCTTCCGTTTGAAAATCCGCTTGCCGGCACAGAGGCGACCCTTGTAGAGATGTCAAGATATACGAATAAATTTTTTACATCGTATCTGATATTCTGGACTGCGGGAATGTATATAGGAATAAACTATGAAAAGCTGTCCGATATGATTAAAAGCGGAAAATCCGTCATTTACATCGGTTGGCTTATCCTTGCAATCTCGCATTGTATACTCTCGTATATGCAACACGGCGGATTGATAAGATATTCTTATGATTCAATAATTGTCGTTCTGTTTTGCGTATTTTCAATTTTTGGCTTTTATATATATGCAGAAAATCTTACCGTATCTCTCGAGAAGATGGGCAAGGGATTTTTGACAAGTATATCAGATGCATCATACGAGATATATCTTCTGCACTGTCTCGTAATAACTGCTGTATACCAATTTATGAACCGGCTTGAGATAGAGAGTATTCTTCAGAGATTCTTTATCGCTGCTGCGGTTACATATGTTGTGTCGATAATATTCTGTGTGTTGTTTTCAACTCTGCAAACAAACCTTAAGCTTAAATACCGCAGATACTCAGCAGAGAGAGCCCGCAAGATAGCCCGTAGAAAACGCTATTTGTAGGTTAAATCCGCCCGTCAGAGCGTCAGTGTCAATGATTTCCCCCGCAAAATACAGACCCGAAATAAGCTTTGATTCCATTGTAGAGGGGTTGATTTCCTTAACTGATATTCCGCCTGATGTTATAATAGCCTGTTCTGGCCCGCAAAATCCCGTTATATTGAATTTGATATTTTTTAAAAGCTCTGTCAACCGCTTGCGTTCGTTTGCGGTTACAGAGTTTACTTTTTTGTGGGGGTCAATTCCTGAAAGGACAACTATGCGAGGGATGAGGGCCTTGGGCAAAAGCTCGCCGAGGCTGTTGACAAAATCCTTGTTGAGATTTTGGGAAAAATCACGCAGAATTCGGTCGTCTAACTGCTTATCGTCAAGAGCAGGCTTTAAGTCGAGATACAGGGTATAGCTTTCCTTTTCTATATCCTTCATATGTGCACTTGCACTTAAAATTACAGGCCCCGTTAAGCCGAAATGTGCAAACATCATTTCGCCAAAATCTGTATACACCGACTTGCCCTTACTGTTTTTTACAGTTATTGCAATATTCTTTAGCGAAAGACCGCATACCTCGTCTATCCAGTCCTCGGCAACAGTAAGAGGAACGAGCGATGGCAAAAGCTCTGTCACGGTATGCCCAAGCCGTTTGGCGAAGGTGTAACCGTCACCCGTTGAACCTGTTGCGGGATATGTAATTCCGCCCGTCGCAAGCACAACAGAATTTGAATGAATAATCCCTCGGTTTTCACATTCAACACCGATGACTATGCCGTTTTCTGCTTTTATGTCAATTACGGTATCATTTATTATTTCAACATTATTTTCGACGAGATATTTTCGCATAGCCGAGACCACATCTGTACTTTTATCGGAAACGGGAAAGACACGACCGCCACGCTCGACCTTGGTTTTTACGCCAAGGCTTTCAAAAAAGTCTATTGTTTGTTTGTTATCAAAATTATAAAATGCACTATATAAAAAGCGACGGTTTGTTATAACATTTTTAAGCAAGTCCTCAACCTCGTCGCAGGCGTTGGTTATGTTGCATCTGCCCTTTCCCGTAATCATAAGCTTTTTGCCGAGAAGTTTGTTTTTTTCTATCAGAACAACATTCAGACCGCGTTTTGCCGCAGTTCCTGCCGCCATCATCCCGGAGGCACCGCCCCCGATAACTATTACTTTTTTCTTCATACGAATTTCCTCATCAAACAAATATTTTATCTACGCTTTTTTATAAACCAATATACTGCGACAGAAATCACAGACGACAAAGCCGTTGCAACAACCGACAATATGAAAACCGTCGATTTTGGGTTCATTATACTCATGCCCGCAATCGTGGCGGGGATAAGGCCTGGGAGAGTGCCTATAACACTTGCAACTACATACGGAATGTAAGAAACCCCTATTGACCCGAGACACAGGCTTACAATGTCCCCAGGCAGAATACTGATTGCCCGAAGCAGAAAAGAGGGAAACCATGTGCTGTTTCTCTGCATATCAATAATCTCTCGTGCTTTGGGGTATTTGGTCACAATGTATTCTGTTGTGCCTTGACCCGAAATTTTTCCTAAAATATACGGAAGGGTATACGAAATTGCGGTTCCTATAATATTTATAAACAAGGCAGGCCAAACAGGAAGCAAGATTCCTGCGGCAATCTGCAGAACAATAAGAGGAAAAATCACGGACAGACTTTTGACTGCATACATCAAAAGAAGCAAAACGCCGGCGAGAGCGAGATTGTCAGGCATATAGCTTATGACTGTTTCGACGCTCATTTCCTTGCCTGATGCAAGAATGGCAACAATCAATACGCCGATAATGGCAAAGGGTAATATTTTTAAGATTACACTTATTGTTTTTCGCATATAACCACCATTTTGCTTCTTTATAAATTTATTCAGTGTGCTCTGCAAGACCGAAGGTCTTTGATATTTCCATAACAGCAAGAGGAACAAACGATAGTGCCAGTCCCAACAGATACAAGTACCAGGGCAAAATATCAAGACCGAATGCAATTCTAACCGGTGTAAACATTACAAGAGCAACGACCGCAAGTGAGATAAGACAAGAGCGGTTAAGTGTTGAGTTTGTAAATACACCAAGCTTAAAGAGTGATTTTTCGGAACGCATATTATAAGATTGAACAAGCTGTGAAAGAGCAAGTATCATAAACGCAAGAGTTTGCCCCGAAGAAAGCTCACCCGTTATTTTCCAACCCGATAAAAAGCCGATAAGACAGAGAATTGCAAACATAGAGCCTTGCAAAACGACTCGAAGTCCTAATCCGTGTGCAAAAATTCCCTCGTTCTTTTCCTTGGGCCGTCTTTCCATTATGTCAGCTTCAACTGCTTCCATACCAAGAGAGATGGCAGGAAGACTGTCAGTTACAAGGTTGATAAGAAGAAGATGCATTGAAAGGAGAGGGGTCTTGTGCCACACAAGCATAGCAAAAAAGACTGTCAGGACCTCCCCTATGTTTGTGCCGAGCAAAAAGCCTACAACCTTTCTGATGTTATCGTAAATGCCTCTGCCCTCGCGGACTGCATCGACGATTGTTGCAAAGTTATCATCGGTAAGAGTCATATCTGCCGCACCCTTTGCAACATCTGTTCCCGTTATGCCCATAGCACAACCTATATCTGCGGCTTTAAGAGCGGGTGCATCGTTTACGCCATCACCGGTCATTGATACAATCCTGCCCTTTTTCTGCCAAGCCTTTACTATACGGATTTTATTTTCAGGCGATACCCTTGCATACACAGAGATATGCTCAACCATTTTATCAAGCTTTTCGTCTGTCATATCATCAAGCTGGTTTCCAGTAATCGCGATATCGCCGTCTTGCAGAATTCCGAGCTCTTTTGCGATAGCAGATGCGGTTGTAATGTGGTCGCCCGTAATCATAACAGGCCTAATCCCCGCACTCTTGCATACCGCAACTGCGGCTTTTGCCTCGGGACGAGGAGGGTCTATCATTCCGACGAGACCAAGCAAGGTCAAGCCGTTTTCTATTTCCTCGGAAATAAGCGTATCGGGGACAGCATCAATTTCCTTGCAGGCAACTGCCAAAACACGAAGAGCGTTGTTGCTCATATCCTCGTTCAGAGATTCTGCAGCTGCAATATCTCCCGAAATACAACGCTTTTTTAAAACATCAAATGCACCCTTAACAATGACAAGCCTTTTGCCGTTGTAATCATTTATCGTGGTCATAAGCTTTCTGTCAGAGTCAAACGGAAGCTCTGCAAGTCTCGGATATTTCCCGTTCAGCTCATCTGCCTTAAAGCCCATCTTGTATGCGGCGGCAACTATTGAGGTTTCTGTCGGGTCGCCGATATGCTCCTCGGTGCCGTCGGGCAGAACAGAAAATGAACCGTTGCAACAAAGTGTTGCCAGTTGAAGCAAGCTTTTCACTTCGTCAGAATTTTCCGTTTCGCTGTTTATGTTTTCAAGTGTGAGCCCGTCTGCATAGGCCTTTACAAGTGTCATTTTGTTCTGGGTGAGAGTTCCCGTTTTGTCAGAGCATATAACAGAGGCACTGCCGAGAGTTTCGACAGCAGGAAGCCTGCGTATAATTGCGTTTTTCTTAACCATTCTCTGAACACCGATAGAGAGAACTATTGTAACAATAGCGGGCAAGCCCTCGGGGATTGCGGAGACCGCAAGCGACACAGAGGTCATAAAAATATCCTTTATGTTAAGGTTGTTTAAAATACCTATAACAAAAATAACAATACAAGCAACAATAGCGACAATACCGAGATATTTACCGAGTTGAGAGAGCTTTTGTTGAAGAGGTGTCTGCTCGTCTGTCTCAGAGTTCAGCAGATTTGCAATCTTACCCATTTCGGTATTCATACCCGTTGCGGTTACAACCGCTGTTGCAGTGCCGTAGGTAACAGAGCAGCCCGAGAACAGCATATTTGTGCGGTCGCCGAGCGGTGCATCTGCAGAAACATTAGCATCGGCACTTTTCTCTGACGGAACAGACTCGCCTGTGAGTGCTGCCTCCTCGGATTTAAGACTTGCACTTGTCAGTATCCGTGCGTCTGCGGGGATAAAGTCACCCGCTTCAAGCCTGATTATATCACCGGGAACAAGCTCTGTTGCATCAATGACCTGTTCTTTGCCGTCACGGATTACCTTGGCATGCTGTGCGGTCATCTTGTTCAGTGCATCAAGGGCCTTTTCGGCTTTGTTCTCCTGCAAGACACCTATAACGGCGTTCAAAATTACTATAAATAAAATCAATGCAGGCTCAAAAAATTCTGACGGCTCGCCCTCAAAGATTGCTATACCGAAAGAAACAAGTGCGGCAGCAATCAGAATTATTATCATTACATCCTTAAACTGTTCAAAAAACTTTTGAATAAAGTTCTTTTTTGCCTTCTCCTTGAGACGGTTTTCGCCATAGCGTGAAAGTGCCAGCTTTGCTGTCTCGGAAGTCAAACCGAGAACAGAGTCGCTCTCAAGAGCCTTCAATACTACATCTTTTTTATCGGAATAAGGTGTCAATTCAAAACCTCCTAAATTCATTACATCATAAGTATAACTTATTTAACTTGTTTTAGCAATATTTTACATAAATTTTTCAGTATAATTTTAAAAAAGTTAACAAATTCTTCAAAAATTTGTCATATATTTCTTAACTGCTTAAATTATTATAACATTAAGAAGAAAAAACAGAGCTTCAAAATTGAAGCTCAATCAGAAATATTGGAATATTACGGCTATTAACTCATATCCTTGAGAGCTTTCAGCAACACATCGTATCTTGCCTGTGCTTCTCGTAGCTTGTAGATGTAAACATCGACCTCGTCGGGCTTGTACACACAGTCAAAATTTCTCTGTGCAATATCCATTTCATTTTTTGCGACGGATATATCTGCGAGAAGCGAGCGTTTCTGTTCTGCTCTGTATGGATTTTCCTTTTCTTTTAATGTTCCTTGCATAAATATCACTTCCTTGATTTATCATATTGATATTATATTATAGATAAAGCCATTTAATACACAAAAATAAAAAACAGACAAAATATTGATTTATTATACTAAAAGTAGTATAATAAAAAATAATAAAAAAGAGGCGGTGCAGAGTATGATAAATACCAAAACCCGAATTTTAATTGTAGATGATGAGCCTAATATTTGTGAGCTTATAAGATTATATGTCGAAAAAGAGGGGTACGAGGCAGTAATTGCGTGCGACGGTGCTCGTGCGGTAGAGAGATTTAAGGCTATATCACCTGATATGGTGCTTCTTGATATTATGCTTCCCGTCAGGGATGGTTGGCAGGTTTGCCGTGATATAAGGGCGGTCAGTGATGTTCCGATTATTATGCTTACTGCCAAGGGGGAGACCTTTGATAAGGTTCTCGGTCTTGAGCTTGGTGCTGACGACTATATTGTAAAGCCGTTTGAACCGAAGGAGCTTCTTGCAAGAATAAAAGCAGTGCTTCGGAGAAGTGAGGGCAAGGCGACGGCAGACGAACAAGAGGGTCTTGAGTTTGACGGGCTTAAAATAGGTTATGAAACATACGAAATATACCTTGACGGTAAGAAAATCGAGATGCCCCCAAAGGAATTTGAGCTTTTGTATTTTCTTGCAAAAAACAAGAATAAGGTTTTTACCCGCGACCAGCTTCTTGACGAGATTTGGGGATATGAATTTTTTGGCGACTCGAGAACGGTTGATGTTCATATAAAAAGGGTAAGAGAAAAGATTGAGTGCGAGGACAGAAATTGGAACCTTAAAACCGTATGGGGAGTAGGGTATAAGTTTGAGGTTGAGGGATAAGTGAGGAGTTGAAATTATGAAGGGGAAGACAATGTTTGCAAAAATATTCGGCATAAATGTTTTGTCGATGCTTGTCTGTATCATAATTTTCGGTTCTACACAAATGGTACTTGTTACCAACTATCTTACAAAGCAAAACGAGGAATATTTAAGTAAAAACATAGAAACTGTTGTTAGTATGATTAACGATAATATGCCGACAGAAATAATCGGAAATGTCGTTAATGGATTTTCCAGTGCAACGGGCAGTTACATAATGGTAATTGACAATCGCGGAAGAGCTATAATAAAAAGTAAAAATAATGACCTTGTAAATAATATGCCGATGTATATAGACAAGGCTTACACAAAGACTGTACTCTCGGGCGAGAGGAACAGTATGATTGGAACAATGGGTAACCTATTTAGTGAAACGATGTTTACGCTTCAGATGCCCATTGTGGGAAAAGACGGAAATGTTTTCGGAGCGGTGTCCGTAAGTCGGCCGATTCCCGAGCATCAGAAGGTTAAGTATGACCTGTTTAAGATACTATTGATGTCTATGGTAATAATTATGGCTACATCTCTTGCCCTTTCGTATTTTCTTGCAAAGAGATTTTCTGTTCCGATGAAAAATATAAGTAATTCGACCAAGGAATTCGCAAAGGGAAATTTTGCGGTCAGAGTAGACAACAAGACAGAAAACTCGAATATATTAGAGATTGCAGAGCTTGCCCAGGCTTTTAACAATATGGTATGCGAGCTTGAAAAGGCGGAGGAGATTAAGAGTACATTTATCTCGGATGTTTCGCATGAGCTCAGAACGCCTATGACTACAATAGGCGGGTTTGTGTCTGGAATTCTTGACAAGACTATTCCGCCCGAGCGGCAGAGTGAGTATCTCAAGATTGTGCATAGCGAAATTAACAGACTTTCACGGCTTGTAAATACTTTTCTTGATATTACCCGTCTGCAATCGGATAAAATGACGATGAATAAGACTAATTTTGATATAAATGAGCTTATAAGAATTGGAATAATCAGTCTTGAAAGCAGAATAGAGGAGAAGAAAATTGATGTCGAGGTTGAGCTTGAAGAGGAAAGCTGTTTTGCATATGCAGACAAAGACTCAATAGCTCGGGTTATAACCAATCTTCTTGATAATGCCGTAAAATTCACTAATGCTGGCGGAAAAATCACCGTTTCGGTTTCGACAAGGCAACACGAGGTAATTGTGTCTGTTAAAAATACGGGGAGAGGGATTTCAAGCGAGCAGATAGATATGATATTCAATCGCTTTTACAAAGAGGATAAGGCAAGAAGCGAGAACAAGAACGGTACGGGAATAGGTCTTTATCTTGTTAAAAATATTCTCCTTGCACATGGCAAAGACATTGCCGTAAAAAGTAATAAAGGAGAGTATGCAGAGTTTATATTCAGACTTGATAAGGGTAAGAATAAAAACATAAACAATACATCGCAAAATTAAAACCTCTTTTACAAAATATTCATAAATTATTAAAATTTATATTATATAATTAAAAGACAAAATAAGAATAAGAGCTTTATTTTATACAAAAAATATATAATCGGAGGATACGAGCTATGAATGAATTTGACGAAAACAAGAGTAATAATGAGTTTAATGACAACTCAAGCGATACCTTTGATTTTACAAAGGATGAGTATAAGGGTGAAGATGTATCATATATGGAATACAATCATGAGTATGATGTTTTCTCTGCGTTGGAAGAGGAGACAGCAGAACCTGCGGTCAGGATTGACCTTGGCGGGGGCTATGGCGAGAGCGAATTTTCCGCAAAAAAATCAAGCTTTACAGAAAAAGTCGGCAGAAAGGGAAGAGACAGGCAGAACAGACGCTTTGTTGCCGCAATAGTTGCAATTACGGTTGCAAATTTCGCTTTAGTCGGCGGTGCGTTTCTGACAGGCAAGAACTTTGGTGCTGACAGTCGGAGAATTGCATCAAAACAAGAGCTTGTCGAGAGTATGCAAGCACCCTCCTCTGAAATCGGAGTTGTAAATGTTGCGAATACTGCGAACGAAATGCCGACTACTCAAATTGCAAAAAAGGTCGGTCCTGCAGTTGTTGGTATAACAAGTACCTTTCAGGGACAGATGAGCATTTTCGGTACGACATCAACCTCAAAGGCAGAGGGGTCTGGAATTATATTGAGTGCAGACGGATATATTGTAACTAACAACCATGTTGTAGATGGTGCCACTGCAGTTACGGTGCTTTTGAATACAGGAACAGAGTACGAGGCAAAGCTCGTCGGCAGAGACGAGCAGACAGACCTCGCTGTAATTAAAATTGAGCCGACAGAGGAATTAACCGTTGCAACAATGGGCGATTCGAATGCTATTGAGGTTGGTGAGAGGGTTGTTGCAATAGGTAACCCGATGGGACTTGAGTTTTTTGGCAGTGTTACCGAGGGTATAGTAAGCGGAGTAAACAGAAGTATCTTGATTGAAGGCAGAACAATGAACCTTATCCAGACGGATGCAGCAATTAATTCGGGTAACTCGGGCGGAGCTCTTATAAACACAAGAGGAGAGGTTATAGGTATAAACTCTGTTAAGGTTGCATACTCAGGTGTAGAGAGTATGGGCTTTGCGATACCAAGCAGCGAGGCAAAAGCTATCATAGCTGACCTTCTTGAATACGGATATGTAAAGGGCAGACCCGTAATTGGAATTGCAACAAGAGATGTAACTGATTATATGGCACAAGCATATTCGTGGCCGAAAGGCGTTCAGGTTATGGAAGTATCCAGCGAGTCGGCACGAAACGCAGGCTTACAGCAGGGCGATATAATCACAGAGGTTGACGGACAGAAAATATCCGACAGTGAAGAGCTTAACCGGATAAAGGATAAACACAAGCCGGGCGAGGTTCTTAAGATGAAGGTTTATAAATATGCAACAGGAAGAACCGAGGAATTAGAGGTTACTCTTTCAGAGCAAATTCCGGGCTAAAAAATGAATTAAAAAAGTCTGTAACTCAAACGAGTTACAGACTTTTTTTTAATCTATTATTCGAATATATTCAGAAGGGGTAATACCCATATGCTTTTTAAACAGGCGATAGCCGTAGTTTGGGTCGGATATAGCCACATTTTCGCACGCTGTCTGAAAGTCAACGGTTGGGTTTTGCAGCATTTCGCATATCAGGGATACCTTCTGTTTGTTTATGTATTGGATAATACTGGAGCCGCATTCATTCTTAAAAACATTACATAAATAAGTAGGAGTTTTGTGCAGTTGCATGGCAATATCGGAAATGCTTATTTTTTTTCGCAAATTCTGAGAAATGTAGCTTTTAATCTGATGCTCCAACAATGAACTGGAATTTCCTCTGAATATAGATGCTTTATAACATGAACTTAATTTACGAATAATATTAAGTCCGGCTATTGCTGAATGCATTTGATTAGCTTCTCTGGATAAATTTATAGCTGATACGGCAGCGTAGAGCTCGATTTTCAAGACATCTGTTTCGTTAGATGGCGGTAAAATCAATGGTAAAACAAGTCCCTGATTTTCAAACTCTGTATGGGCTGTGTCTTGTGTTAATTCAAATGTATAGTCTGTTATAAATTGCATAGTGCAGTGTGAATGATAAGAGTTCCCGTTGGTAAATATCTGCAGATGCATATGTCGTGGTATTAACATAAAGCTTCCTGTAGATGCTTCGTATACCTGATTGTTATATTTTAAAAAAAGTGCGCCTTTTTTTATGTATACCAATTCAAAGCTTTTTCTTGATAAATGTGGATTTTTGGAAGCTTTAGTTGTAGGGAAAGTGGCAGTGTATCTGCCGTCTATGGAAAGATGGTGTGCAAAACCAATTTCGGGCATTTTTTCAAAATGAAGAATTCCGCTTATCATAATCTCACCTCAATGGAGATTATACCATATTATCATAGATTTGTCCAGTAAAATATAATATGTGTATTGAATATTTTGGTCTGTGCGTGATATACTGTGCATAAGATACAAAATTGCTGTGCAAATATCTGAAACAGAACCAATTTTTTACTTAAGACGGGTTTTAAATTATATTTAAGAAGATTTGTGATGTGCTAGAAAATATATACTGTTATCAGATAATTGAGAAGAGCTTCGGAATTTTACTATCAGAGTTTTAGAATGAAGTTTTTAAGATATCGAAGCCCATCTCCTGCATGATAATAAAGATTTTCTAACAAGCCTCTGAAATTCATAAAATAAGTAAGAGAAAATATTAAATATAAAAGGAGATTTTAATTATGGTACAGAAACAAGACAAAATGTGGGCACTTTATGTTCCTCTGGCGTATTCCCTTGATGACGAAAAGAAGAGGGTACGGCCTTTTGAATAGGAGATCTGGGATCATATTTTGGATGAGGCTGAAAAGATTGGTATAAACACCATTGTACTGGAGATAAACAACGGCGTAGTTTTCCACTCTCATCCTGAGATTGCATCTCCCGATGCGTGGACACAAACAAAGCTTAAAAAAGAAATTGCAAAGTGCAAAGCAAAGAATATGAAGGTTGTACCTATGATGAACTTTGCCTCCCCTCATGATGGTTGGCTTAGTGAGTATCACCGCAAGCTTTGCACACATGAGTATTATAGAGTATGCAGTGATATCATAAAAGAAGCATATGAGATGTTTGAACATCCCGAATACATACATATTGCGATGGACGAAGAGGATGCAAAGCATGTAAAGGGAGATCAGCTTGCCGTTTTCAGACAGGGCGAGCTCTATTGGCACGATCTTCGCTTTCTTGTTGACTGTGTAAAGTCAACGGGTGCAACGGTATGGATGTGGGCAGACCCGCTCTTTGACCATCCCGAGGAATATATGAAGAGATTTGACCCCGACGAGGCTCTTCTCTCGCCGTGGTACTACAACTCGTTTAACAGAGATAAATGGACACCGATTTCTTCAAGAGAGGTGTATGTTACATACTATAACGAGGGTGAGTACAAGAATATGGGTATTGAGTATGTTGAGGAGGACCCATTCCTTGTAAGAGTCAGAGAGGTTGCAATTCCGCTTCTTGAAAAAGGCTTTAAGTATGTGCCTTGTGCATCAGTTTGTAACAGATGTGACTATAACCATTCAGAGCTTGTTGAATATTTTAAAACCAACGCAACCGAGGAGCAGATTGTAGGCTACATTACGGCACCCTGGTCGCATGTTGATAAAGAGGGTGTTAAGCTCTATGACGAAACATTTGGATTTTTAAAAGAAGCAATGGATAAGTTTTATAAATAAAAGAGGCCTTTTCTTTGGCACAAAAAATGCGGACAATGTGCCAAAGCATAAATGGTTGGTTATTGATGTGAGCGGTGGGATTATATTCTCAAGGAAGCTGTAAATATTATTAAATTATTAAATTATTAAATTATTTATTATTTTAGGAGGTAAGGTTAGTATGAAAAAAACATTGGCGTTAGTACTTGCGTTGGTGCTTGCACTCTCAATTTTTGTTGGGTGTGACAAGGAAAAAACGGGTGAGGGCACAGGAGAAATCAGTGATGTAGCGGTAAATGAGCTTGCAGACACAGTAGAGGATTCGTCAGAGCTTCCTGACTGGACAGGCAAAAAAATAGAGCTTACCAAATGGTATGCATCAGGAAGTTATTCACTTTATAGAAACAATATATCAACGAATAATGTGGTTGAGCCTGAGGTATTTCGTGTCACCGGCGTAAAGTTTTCTGAAGATTCTTACGACAATAACGGTGATACGATGGATGCAAAAATGGCAAAGATTGCTGCAACAAACGACTGGCCCGAAGTTATTCACGGCGGTCAGGGTGATGCTATTGCAAAGCTTATTGAACAGGATATGCTTTGGGATCTCACCGACCTCATTCCTAAATATATGCCTCATCTCGATGCCTTGATGAAGAAGGGCAACTTTATGAAGAGCAAAAGGGAAGACGGAAAGATTTACGAGATAGATTTACAGCCGGCGCTTGAATACGCATATCCTGATACACCTCAGGAAATCCTTGCGATAAGTAAGCATCCCAAAAGTGACTGTGGCGATGTTCTAATCAGAGACGATATATTGAAGATGCTCAAGCCCGAGGCATATACCCAGGCAGAGCTTGTAGAAATATTTGAAGCAAACGGCACATTTACAGAGGAAGAGGTCTTGAACGCATCATTTAGCTCCAAAGAGGAATTCTATCAGTTTATGCGTGACATAAAGGCTCTCGGACTTAAAGCGGGCAACAGAGAGGTTTATGCAACATATGCATTGGCAGGCTCTGATAACTGGGACTTCCTGTCAGTATTTGCGGGGGCGCTCAACGGCTTTAATGCTACCGGCAGTGCTTCTTGCAACTACTTTACATATTATGATGTGGAAACAGGCAGAGTTGAGTATATGTTTGAGCAGCCCTTCTTTAAAGAGATTATGAGAGAGCTGACACAGCTTATTCAGGAGGATGTTATCTCCGAAGATTCCTTGTTAGACAGCAGAGCAACCTTTGAAGAGAAGTGTGCAAGCGGTCAGTATGCAATTCTCTATGGCGGAACGGCGCCTGATGTAAACACACTTAATAAGAATGCGGACGGCTATCAATACAGAAAGGTTATAATCAATATACCCTGGAATACGGATAAATTCCTTCCGGCGAGCAATCCGAATTCCGGCGGATACGAATATGCTTTCCTTAAAAATGAGATAGCAGAAGAGGATTTGCCACAAATACTCCGTTTCTTTGACTTTATGCTGACCGATGTAGGACAGAAACTTCAGATGTGGGGACCCAAGAGTGCAGGCCTCTTTGAAGAGACCGAGAACGGCAGGCGTTTTACCAACAAAGAGGTAGAGGCAGAGGCGGTATACGGTGAGTCAAATGATTCACTTATCAAATACGGTCTTTCGTACAAGCCGTGGCCGGGTGTTCCGTTTACTGTAAACAGATGGGATCCGCTATATATTTATGATTTTGTTCCGACCATTTCTTTGCTTAACAAATTCTATTCACCGGGTTTGCATAGACCGTTTGAAACAGTTCCGAGTATTGGTGCAAACTTCTATTCTTTTGCAGAAGGCGTTAAAGGTGCTGGAAAGGGCTGGAGTGCAAGAACCGCATTTGAAAATGCACTTACCAAGATTATGACGGCAAAAGATGATGCGGAATTTGAGAGTCTCTACGACAGCTTTTTGGCAATAGCAAGACAAAACAGTTATAACGAGGAAACCCTCGAGGCTATTAACATCGAATGGGTAACTAATGTCAATAAGGATAATATGGAGTATGTAAAGGAATACCTTGAGAAAAGAGGCAAAAAATTAAATATTGATGTCAAATAGACTTCATAAAAGCGAGATATAAAATAAAGTTTAAAATTTTAATCATATATGAATATTTTAGAAAATGCAAAAAAGGAGTATATGATTATGAGCGATTTTGTAAAGATTGGAGTAGTCGGACTCAACAGAGGTTTGGGAATAGCTGCTTCGTGTGACGGTGAAAAAGGGGTTATTCATGCGATTTGCGACATAAATCCGGAAAGAATCAAGAATGCAATAGAGAGACTTAAGGCAGAAAAAGCTATACACAGAAGACCTGCTCTGCTTTGATAATTATGACGATATGCTAAAGTCGGATATTGATGCGGTTATTGTCGCAACTGAGATATCTCTGCATACACCAATGGCAATTAAGGCATTAGAGGCAGGAAAGCATGTTATAAGCGAAATTCCTACGATTGGTACCTTTGAGGATGCAAGAAAACTAAAAGAAGCAGTAGCAGCACATCCTGAGCTTAAATATATGGCAGGTGAAAATTGTTGCTTCTGGGCATTTATCAACGCGTGGAAGCACATATATGAAAAAGGATTACTCGGAAGAGCGGTGTTTGCAGAAAGTGAATATTTGCATCATCAGTATTATGACCCCAAAATTGGCGGGCATAAGCCGCGAAACTTATCGTTGAAAGACGGGAAGCCAACCTGGCGTGCAAGGCTTAATGCAATTACATATCTGACACATAATTTAGGACCGCTTCTTTATATTTTAGACGACAAGGTTAAAAGTGTTTCGTGTTTTTCTCCTGGGTTTAAATATACCCCTGAGCATATAACCGGTGACAGAGACCAGGTTGCGATATTCAAAACGGAAAAAGGCTCTTTGATAAAAATATTTATCGGGTTTGGTGTCAATGTAGGTCAGGACCACAATTTTACCATATATGGTGAAAAGGGAACTCTCGAAACAGACAGAAATAACGATTGCTTTATTGCACATACCTTTGCGAGATTTGCTGATTTCCCACATACCGAGGGCAAGGTTGAAATTCCTGTCTCTTTGGGATATCCTGATCCTGATCGGCCCCGTCAGCCAATGGGAAGCCATGGCGGTGCAGATGCAAAAATAATAGAGGCGTTTGTTGATTGTATTTTAAACGATACGAAGCCGCCGGTAGATGTTGACGCCGGAATACATATGTCAGTTGCAGGAAAATATGCTGAACAGTCAGCAATGGAAGGTGGCGTACAGATAGAAATTCCCAGGGAATTCTAATACACTGTCATGGTAAAATATCTTGAAAACAAGAGTGCAAGCATAGTGCTGTTTGTTGTGTGTTTTGCTACATACTCCTTGATTGGGTTTACAAGAAGTGCGTATACATCAGCCATTGTCGGCATAATAGACGATGGAATATTTACAAAATTGGATGCAGGGACAATAAGCTCAGCTTTTAATATTACATACTCTCTGGTACAATTTGTTGGAAGCGGACTTACCGACAAGATTTCGCCGTATAAAATTATTCTTTTTGCGTTGGTTGGGACGATTGTTGCAAACATTGTAATGTCATTTTCGACATCATTTTGGCTAATTTTTATTGCAAGAGCGGCGTGCGGTGTCTTTCAATTCGGGACCTGGCCTGCACTTCTTAAAATTGTATCAGGATACATAAATAAGGGTCATAGACGAACCGCTATGTATATTATGCCTCTTGGTATCACTGTTGGGGGAATTTTAAGTAATATTGTTGCTTCTGTTGTATTAAATTATGGCAGATGGCAGGATATGTTTAAAATCTCATATATTGTGCTTATATTTATTACGATTATATATATACTGACATTTGCTTATGCAGATAAGAAATCAATTATGGTTGAATCTGAGCTTAAAGCCGTGCCTGAACAAAAAGAGGAAAATGTTAAAGCAGAAAATATAAGCACAATGAAGGTGATATGGAAAAGCGGTGCCATTTTCTTGATTATCCCTGTATTGACCAAAAGTTTAGTTGCAAGTGCGATATCTAATTGGATGCCTACAATGATTATGGAGTGTTATAATATATCTCCGAGCTTTTCTACGACACTTTCAACTATTTCAACCTGTGCTAATTTCTTGGCGATTTTTTGGGTAATGATGTTTTATCCTAGGGTGATAAGGAATGGCGTATCTGCAGTCGGAATATTTTTTATAATGTCGATTATCCCCTTGACGGTTTTAATGTTCATCGGGCAATATCATATGGCAATAGTCGTTTTTCTTATAGCTTTTGTAAACATACAGAAAAACGCAATACATCAATTTTTTACAGTTGAAATTCCGGCTATGTATGCAAAATACAATAAGGCAGGAACGATAGCAGGACTTATAAATGCCATAGCTTGTCTTGGCTCTGTAATATCAGGAATAGTTTATGGATATATTGCTGAAAAATTCGGTTGGGGCATTACGATTGCTTCGTGGTTTATATTGGCAATGCTAGGTGCAATATTTGCATTTATTCAGGCACCTGTATGGAGAAGGTTCGTGAAAAATATAAAGTGAGGTTTTAAAATGGACAAAAAATGTTTTTTCTTTATTGATGATGTAATTTGGGTGTTTCGTGATTTAACAAGACAAAGACCGGGTTCTATGTTTGATAACCCCTTTTTAGGAATGTTAAAGGAAGGGCACGATAAGTATGGAATGAAGGTTCAGCTAAACATATTTTACCGTACAGACTTTTTTTATGGTGAGGACGAGTTTAGCCTGTCTGAAATGACCGATGCGTATAAGAGCGAGTGGGAAGAAGCCTCCGATTGGCTTAAGCTTGGATTTCATGCCAAACAGGAATTCCCTGATTACCCATATGTAAATGCGGATTATGAAACGGTAAAAATCAATATGGACAGAACCAAACAAGAGGTTTTCCGTTTTGCCGGCGAAAATTCATTTGCCTATGGTGCGGTTACGCACTGGCTGCCTATGAGCAAAGAAGGTGTAATGGCTTTGCATGACGGCGGAATTAAGGTTATGAGTTGTTCATCAGGTGAACGCAGAGAATATACAGGTGACCCGCAAACTCTTCCGTACGGACATTCGTTTAGATTTTTACACAACAAAAAGCCTGAAACAATGCTATACAACAGAGGTTCTCTTGATGTGGCTATTGACAACTCAATTTGTGCATATAATCACCTATCTCAAGAGGATATTGAAAGAACAATATTCTCGTTTGATACAATATTAGACGAAGAAACGGGTATGCACTTTAAAAGATTTACAAATGTTGCTTGTATAAATCTCTGTGATGAGGAATATCTGGTGAATGATATTCTGAAAAAGGTTGGCAATCAATATCTTTGTTATGCAACGCATGAGCAATATTTTTATGAAGATTATTTTTCATATCAGCCTGACTATCCTGCAAAGGTTTTGGCAGCGGCTCGTACATTATATGAAAACGGATATACCTATTTCTTTGTAGAGGAATTAGTAGACTAAAGCAAAAAAAGATGAAAAGAAATGGGAAAATAGGAGATGAGTTAAATTGAAAAAAGAAAGCATACTTCTATATTGATGATGTGATTTGGCCATTTAGAGACATAATGAGAGATAGACCTAACTCTATATTTGACCAGCATCTTTTGGGAATGCTTAAAGAAGCACACGAAAAGTACGGATTTAAGGTGACGCTTAACTGCTTTTATCGTACGGACTATTCTTATACAGACGAGGAGTTCTGTCTTGCAGATATGACGGATGAGTATAAAGCCGAATGGGAAGCAAATTCCGATTGGCTTAAGATTGGCTATCATTCGAAACAGGAATTCCCGGATTATCCGCTGCTCAATGTCAATTATGACGATATGAAAAATCAATATATGCGATTTGAGAAAGAGGTTAAGCGTTTTGCGGGTGAAAATGTTTTGATGGAGTCAATAAATCCGCATTGGTGGCCTGTGAGCAAGGAGGGCTGCCGTGCATTGCGGGATTGCGGCATCAAGCTTTTCAGTTGCACATACGGTGCCGTTAAGGATTATAACGGTGATCCGTTAAGCCTTCCATACGGTCACGCGTTCAGGCTGCTGCAAAATCGAAAGCCTGAATCAAAGATCTTCCTCAGGGCGGGCAGAGATGTGGCTATCAGAAATTCGCTTTGCGGGTATAATCATTTGTCCGAGGAGGAAGCCGCCAGGATACATGGTACATTCGATACAATCTACAATGACGAGCTTGGAATTCATTTTAAAAAGTTTGGAAATGGTATTTGCATAAATACTACGCCGTTAGATGAAATTGAAAAGGACTTAGTGCCAAAAATGAATAGCGAATATGTTTGTTGTGCTACACATGAGCAGTATGCATATCCTGAGTATTTTGCATATCAGCCGGAGACAAAAGATAAACTGATGAAGATGTGTGAAATCCTGAAGGAAAATGATTATGAATACTTCTTCGTTGATGACTGCTTGAACTTTTGAGTAAACATAAAATGAGTACAGAGAACTACTCATTATTGCTCGAACCATTTAAACATATCTGTTATTTGAAAGGGGAATCGTAAATGGAAAAGGTAATAAAATACGAGAATTTAAAGCGATTTGCATATACAAATGAAAAGTATTGCAAAATGCCTATAAAGGGTGTTGTTGTTTTTTTTCAAGGAGCTAATGGCTATTTTACATCCGTAAACGATGAGTTACCCATTGATAAGACTTATGGCGAAGAGGGAATACTCAGGGTAATGCCTCACTATAATCCTTGGTGCTTTATGAATAAGGAGGCACAAGACCTTACTAATCAGGTGCTTGATGTATTATTCGAGCATTATGGGTTGTCTGATGATACGCCCCTTGTTTATTCAGGAGCGAGTATGGGCGGCGGTGCTGCACTTTTGATTTCTGCACTTGGGAAGCATAAGCCGGTCGCATGTCTTGCAAACTGCCCTCTTTGTGATATGGTATATCAGGCTGAGAATGAAGATTTTACAAGAATGATTTATAGTGCAGTTTATCATGAAAACGGTACAATGGAGGAGGCAGTAAAAACAATATCTCCCCTTCATAATATTGATAAACTTCCTAAATGTAAGTATTATATATTCCATTGTGATAAGGATGAGGTGCTTGATATACACGCTCATTCTGATGTAATGGTAGAAAAAATGAAAGAGCATGGATTAGATGTAACATATTATATAGTCCATGATATGGGGCATATAAAGCTTACTCCTGAGATGAGCGAAGTGTACAGCAGTTATATACATAATAGCATAAATGGTGTAGATATGTGTGATTGATATGAATTGAAAATCATATCTATTTCGTTATGCTTGTACTGTACAGTTATATCAAAACAACAAAATCCGCCCGCATATTATATGCGGACGGATTTTTACTTTATTTGGTTGTAAGTTTTGTCTTTCAATCCTTGAAAACCTTGATTTTACGCCATTTATTTATCCAGAGGCTTCATTGTTGGGAATAATAAGACATCGCGGATTGATGAGCTGTCGGTCAAGAGCATTACAAGTCTGTCAATGCCAATGCCGAGACCGCCTGTTGGTGGAAGCCCGTACTCAAGTGCAGTAACATAGTCGTCGTCCATCATTGTTGCTTCTTCGTCGCCTGCTTCACGCTTTTCTACCTGACGCATGAAACGCTCTTTCTGGTCAATCGGGTCGTTAAGCTCTGAAAAGGCGTTGCCGAATTCACGACTTGTAATAAACACCTCAAATCTTTCGGTAAAGTCAGGGTTTGACGGCATACGCTTTGCAAGAGGAGATACCTCTACGGGGTATTCTGTAATAAAGGTAGGTTGAACAAGCTTTTCTTCAACAGTTTCTTCAAACACATAGCTGATAATTTCGCCTTTGCTCATACGGGGCATTTCGTCATCAAATGTTACGCCTACTGATTTTGCCAATGCTTCGGCTTCTTCGTCGGTTTTAACAGCAGCAAAATCTGCACCCGTAAATTTCTTTATAGACTCAATCATAGTCATTCTTGCCCACGGCTTGCCGAGGTCTACTTCAATTCCCTGATATGTCAGCTTTGTAGTTCCAAGCACCTTTTCTGCAACTGTGCGTATAAGGTCCTCGGTGAGGTTCATCATTCCGACATAATCGGTATATGCCTCATAAATTTCAATCGATGTAAACTCGGGGTTATGCTTTACATCCATACCCTCGTTTCTGAAAAGTCTGCCCATTTCGTAAACCTTTTCAAAGCCGCCGACCACAAGACGCTTTAAATAAAGCTCGGGTGCAATTCTTAAATACATATCTATGTCAAGAGTGTTGTGATGGGTGATAAATGGTCTTGCGTTTGCACCGCCTGCTATTGTATTGAGGATAGGTGTTTCAACCTCAAGATATCCGCGATTGTCAAGATAATTTCTTATCGCAGAAACAACACGGCTTCTGGTGACAAAAGCAGATTTTACATCAGGATTCATAATTAAATCAACATAGCGTTGTCTGTATCTTAAATCCGTATTTGTAAGTCCGTGGAACTTTTCGGGCAGAGGACGAAGAGATTTGCTCAAAAGCTTTACACTGCTTGTCCTGATTGACATTTCGCCTCTTTGAGTTGTGAAAACCTCGCCCGTTACACCGATAATATCGCCTATATCAAGCTTTTTATATTTTGCATAGGGTTCTTCACCCATTTCGTCTCTTTTAACACAGAGCTGGATTTTGCCCTCGCCATCGTGGAGGTCTGCAAACGACATTTTACCCATTACACGCTTTGACATCATTCTGCCTGCAACGGTTACGACCTTGCCCTCATACTCTGAATAGTTGTTTGTAATATCGGTTATCATATTTGTGCGGTCAAATTTTGTGACCTCAAAGGGATTTTCTCCATCGTTTATAAGAGTTGCAAGCTTTTCACGGCGTATTTTTAATACTTCGTTCAGGTCAAGCTCTTGTGTTAGATTGTTTTGCTCATTATTTTCGCTCATTGTAATTTTCCTTCCCTTTTAGTATATGTAGCATTTGTATATTTCGGGGACGATGCCCCGAAATTATTCGATAGCAAGAATTTTAAACTCAATCTGTCCGTCTTGTGTGTCAAGAAAAGCACTTTCTCCGACAGCCTTACCGTTGATAGCCATAAAAAGCGGACATTCGTTTGATATGGTTTTTTCGTTGCCACTTGTGGGGTCCGCCTCGGTTGAACCAACAATGGTGTACCATTCCTCTTCGTCTAAATCAACATCGAGAATTTTAACCTTTGTTCCAATCCCGACCTTTGACCTGTCTATCTCGTCGGCGTCGATTATTTCGACATTTTTAAGCATATGTTCAAGCTCGTTAATTCTTAATTCAACTTGAGCCTGTTCATTCTTTGCTTCGTCGTATTCGGAATTTTCCGAAAGGTCGCCAAACCCGAGTGCAACCTTTATTTTTTCAGATACCTCTTTGCGTTTTTTGGTTTTAAGAAACTCCAGTTCTTCCTCCAATTTTTTCAAACCATCGCTTGTAAGTGTAATTTTCTTTGTAGCCATGATAATCAATCCTTTCTCTTATCCATTTCCCAATTTGTTACTCTATCTATATAAAAATTGTCACTTTAAAATTGTCGGAATAACATATCAAAATATTATAATATATTACGCCCAAAATGTCAACTGATTTTTACTTTGTTTTGCCCAACCAAGAGAGATTTTATTTCAAGAAAATTTTCGTCACAGAGATACACTGCTTCCTCGGCAGGGTCAAGCTTGTAGATGCCGCTGTTTGATATAAATTCCGCCCCGTCTGCTATGCAGTCTCCTATTCGGATTCTGCCCTCGTCTGCATCAATAAAAGAATAGGAATAAACCTTTTTTTCAGTATACGGCTCTACCTTTATCAAAACTCCGTATTCGCAAAATATATCATCTGCAATCCTTTGTGCAGATGTGAGCTTATCTGTGCGAATGGTAATCTGCCTCGCTGTAGTACAAATCTCCTCAAGCAACGGCAGAGATACACCCCTTAAATCCTTGTCAGAAATTGTAAGTGTTGCTCCGTACTTTGATTGCTCGTTTATTTTGCTCCATAACTTTAAAAAACAAAAGCTAATGCGGTTTGGCGGTATCTTATAGCTTTTTTTAAAATTCAGCACAAGTTTTGGGTGATAATTTTCTATGATTTCCCGCAATACATCGGACGGAAGAGCAGCTTCTGCTCCGTTTGATTTAAGAATTGCCGTTGCTTTTTGCATAAGACGAACCAGCTTTTTTGTCCGCATTGTTTTGAGCTCGCTTTCTGAATATGCAAGCTCTGCAACACTGTAATGCGGATTTTTCCCAAATGCTTCTTTAATAACAACAGGACACAATAGTCTTGTGCGTATATTTTTTTTCTTCTCTGGCACCGAAATTATGCCGATGTGGTTCACTTTGATTTTAAGTGCTTGATTGCAGCCTGTAATTGCTCGTCGTCTGAATGCTCAAGCTTGTCAAGATAGAAAGCCTTTTCAGGTGCCATTTCAACTATAATATCAGGAGTTATTCCTTCGCCGTGGATAGATGCTCCGCTTGGCGTGTAATAGCTTGAAACGGTTACCGTAAGCAAGCCCTCGCCAATAGGAATAACGCTCTGAACAACACCCTTACCGAAGCTTTTTTCGCCTATAATTGTTGCGAGAGAGTGGTCGCGTAACGCTCCCGTTAAGACCTCGCTCGCTGATGCACTGTCACCATTTATCAGGACCGCAAGCGGAAGAGTTATTTTATCATCAGCAGATACACCGAGCGAGAAAAATTCCTCTTTTGTATCAAATTTGTCAAGTGTAAAGGTTACAAGCTCTCCTTCGGGAACGAACAGGCTTGATATAGCAACGGCTTCGTCAAGAAGACCGCCGGGATTGTTTCTCAAATCAATGATTAGAGATGTCATTCCCTCGTCTTTTAAAGCATGGCATTTTTCTGCAAGCTTTTGCGAAGAGTTTTCTGTAAATTGTGTAAGCCGTATATAACCAATGCCATTCTGGAGCATTTCTCCGCTTACGCACTCAATTTCGACCTCGCTTCGGATAAGGGTAACATCACGGACAGAACCATCATCGGCAGAGCGAATTGTTAAAGTAACCTCGCTTCCCTCTTCGCCGCGCATATAGTTCGCCGCTTCTGTGAGCTCTTCTCCTGTGTAGGGCTGATTGTCAATCTTGAGGATTTTATCCCCCGAAGTAATTCCCTGTGCCTCGGCAGGACCGCCGGGAATTGCCGAAAGCACTGATATAATATTATCATCATCGCTTTGGATATAAAGTCCGATACCGCAGAAGCTGCCTGATACATTTTCGATATATTCAAGGGCTTCCTCACCCCACATATAGCCTGTGTATGGGTCATCAACCGATGCGGGTATACCCGCAATAGCCATTTCGGCAGCATTTCCTAAATCGACATCCTTGTAATACATAAATTCAAATAATTTAGAGGTATACGAAAGTTTGAGAAACTTTCCGATGTTTGCAATACCAAAAGGATTTACTGCACAAACTGTCAGGATAGATGTAATGAGAACTATCGCGATTGTCCATATAACCACTTTTGATTTTTTTATATACATAAAGTTTAGCACCTCACTTGCATTCGGTTACACCATAATATTATTCGTATTCCGCAGAGTTGTATGCTATGACAAAGCAGAAGATAAAAATTATTGTATGCACAAAGCGGAGCTGAAGCGTGCGAATTACCGCAAATGCCCCAAGCCCCGCCGAAATTATTAAAATTATAAATCTAAATCCTCGTAGGGTCAGATGTTAAGTATTTATTTACCATCATCGCCACCTTGAAGATAATGGCATCATCAAACTCTCTTAAATCAAGGCCTGTGAGCTTCTTGATTTTATCAAGTCTGTATACGAGCGTATTTCTGTGAACAAAAAGTTTTCTCGATGTTTCGGAAACATTGAGGTTGTTCTCAAAGAACTTTTGTATTGTATAAATTGTTTCGCTATCCAATACATTTATAGACTCTTTCTTGAAAACCTCGTTAAGGTAAAGGTCGCACAGAGTGGTAGGAAGCTGATAGATAAGTCTGCCGATGCCGAGATTTTCATAGCTGATGACATTTTTTTCGGTGTCGAACACCTTGCTTACCTCAAGAGCAATTCTTGCCTCACGATATGCCTGGGCAAGCTCTTGTATTGTTCCGACAACAGAGGATATACCGACTGATACCTTAAGCATATCTTCAGTAGAGAGGGTATCAAAAATATTCTGTGCAAGCTGATTGACCTCTGTTTTGTCTGCCCCATCGGGAAATTCCTTGATAACAACTATATCGTGGTCATCAATGCGGATTACAAAATCATTTTTGCGGTCAGGGAAAAGTCCGCGAAGTATATCAATAGCGGAATTCTCAACAGTTTTGGAAATTCTGACAAGATAAACCGCACGGCTGACCTCGACTGCAAGATGCAGCTCCCTTGTTCTGAAGAGAACATCACCGGGAAGAATGTTATCAACAATAATGTTCTTCACAAAGCTGTTGCGGTCATATTTTTCGTCATAGTACTGCTTAAGAGTGAGAAAATGGACGCCGAGCAATGAGCAAATATTTGTTGCAATCTCGTCGTCACCTTCACAAAATACAAGATATTCCATCTTGTTAAAGGTTTCAATCTTCTTATAACTGAAACCGCCGATACACTTAGTTTCGCCCGATGCGTCAAAAACCGTGAATATGTTATCGATGGTGTTCCCAATCCACATATCATCACTGCAAGCGATTACCGATTCTGAATCATCAATAACACCCACAACTCGCTTGATGTCTTTTTTTAATTGGGCAAGAGTGTTCTGAAACAATCTGTTTTGCATAACGCCACCTCCAGAGTTTTAAACAAAAGAAATGCTTAATCTAACCTATTATAACTCTAAAAAACAAAAAATGCAATATTTTTGTTAAAAATTCATAAAAAAGTCATAAAGCAACACGCTTGACAGACTTTTACTCTTCGGTGTATAATATAATGGTATATAAATTGCTTTAAGGATGTGCTTTTTTATGAAATACATTGTAATACTTGCAGACGGTGCCGCAGATACACCAGTTGCCGAGCTTGGCGGAAAAACTCCGCTTGAGGCTGCAGTTAAGCCAAACATTGATGCTCTTGCAGGCAAAGGTGAGGTTGGTATGGTAAAGACTGTTCCTGAAGGCTATCCTCCGGGAAGCGATGTTGCAAATCTTGCGGTTTTCGGCTATGACCCGCAGAAATATTATACGGGTCGCTCTCCGCTTGAAGCCGAGTCTATCGGTGTTCCGCTTAAGCTAACGGACACAACCTTCCGTGCAAATGTTGTAACCTTGTCAGAAGAAGAGCGGTATGAGGACAAAACAATGGTCGATTACAGCTCTGACGAAATTACAACGGCGGAAGCCCACGAGCTTATAGCATCGGTGAACGAGGCTCTTTCGTGTGATGAATATGAATTTTATGGCGGAACAAGCTATCGTCATCTGCTTGTATGGCATAATAAGGAAAATGATTTTTCGCTTACTCCGCCTCACGATATTTCAGGCAGAGTTGTCGGTGAATATCTGCCCAAGGATGAGGTATTACTCTCTCTTATGAAAAAGAGTTACGATATTTTAAAGGAGCATCCGATTAACAAAAGCAGAACAGAGCGTGGGCTTCACCCTGCAAATTCTGTGTGGATTTGGGGCAACGGAACAAAGCCCGACCTTGATACATATAAAAAGAAGTTCGGCATAAACGGTACGGTTATTTCAGCGGTAGACCTTATAAAGGGAATAGGCAACTGTGCAGGATTGGATGTTGTAGAGGTGGAGGGTGCAACGGGAACGGTGCATACCAACTTTGACGGCAAAGCCGAAGCTGCAATTTCTGCTCTTAAAGATGGGGCTGACTTTTTGTATGTCCATCTTGAGGCGGCAGATGAAGCGGGACACAGACACGAGATTGAAAACAAGGTAAAGGCAATAGAATTGATTGATGCTAAAATTGTTGAACCGATTGTTTCTTATCTTAAACAAAGCGGTGAGGATTTCCACATTCTTATTATGCCTGACCACCCGACGCCTCTTGATATTATGACACATACATCAGAACCCGTGCCGTATATCCTGTATAAGAGTGAGAATGAAGTCAATTCCGGCGTAGCTTCCTACACAGAGGAAAATGCAAGGCAAACGGGTATTTATGAAGAAAACGGATATACTCTTATAAATGGTCTGCTCGGAAAATAGTGTAAAAAATTGCTTGCATTTTTATTGTTGATTTGGTATTATAATAATGTCTCTGTTTTAGGAGACGGAAAGGTATGATTGTTATGGCAGAAACAAGTAAGGAAAAGACGGTAAATCCTGCACAAAAGAGTGCGGACAAAGAGCTTTTGACATACAACGGCAGGAAGTTGCTTCGTTGCGGAAATGAGATTATTTATGGTAATCCTGAGGATAAGTATATCGTTTTGTTCAGACTGGAGGACAGAGAGCCTCTTGAGGATATAGAGATTGCAAAGCGTGTTGTTATTGAGCTTAAAACCAACGAGGGCAAACGCTCGCAGCTTATTCGTCAGGCAGAGAGAGACGGCCTTTATAAGGCGTTTGATATTGGTATGTTCTGGCTTGAGCAGGCACTTGAAAACGGCTAAAATATTGCAGAATAAATCGGCAGGATTGTTTGTGAAAACAATTTTGCCGATTTTTTGCAAAAAATACAAAAAACAATAGACAAATGCAAACCTGTGTTATATAATAACCTTAAAAATTAAACATATGAACAGAAGGAGAAGAATACTTATGAATAAACAAGTGCACGAAATGAACCATCCCTTGATTATGCATAAAATATCAATTCTTCGTGACGAAAAAACACCTGTAAAAGAGTTCCGTGAGCTTGTGTATGAAATTGCCTTACTTATGGGTTACGAGGCAACAAGAGACCTTGATATGGTAGAGCGTCCCGTAAAGACCCCGCTTACCGAAACCAACGGCAAATTCATCTCAAAGCAGGTTGCTCTTATTCCGGTGCTTCGTGCGGGACTTGGTATGGTTGATGCTCTTATGAGCCTTATACCCGCGTCAAAGGTTGGACATATCGGACTTTACCGTGACCATCATACCCATCAACCGGTCGAATACTATTGCAAGGTTCCGCCCGATATTGAAGAGAGGCAGGCTATTGTTCTTGACCCTATGCTTGCAACGGGCGGCAGTGCTGTTGCGGCGATTGACTTTTTGAAGAAGCGTGGTGCACAAAAAATAAAGTTTATGTGCATAATTGCGGCACCCGAGGGGGTAGAAGCTTTGTCAAAGGCTCACCCTGATGTTGAAATTTTCTGTGGAATAATCGACGAATGTCTTAACGAAAATTGTTATATTGTTCCCGGCCTCGGCGATGCAGGCGACCGCTTATTCGGGACTATTTAATTTGTATTAAAAGAGTGTTTCTTGCCTATAACCGAGGGGACACGCTTTCGTAATTAGAAAAAACTAAAAAAGGTGGCATAAAAATGCAAAACAATTTATTTACCAAAGAAGAGATAAAAAACAAGGTATCTTCCAATGACTTGGTATTTGAGGATATTTCAAAAGATTGGAAGAGCGGCTTGTTTGTCGGGGGCGGAAGTATTGGTGCGATTTCGTATTCCCGAAATAATATGGAGTGGATTATTAACAAAAATGATGTTTTTGATTCCAGAGTCCACGATGCTGACCAGAAAACTCACCGTGAGGTTAAGGATTACATAAAAGAGCATAACGAAAAAGATTTTAAGTTTATGGGTGAGTTTGAAAAAGTAAACAAACGAGTTGAGCTCTATTCGGTTACGCCTGCTATCTTAAGATTTAGCTTTGGCTCGGGTGATTTAGGCTGGGGTGCTTCTGCACTTCCCAAGGTTAGCCAACGCCTGTCGCTTTATGAGGGAAAATTATACAGCGAGGCAGATGCGGCGTTTGTCCATGCGAGGGTTGAGACCTTGTCACCCCACAACAAAAATCTTCTCGCTATCAGAGTAGAGGGTTGCTCCACTCTTGATTGGGGTCATCTTTTTGAATTATACAGACCCTTCCACGAAGAAATGGAGCTTCCTGAATGGAAGTATGAAAATGATGTGCTCAGCTTTACTCAAAAGATGCCGGGCGGCGATAGCTATGCGGTTGCACTGTATATAAAGAACAGGGAGCCGGATGTCAGCAGAGTTAAGTGCGATATGCCTCCTGATTTTGTATATGAGTCTCGGACTCCGCATATAAAAATGGGAAAGATCTCAAGCTATAGTGCAAAAATCTCGCAGGGGGGAGATGCCGATATATTTGTTTCGGTATGCTCATCATACGAGTTTGACGACCCTCTATGCGCAGCAGTAGATGAGGTTTTAAATGCCGCAAAGGTTGGCTATGATGAAATTGAAGCAAATCACAGGAAATGGTGGGAGGATTTCTGGCAGAAGAGTGCAGTTGATTTTGGCAAATACACAGAGATTGAAAAGAATTGGTATGTCTCTACATATATATTAGGAAGCTCGTTCGGTACTGCACCGATGCCGCCCTTGACTGGAATGTTCTATGGGCCTTTAAACGAGACTACACCCGGAGTTACGAGTAGTAACTATAATTCTGACCAAAACACTCAAATCCCCGTAATGCCTTTGCATCTGACAAATCATATTGATTTAATGAAGCCGTTTGTTGATACCTTTGTGAACTCTTATGATGTGTTGAGAGAAGAAACAAAATTCCTGTTTGGGGATACAGGCGGTGATGGCATTTGTATACCTCTCGCTTCTAATCAGAACGGAAGGGCGTTAGTTTCACCAACATACAGATACACAATCTGCGGAAGTGCATATACAGGGCTTATGCTTTGTTGGATATGGAAGTACGGCCGCGATCTTGAGATGATGAGGGATAAGGCGTATTTTATCCTTTGCGAGCTTATAAGATTTTATACAAACAATCTGATGGAGCTTGGAGACGACGGACTTTATCATCTTGATGTGTCAATGCCGCCTGAAATATTTACATTTACAAAGGACGATTGTGCAACCCTTTCGATGCTTAAGGTTTGTCTTAAAACAGCGGTCGAGGTTGGAAGACTTCTTGGCGAGGATAATGATGAATTAAATCATTGGGAAGAAATGCTCGGCAAGCTTCCTGAACCTGCACATAGACCCGATGGTGCGTGGTGGGGCGGTCCTGATATTCCTTATGACCATTTCTTCTTTGGCGGTCATTTGTTCTATCCGTTCTTCCCTTCAGAAATATATATATCAGAAGAGGATAAGAAAAACACACAAAAGACACTTGATTTTGTTGATGATTATGCTTATGAGCGTGCGTTTATGGACCGTGAGGGATGCTTCCATATGCTTCACGATTGGAGTTGGTTCTATACAACAGTCGCAAGACAGAGATTAGGTATGGCAGAGCGTGCAAGAGCTGACCTGAAAGCGTTCTTGGATAATTTTGCAAAGTCTAACGGGTTCTTTACACACAACTCTATTCTCGTTATGGACTCGGGTGAGGCGGAAAGAAACTGTATCGTGCAAAAGGAATTGAGGAAGGATTTCAAAACAAACATTGACCAGCCATTCTGGCAGACCTCCGGCAAATGTGCGACGGCAAACGCAGATGCAAAAGAGCTTGCTGCACCCGTATTGGAGGGTAACGCTTCATTCTTGTTCTGTGCAACGGAAATGCTGATACAAAGCTATGATGGTATAATAAGACTTTTCCCGAGCGTTGAAAAGAATTTCACAGGCGGATTTACGGGACTTCTTGCAGATGGCGGATTTGAGGTTTCTGCAAGTATGAAAAAGGGTAAGGTTGTCTATGTGAAGATTAAGTCGCTTGCGGGCGGATTGATGAGAATGTATAATCCCAATAAATCTGGTGCAAGAATTATCTCTTTTGAAATGACAAAGGGAGAAGAAAAAGAAATCAGTTTCTAAACTAAAAACGGAGGAAGAGCTATGACGGTGAAAAAGTTGTCTGAAACGACAAGGATGTCGCTGTGCATAGCTCTTCTTTGTATTTCATCGTATTTGGTGATACCTTTGCCCTTTACACCGATTGCCCTGACCACACATACGATTGTTGTAAATATTACGGGGCTTACACTGAAACCAAGAAATGCAACAACGGTAGTTTTAATATATATTTTTATGGGACTTATCGGTATACCTGTCTTTTCGGGCGGAGGGGGCGGAGTGCCAAGACTTATCGGCCCGACAGGGGGATTTTATTTTGGGTTTTTATTTTCAATAGGCTTGATAAGCCACTTTAAAGGGAGCAAGGCAAGCTTTTTAAGATACCTTGCCGTCACAATTTTAATTGGTTTGCCTGTTCAACATCTCTTTGCAGTTCTTTTTATGTGTTTTTATAACGGGTTTAATATAAAGG
>JAZNHF010000037.1:0-44502 GCA_045576835.1 Clostridia bacterium
CCTTAAAAGCACAAGTCGGACCGTGCCAAAGCTCTACAATATACTTGCCGTCTGCAAGAGGAACAACAGGAGCAACCTTTTCACTGCTGAATTTTTTATCGCCATATGCCCCTTTTGTGCAAGCAGATATTTCGTCATCAGTAAAATCAGTAAGATATTTCTTCAAAACAAGATTTGCTCTGTCGATATATGACATACCAAGCATCTTTTTTATATCTGTCTTGGTAAGCTTGGGGATCTCACTCGGGACAAAAAGTCCGCCATCGTCAGACAATCCCTTTTTAATTGCTTGTGCTGATTTAAGCTTTAAATCGGTATTTCTTGTACTCATATAATGCATAGTAATCACCCTGTTTCTATAAAATTTGCTTATTTTATGCAAAATGTCATTTCAGGTAAGTTACCCCAACCTGAAATGACACAGCTTTACAATTCTAAAATATAAGCTTATGCGATGTATTTCTTAACATTTTCACCTGCGGTATCCGCATCTGCACTTACCATCATAGTGAACGAAACACCAAACTTGCTCTCTAAATTCTCAAGCACTGCAATGAAATCCTCCAAATCTGCCACATCTGCAGAAGGAACGCTCTTGAAAATACTGTCGATAAAGATGTGAGTAACATCAAAATCCTGAGCAATTATACCATAGAGCAAGCCTGCAAAAACATCAAGACTTTTTATATTAAAATTTTCAGTATTTATCATTCTTGCCTTGCGGTGGATGTCGTGCATAAGACGATTGCCCTCTGTAATGCATACAACATTACCCTTTTCCACATCAATGGCAGAGTTAACTGCTTGAATAATTTTAGGTGTTTTACCGCTTCCCTTTAATCCAATATGTACTTTTATCATATAGAATTCCACCTTTCCTTATAAATAAAACTCCGCAATAATGTAATACTACTGCATTGTTTTACATTTCTTTTTGTTATTATAACACAAAGTACAAATTTTAACAATAGTTTTTTAAAATTTTTATAATTTTATTTTGAAAGCCTTTCTTCAAGAATTGCCTTTTCACCTTCATATCCGGGTTTTCCAAGAAGTGCAAACATATTTTTCTTGTAGCTTTCAACCCCCGGTTGATTAAACGGGTTTACTCCGAGCATATATCCGCTTATTCCGCATGCCTTTTCAAAGAAATATACAAGCTGACCAAATGTGTATTCATTGAGTTCCTTAAGCTCTACAATGAGATTGGGAACTCCTCCATCAGTATGTGCAAGATATGTTCCCTCAAACGCCTTTTTGTTGACAAAATCCATACCTGTCCCCGCAAGGAAATTAAGTCCGTCTACATTTTCACTATCCTCATCAATAATGATATCAGCTTTTGAATTTTCTACATATAAAACGGTTTCAAAAAGAAGTCGTCTGCCATCTTGAATATATTGACCCATCGAGTGGAGGTCGGTCGAGAAGCATACCCCCGCAGGGAAAATACCCTTGTTATCCTTACCCTCGCTCTCGCCGAACAGTTGCTTCCACCACTCGGTGAAATACTGAAGCTCAGGCTCATAGTTTACAAGCATTTCTATTTCCTTACCCTTGCGGTTGAGTATGTTTCTTACCGCCGCGTATTGATAACATTCATTTTCAGTAACATCATCTGAAAGGTACATTTCTCTTGCATCTGCAGCCCCCTGCATCATCGCCTTAATATCTGCACCGCAAGCCGCAATCGGCAAAAGTCCGACCGCTGTCAAAACCGAAAATCTTCCGCCTACATCATCAGGGACAACGAATGTCTCATAGCCTTCACTGTCTGCGAGACTTTTAAGTGCACCTTTTGCTTTATCTGTTGTAACATATATTCTGTTTTTTGACTCTTCCCGCCCATATCTTTCTTCCATATATTTTTTAAGAACACGGAAAGCAATGGCAGGCTCGGTTGTGGTGCCCGATTTTGAGATTACATTTATCGAAAAATCCTTTCCCTCTAAACATTCAAGCACAGAATTGAGGTAATTGGGACTGATATTGTTGCCCGCAAATATAATCTGCGTTTTTGAGGTATAGTTATAAAAGGGCCCTTTTATAAAATCAATAGCGGCTTTCGCACCAAGATACGAACCGCCAATTCCAATAACAACAAGAACATCGGAATTTCCCCGTATTTTTTTTGCAGCGGCTTCAATTCTCGCAAATTCCTGCTTGTCATAATTTATCGGAAGGTCAACCCATCCCAAAAAATCGCTGCCCTCACCCGTCTTTTCATGAAGAGCCTTGTGAGCAGACTTAACCTGTGCAGAAATATTGCTTATTTCTTCCTCTCTGAAAAAACCAAGAGCTTTATTGTACTTAAAGGTTATATTTTTTTGCATGTCTATCACTCCTGTAAAATTAGTGTTATATATATCTGTTATTATATACTTCTATAAATTTTACCATAACAGAAAATTTCTTGCAAGTGCATATTTTAAAAATATTATTATTTTTTTTGGACAATATATGTTACAGAAACACAAAATTATTTACCTTTACAATAAATGCGACAAAAGAAGATAAAATCCAATTTTTGCCTGCATAAAACAAGGAATAGTGTTTCAAAATAACAATGTAACAAAAATAATATTTTATTTGAAATAAGGAGTGAAAAAAATGGCTAACAACAGAAATAGCAACAACTATGTAGTTCCTCAGGCAAAGGCTGCTATGGAGCAGTTCAAAATGGAGGCTGCAAACGAAGTAGGCGTTACTCTTAACAAGGGTTACAACGGAGACCTCACATCAAGACAGGCAGGCTCAATCGGCGGTCAGATGGTTAAAAAGATGATTGAGAAGTATGAACAGGACCTCCAGAACAGAGGCTAATATTGCATAAGCATAAAAAGGGCGATGAACTGAGGTTCATCGCCCTTTTTATGCTTATTGAAATTTTTTTATTATAGCATCTACAATACGCTTTGATGCAAACCCGTCACCGTACGGATTGACAGCTTGTGCCATTTCGTTATATTTTCCCTCGTTACAGATAAGCTCTTCTGTCATAGAGAATATATCCTCATACTTTATACCTGCAATCTTAACCGTACCCGCTTCAACTGCTTCGGGTCTTTCAGTCTCGTTGCGAAGAACCAATACAGGCTTACCGAGTGAGGGTGCTTCTTCCTGAAGTCCGCCGGAATCTGTAAGCACAAGATATCCCCTCTTAATCGCATTATGAAGCTCGTCTGCGTTAACAGGGTCGATAAGCTTTACTCTGTCACAATCACCGAGAATATCAAACACTGTTTCCCGAACTGCAGGATTTAAATGAACGGGGTATACAACCTCAATTTCTTCGTATTTTTCTACCAAGTCCTTTACTGCTCTGCAAATATTTTCAAGCGGCTCGCCAAGGTTTTCTCTTCTGTGAGCAGTCATAACTATTACCTTTTTGGTATCCCAATCCATACTGCGAAGAGCCTTGTCCTTAAATTCATAATCATCACGAACAGTCGTTTTAAGAGCATCAATTACGGTATTCCCGGTAATGTATATCGTTTCAGGGTCAACCCTTTCGGATATCAAGTTCTGTTCATTTCTCTTGGTAGGTGCAAAATGCATATCCGCAATTACACCCGTAATTCGCCTGTTAATTTCCTCTGGATAAGGAAAATACTTGTTATAAGTACGAAGTCCCGCCTCAACATGACCGACTGCTATCTGATTATAAAACGCGGCAAGCGAACCCACAAAGGTTGTCGAGGTATCTCCGTGAACAAGCACAATATCAGGCTTTGCCTCCTTCATAACCCCGTCAAGTCCCTCAAGCGAGCGTGTAACTATCTCAACCAAGGTCTGTCTTTCCTTCATAATATCCAAATCATAATCTGGCTTTATATCAAAAATTTCAAGCACCTGGTCTAGCATCTGCCTATGTTGTGCGGTAACGCAGACAATAGACTCTATTTTATCACTTGCCTCTAACTCCTTTACAAGCGGTGCCATCTTAATCGCCTCGGGGCGTGTTCCAAAAATGGTCATTACTTTAATTTTGCTCATTTTTATTTTCTTCCTTTTCATTGTTTTGATTGATACATTCATTTGTCTTTACATCAACTTCCTTGCCGTCATCATAGCAATCAGAATTTTTACTTGGGTCACGCAGCCCACTCATAAGCTTAAGCGATGCCAGAACAATTAAAAGAACAGCTAAAATCAAGAACACACCACGAATATAACCCCTAACCGATACAACAACCGCAGTAAGACATAAAATTGTTGTAAGGGTATAAAGTATCGAAACGGTTTGTCTCTGTGAAAATCCCATATCAAGAAGTCTGTGATGAAGATGTCCTCTGTCAGGCGACATAGGCGAACGACCCGTGAGAACCCTTCTGAATATCGCAAAAACAGTGTCAAAAATCGGCAATCCTAAAACAAGTATGGGTATTGCAAAGGAAATAATCGCAGCAAGCTTTAAAAAGCCTTGAACAGATATGCACGCAAGAATAAATCCAAGAAAAAGTGCACCCGTATCACCCATAAATATTTTTGCAGGATTGAAATTGTATGGCAAAAATCCAAAGCCTGCACCTGCAACCGCCGCAGTAATTATGGCAACATTGAGATTGTTTGTAATCAATGTAAGTGCAAGCATTGAAAGTGACGCAATAGACGAGACACCGACTGCAAGTCCATCAAGCCCATCTATAAGATTTACAGCATTACAAACACCTACAATCCAGAAAATCGTGATTGCCACCGATACCCAATAATCCAAAATAATATAAGGTGCTCCGAACCAAGCGGAAAACGGATTGGCAAAAAGCTCAATCCTGACACCCGAATAAACTACTACGGACGCCGCAATAATCTGACACAAAAGCTTTATAATTGCTTTCATATCGCTTATATCGTCTATGATACCAACAGTAACTATAATTACACTTCCTATCAATATTCCCGTAGTCTCTCTGTCAAGTGTTGCAAAGCAAAGAACACTCACAATAAAGCCATAAAATATCGCAAGACCGCCAAGCAGCGGAGTTGGTTTCTTGTGTATTCTTCTGGTATCTTTGGGCACATCGATTGCATTTACCCTATGGGCAAGCGAAATAACCATCGGAGTCGCCGCAAAGGATATCAAAAATGCAACCGCGAGTGCAAGAAGAACAAAAAGATTGTTATCAAAAATCATATTAAAGCCTCCACGGAAACTACGGCTGAATAAAGCCTACTTTTCTATACACCTTTGAAATGGTACGAAGAGCAACTCTGTTTGCAATCTCTGCACCGTTTCTGTAAACCTGCTCGAGATAATCCTTGTTTGACATAAGCTCTGCATATTTTTCCTGAATAGGACGCAAAGCATCAACAACTGATTCTGCTACCGCAAGCTTGAAATCGCCATAGCCCTTGCCGTCAAACTCTTTCTCTATTTCATCCATTGTCTTATCCGTAACAGAGGCATATATACTCATAAGGTTTTCTATTCCCTCTTTACCCTCTCCCCGTCTTACCTCGGAAGCCGAATCGGTAACTGCACGCTTAATCTTGCGAACAATAGTGTCGGCAGAATCAAGCAGCAAAATATATCCGTTTTCGTTCGGGTCAGACTTTGACATTTTCTGGGTCGGGTCCTGAAGGCTCATAATCCTTGCACCAACCTTTGGAATGTACGCTTCGGGAACGGTAAAGGTTTCGCTATATGTATTATTAAACCGCTGTGCAATATCCCGTGTAATTTCGAGGTGTTGCTTCTGGTCGTGACCGACAGGAACAAGGTCTGCCTGATAAAGCAGTATATCGGCTGCCATAAGAACGGGGTATGTAAAAAGACCCGCATTGATGTTGTCCTCATGCTTTCTGCTTTTGTCTTTGAACTGGGTCATTCGTGACAACTCACCCATATAGGTGTTACAGTTCAGGACCCACGAGAGCTGCGTATGCGACGGAACATGAGACTGAAAGAAAATCGGATTCTTTTCTGCATCAAGCCCTGCCGCAATAAAAAGCGCGAGCAAGTCCATTGAATTCTTTCTTATATCCTTTGCCTCCTGACGGACAGTAATTGTATGCAAGTCCGCAAGCATATAAAAGCATTCATATTCATCGGTTTTTTGAAGCTCTACCCAATTTTTAAGTGCCCCAACATAGTTACCGAGTGTCAACGCCCCCGAGGGTTGAATACCGCTTAAAATTCTTTTCTTTTCTGCCATATCTAAAATCCTTTCAGGTTAATTTACAAAACCGTTATTTGCCAACCGCTCTATGTAATACGCCGGCAAGAATATCGACACCTTTTTCAATCTGCTCGATTGACGCCATTGAATAATTCATTCTGAAGCTGCTGTATACCTGCTTGTCATCAATCATAGTGGTAGCACCGGGAACAAAAGCAACATTACACTCAATCGCCTCTTTAAGAAGCTCTTTACTGTCAATCCCGCTCGGCATTGTGCAGAACAAGAACAAACCGCCTTGGGGTCTTGTGTGCTTTACACACTCGGGGAACTTCTCGTCCATAAGCTTCATCATAAGCTCACACTTTTCGCCATATACCCTGCAGATTTTAGCAATATGCTCGTCTATTGAATATCTCTGCAAAAACTCATATGCAATCATCTGTGTGAGAACGGGTGTGTGGACATCCTGAACCTGCTTACAAATAACCATTTTCTGTATAAGCTCGGGTGTACTGCTTGCAAAGCCGATACGCATACCAGGGGATAAAATTTTTGAGAACGAGCCGAAATACACAACCCTGCCCGTCTTATCGAGCGACTTTATCGTAGGCACGGGTTCACCCGAAAAACGAAGCTCGCCATAAGGGTTGTCCTCAAAAATAATAAAGTCATATTTCTCGGCAAGCTCTAAAACCTTGAGTCTCTTTTCCTTTGACATTGTTATTCCGGACGGGTTCTGAAAGGTAGCAATAGTATAAAGTATTTTTATATTTTTATGTCGCTTTAACACCTCTTCAAGCTTTTCGATGTTAATACCGTCATCCTCTACATCTACACCATAAAGCTCTGCATTATAGGAACGGAAGCAATTAAGTCCGCCGATAAAGCTTGGCTCTTCACATATTACGCCATCACCCGCATTGATAAGCGACTTTGCTGCAAGGTCAATTCCCTGCTGTCCGCCACTTACAATAATCGTATCGTCTGCGTCATTTACTATACCCTGCGACTTCAATCTGTTTACTATCCAATCACGAAGCTGCGGATACCCCTCTGTTATTCCGTACTGAAGAGCCTGTGCTCCGTTATTGCACAAGATTTCGTTAGAAATTTCTGCAAGCTCCTTGCTCGGGAAAAGGCTTGAATCAGGCGAACCGCCCGCAAAAGATATTATTCCGGGCTTTGCCATAAGCTTGAACATTTCTCTTATAGCAGAGCCTTCAAGATGCTTGACCTTTTCTGAAAATTTTGATTGTATATCCATCTTGTATGTCATTCCTTTCTATTATCCCATTTATATTATAATGTCCTAATCCTCAAGCTCTACTTCTGCTATGTAGGGAAGCTGCCTGAACTGTTCACCGCAGTCAAGTCCGTAGCCTATGATAAATTTATCCTCAATAACAAACCCCGTATAGTCAGCCTCAAACTCTACCTCTCGTCTTGACGGCTTACTCAAAAGTGCACACACCTTGAGTGATTTCGGCTTTCGCTCATACAAAAGCCTGGTAAGTTGATTTAAGGTATTGCCCGAGTCGATAATATCCTCTGCAATCAGGACATTTTTTCCCTCTATGTCAATATCCAAATCCTTTTTAATATTGATGTTACCCGTGCTGACCGTTCCGTCATTATAGCTTGATATTTCCATAAAGTAAACCCTTGCATCACAATCAAGCTTGCGTACAAGGTCGCTCATAAACACAAAGCAACCCTTAAGCACACCAAGGACAATAACCTCCTCGCCCCGATAATCCTTGCTTATCTCATCTGCAAGCTCTTTCACTCTGTCAGCCAAATCAGTTTCGCTTATCATAATTCTGCCGATTTTCATTGTCTTTCCCATATTGAATTAACAAACTCCTTTCAGAACCGTCTGTCACCTTATATTTCTCTGCAACTCTGTCGCCAATAATTGCAACAACCTCTTTTTCGGTGCAAAGAAGCAAAATATTATCTCTTTCCTCTTTTGGGATTTTCTTGTCAATAAAGTAATCCTTTAATTTTCGGGTACGCCCGTCTTTATATATATTTATACGGTCTCCGCTTCTGCGATTTCTTACAAAAAGCTTCTCTGTGCAGATTTTGTCATAATCGACCACCATCTGGTTTGCCTTTGGTATTGCCATGCACTCTGTAACCTCAAAAGATATGTCATATTCCATAAGTGTAAGCTCATCGCCGATTTCTATTTCGTACGAAAAGCTTTCCTTGGCTTTTCTCTTTTTCAAATCCTCTTGCGTAGCAAACTCAAGCCAACCGTATTTAACGCCGACAACAAGTCCAAACGGCAGAGAAACAGATGCACCCGTTTCTTTATCAAACAGACCTCGCACAGCCTCTATATGCCCTCTCTCAAGATTATATATGTCACCCATTGCATCACGCACTGCAATGCGTATAAGTCTGTTCTGTATGCTCTCCCCTAGCATCTTCAGCGTCTCTATATCCATTATAACGGGTCGTCTTTTGGGCATAGGACTGTTTATACGGTTATAAAGTCTCTCTGCGTAAGCATTTATAAAATCCGCATCCTCTCTCGAGTTGTCCGCAAGGGTGCAAAGTGCTTCTGTTATTTTGGGATTAAACTCCCTTTCAATCATTGGAATAAGCTCGTTTCTGACCTTATTTCTTGTATATTCAGAGCTTAAGTTGGTTTTATCCGTACAATAGTTCAGGGAATTTTCCCTGCAATAATCCTCAATCTTATCACGCATAACATCAAGAAGCGGTCTTATAATATTATCTCTCGAATATTTTATACTGCAAAGCCCATCAATTCCCGTTCCTCTTATAACACGCATAAGCAATGTTTCTGCCTTGTCGTTTTTATTATGAGCGGTAGCAATCTTGGTGTATTTATGTTTAGAGCATATTTTGTTGAAAAATTCATATCTTGCATTTCTGCCTGCAAGCTCTTCGGAAATTCCGTCAGTCTTTGCTATTTCGGGGACATTTACCCTCTCTGCAAAAATCGGCACGCCCATTTTTGTGCAAAGCTCTGCGGCGTATGCCTCGTCACTGTCTGCGTCTTTGCCTCTAATCATATGATTTAGGTGTGCCGCTGCAACCTTTATTTCAAGCTTTTCCCGCAGCTTACACAAGGCATCAAGCAGACAAACCGAGTCCGCCCCACCTGATAGTGCAACAAGTACACAATCTCCCTTGTCTATAAGGTTGTTCTTTGTAATTGTGGTATATATGGTCAAAAGTACATCGCTTGTAGAGAGACCATAATATTTAAAATCTGTGGGCGTACTATTGCTCACGGTTACCACTCCAGTCAGAGAAAGATGTATATTCGCCAAGCCAGGTTAAATACTCATAACCCACCTCGCCGTTTCTGTGCTTTGCAAAGTTACACTTGGTTTTATTTGGTTCTTCTGCGTCGTCCTTGTAATACCCCTCTCTGTATAGGAACATTACAACATCGGCGTCCTGCTCTATCGCACCCGAATCACGCAAATCACTGAGCACAGGCTCTCTTTTTTCTTTATCAGACGAACGGCTGAGCTGAGAAAGTGCAATAACAGGAATGTTCAGGTCGTTAGCCAGAATTTTCAAAGTTCTCGATATTTCGGAAATTTCCTGCTGTCTGTTGCCACCGCTTCTTCCGGCCGCACTCATAAGCTGAAGATAGTCAATAACTATCATATCAAGTCCGGCTTCAAGCATAAGCTTGCGGCATCTTGCACCAATTTCGGTAACCGTTATACTGGATGTATCATCTACATATATTCCCGAATTACTTAAAACCTCCGTTGCAGACGCGAGCTTTGCCCAATCCTCGTCACGCAAATCACCTTTTTTAATTCTTTCCGAGCTTATTTTCGCCTCGGCAGACAAAAGTCTGTTTGCAAGCTGAATTCCAGGCATCTCAAGACTAAATACCGCAACCTTTTTACCGTATTTTACTGCTGCATTCTGAACAATATTGAGAGCAAAGCTTGTCTTTCCCATACCAGGTCTTGCGGCAATCAAAACAAACTCTGCAGGATGAAGTCCCGCCGTTCTTCTGTCGACATCGACAAAGCCTGTCGGAATTCCCGTAATCGCATTATCCTTTTTAGAAAGTATATCAATCTGTTCGACACTATCGTTAAGATATCTGCCGATTGGAACAAGACCCTTTGTTGTTCTGTCTTGAGTAATCTCAATTATGCCCTGTTGTGCCCGTGCAAGAATATCATCTGTTTCCTCGTCACCGCGATAACAAGCCGTACTGATTTCGTTTGAAAGCCTGATAAGTCGTCTTTGGACAGATTTGTCCCTGACAATATCAGCATAATATGTCACACTTTCGGTTGACGGAACAGCGTTTGCCACATCAACAACAAACTTTATCCCGCCGATTTTCTCGCTAACGCCACGCAGAATTAACTGCTCCTCAAGAGTAACAAGGTCAACGGGCTTGCCAAGATTATAAAGCTCGACAATAGTTTCAAACAGCTCCTTATGCCTGTCTATATAAAAATCCGTAGAATGAACCCTGCCAATTACATCAGGAATGCAATCCTTGTCAAGAAACATAGCACCGAGAACGGATTGCTCTGCCTCGTTGCTAAATGGCATAGAGCGTTGAAGCCCGTCCGCTCTGTTTTCAGCACTATCTGTAAATATTGATGACTCTCTGCTTGCATCACTCATAACAGTTTCCTCACTTCCGTGCATCAGTGCCATCACTGACACACAATTATTCTTCCGTTACCTCAACCTTAAATGTACCCACAATTTTAGGATAAAGAGTAACCTTAACCTCTCTTATTCCGCAGGTCTTTATTCCGTCAGGCAAATCAATTTTACGCTTATCAACATCTATGTTAAATTGAGCCTTCAGTGCCTCTGCAACATCTTTAGAGGTAATAGAACCAAAAAGCTTACCCTCTTTTCCTGCTTTTGCCTTAAAGGATACCTTGATTTCCTTAAGACGCTCTGCAATATTAGTTGCCTTTTGTTCCTCAAGATTTCTTTTGTACTGCTCTGCACCCTTTTTACCCTCAAGATCATTGAGCGTCTGCGGAGTTGCAAGTATTGCAAGTCCCTTCGGCAACAAATAATTTCTCGCATAACCGTCACTTACATTTATTAAATCACCCTTTTTACCCTGTGATTTAACATCCTGTTTCAAAATTACCTTCATTAAAAATTCACCCTTTCGTTTAGTTATGTCTATTCAAACAAAACTGTATCAATCGCATTTTTAAGCTTAAGCTCTGCAATCTGCAGACTGTTGTTTTCAAGCTGTGCACCCGCAATTGTGTTATGCCCGCCACCGCCTAAATTTTCAAGTATAACCTGAACATTTATCGCACCGAGCGAGCGACCGCTTATTATAACTCGGTTTCCTGTATTGGCAAGAACGAACGACGCCTCTATCCCGCTTATGTTAAGCAAATCATCTGCCGCCTGGGCAACAACAAGCTGAACATTCCTTGACACATCGTCACAAACTGCAATAGCAATATTGTCACGATATACGGTTGCGTTGCTTATTACCTTTGATTTTTGAACATACATAGAAATATCATTTCTGAAAAGTCTGTATACGCCAACGGGATCTACGCCTATTTTCCTCAAATACGCTGCCGCTTCAAAAGTCCTCGCCCCTGTTTTAAAGGTAAAGGCTTTTGTGTCCATATAAATTCCGCAATAGAGTGCCTCCGCCTCGGGGACAGAGAGTGCAGGACTATCCTCTGTATACTGAAGAATTTCCGTGACCATTTCGCATGCAGACGACGCATAAGGCTCGTGATATACAAGAAGAGCATTCTCGATAAAATCCTCACTTCTTCTGTGATGGTCAATAAGGACAATCTTGTCGGTACGACTGATTATCTCGGGGTATTCGACCATACTCGGTCTGTGGGTATCAACAACAATAACCAATGTATTCTCATCGATAATACTCATTGCTCTGTCAAGAGAGATTATAATATCGGAATACTCACCCGCAAGCGTAAAGTCAGGTAATATCTCGCCGACATTGTTGCGATTTCTGTCCATCGCGATAAATGCAGGTTTCTTTCCCCCTCTCGCAATACGATAGAGTCCGACTGCCGCACCAAAGCTGTCATAATCAGAGCCTTTATGCCCCATTATAATCACGCTTGATGCTTCGTTGACCAATTTAGACAGGCTGCTTGCCACAACCCTCGCCTTCACCTTGGTGGTCTTCTCTACGCCAAGGCTTTTTGCACCAAAGAAAACATAACCGTTATCCGTTTTCACAACCGCCTGGTCTCCGCCTCTTCCAAGTGCCATATCAAGTGCAACAAGCGAAACCCTGTCATTTTCAAGAAGGTCGCCGTCAGTTGCACCAACGCCTATGCTCAATGTAACGGGGATTTTGTTCTGTTGATCAATTTCCTTGACATCATTGAGTATACCAAATTTTTCATTCTGTAATACCTCAAACTTCCCCGCTTCAAAGAGAATAATAAACTTATCCCTCTCATATCTGCGATAAAAGCCCTCTCCTCTTTCGACCCAAAGACTGACCGCACGCTCAATATCCCCGACAAGCGAGCCATGGTTCGCATTTGGGGTCTCTCTAAGCACCTCATCATAGTTATCAATAATCGCGGTACATACAACACACCTTTTATCATCAAACTGTTTTTGAAGTTGTGTTATCTCGCTTATGTCGGTAAAATTAAGACCAATCATGCACGAAACAGATTTTCCCTCGTCAAAACAAGCAACCTTGCTTTTTATAACATAATCCTTGCCGTTATACGAGAATTCCTGTTTTTCTATTGCCTGCTCTGCAAAAGCAGAAAGACGAATTAACGGAAAAATTTCGGATATTCCCATACCAAAGAGCCGTTCCCGTCCGCAAAGCTCTGCAAAGGCAGTATTATGCCACTTGATTGTTCCCGTTTTAGCAACTACAACAAGCGGGTCTGAAAAGCTCAAAACCGCAGTCTTGACCGTATTTTCCACGCCAAACGAAAACTCTTCAAAATATCTTGTCAGCATAGTCCGTCTTCTGTTTGCAGACAGAGTAACGATAACAAAAATCATAATTCCTGCAAACGCAGACAAAAGAGCCACTGCCATAATTATCATTCTATACTTAAATATCGCAGACGAGCATAACAATGTAACAATACCCGCAAGGAACAGAATTGCACAGCATACAATAATATTACGCATAGCTCCCTTTAGCTCTGCACCAATTATGTCATATCTGTCATTACTTTTTTTCATAGCCATCATCTCCAGTATTTTGGGGATTTCTGACCCCGAGAATTCCGTCAATAAAACCTGTAAAAATTAACACCGTCATTATCATCGAGGAAAAAACTCCGCCTAAAAGGAATACACCGAGGTATATTATCGCCCTGATAAACCAAGGCCTAACCCTTCTTTTCAGCCTGAAGTCAACCGACGAAAGTCCGCAAACCGCCAAAGCCATAATCGACAACAAAAGCATATTTTCTATCGCGGCAAGGTAAACCCCCGTGAGCAGGTCTATATTACAGAGTGCAAACAAAACTACTGTTATAACACACATGCTTCTTGATGCATACAACATAGAAAAGCTTGTATATTCTACATTTTTCACACGAAGCCTCTTTAGTATAAAGCTGCCGAGCATCGCGATTATATACGAATAAACAAACGCACCGCCAAGCACAATCGATGGAATATATCTCATAAACATATTGAGCGTTTGCGAGATAAGCTCGGCTACAAAATAGCTTATATCTGCCTCCGCCATCGCCCCCATTTGAGAGAGCGTAGCCTCTACAGTCTCTCCCATAGAGCCAATGATTTCAGACATCATATTTTCAATTCCGTCACCGCCGCCGTTTAGTATCATCAGTTCAAGCACAAGTGCAACAATCGCACTGATTGACGAGACGGCAACTGCCGGCAAAAACTTAACACCTTTTGAAACGCAAACTCCAAATATAAGTCCCGGCAGAATATATGTAAGCATTGCAAGAGCAACAGACAAACCATCACCAATAAGGACAAACGAAACTAAAAAAGCACACAAAGTTCCTATTGTGCCATACTGCCATTTCCATTTAAGTGTCACATACATTATCGGTGTTGATGCAAACAAAGCCACCACAAAAGAAAGGGGTGGAACAAATGTTAAAATAATAATTAAAAGTGCACATATTGCCGATGCAACTGCGGTGTCGGTAAGAGCCCTCACCTTTGTGTTTTTCATTACAGATATATCCTCTCTTGCTTTTACAAAAATCAATCTGCTTTTAATGAATTTTCATTCGTTCGTATCCGCATAAAGATACAAAAACAGCATTATCTCTATTTTACCAAAAACGAACAATTATTTCAATAGTATTTTGTAAAAATTTTAAACTCTTTTTCTGCACACAAAAAGAGGCGATATTGTATCGCCTCTTCCCTTTTTACATTGTCAATCCGTCAAACGGCTCATAATCAATGCCGAGAGCCTTCATATAGTTGTCATAATATCCAAGCGGTGTAATCCCCGTTGTAGTCTTGTTTATAACCGCCCGTGTAACATCATCAAGAAGAGCTGTAACACCTGTAAATTTCACTACCATTCCTGACGGATTTTCTGTACCAAATTGCTCAAGCCAATACTGACTTACATACTCACCATATTGAGTGTCCTCTGACATAGATGTCTTTCTCGGTGTGCAGAACGAAATGCGTGAATATTCACCCTCTGTATTTTTGGTGAGAGAACGCAGATAAAAAAGCCCCGTTGTCTCGTCACGACTGATTACGCCATACGCAGAACAAAGAGTTCCCGCAGGCAAAGCATCCATTTCCTTAATTAAAACATCATTGGTTTCGATTTCTTTAGGAATAATTATGGCAGAACGATTAGGATTATCCCAGCTAATCTGTGCGTCAAACGCCTCGGATATTGCACGAAGGGGAACATAGGTTCTGTCATTGTGAATCATAGCCGCAACATCAAGCTCTATGCTCTCGGGCGTGGCACTTACCTCACCGTCTACAATTTTATATTTACCCATAACGGTGTTGCCGATTTGAAGTGATAAAAGAGTGTCGTAGCAGACAATCTGCACTCTCTTCTCGGCATCAAACCAGTATATAGTCGCATCAAGTGCCTCGGATATTGCACGAAGAGGCATCATTGTACGCTCGTTTGCAATAAATGGCTCGTTCCCTTGCTCAAACTCAAGCTTTCTGCCGATAACAACATTTGCGTCACCTTCGGCAAAAGACATACTCGGAACAGCTAAAACAAACAGACATATTATTATAAGAGTTGAAATCAATCCTTTGTTTCTTCTCATAAAACTTCTCCTCTCTGCTTTATATAAGAACATTATATAACACATCTTCTTAAATTGCAACACCAATATTATAAACTTTTTATTAAAGAATTCGCATTAACTTTGCAGCTTCATCTCTGTCCACAAATCCTGCATTAGTTGATTTGCCTCGGGCGAAAGATTACGGAAAATTGTAGTATTATTGTTAAGATAATCATCGCTTAAATATGATATTCCGTCATTTTTTATTTCCTCGTCAAGAAGCTCAAATGCGGCACTGTTCGGTGTCGAGTAGCCTATATATTCTGCAGTGGAGAGTGCGATTTCAGGCTCGCACATAAAGTTGATATACATCTCTGCTGCCTCCTTTTGCTTCGCACCCTTCGGAATACAGAGAGCATCTACGAACATATTAGTTCCGCTCTTAGGTACGACAAAACCAAGGTTGTCAAAATCTGCCATAAGGGTTACCGCATCGCCTGCATAATACGGAGCAAGTATAGCCTCGCCCGCACCCATCTTGTCAAATATCTCGTCCATTACATAGGCCTGAACAACACTTTTTTGTTCAATTAGCTTCTGTGCAGACGCCTTTAATTCTTCAGGGTTTTCTGTGTTAAGCGAGAACCCAAGAATAAGCTCTGCTATCGCAAAAGCATCTCTTGGATTATCAAACATCAATATTCTGTCAGCATACTCTTCATTCCACAAAATATCCCAGTCAATTTCATTTTCATCAAGGGTTATCTCGTTTTTATCATAGATAATGCCAACCGTTCCCCATGTATAAGGCACGGTATAATTCGCATCTGCATCGTATTCGGGGGTTGTAAACTTGTCCATAATGTATTTATAGTTCGGGATATTTTCTTTGTTCAATTTCTCGAGCATCCCCTCGTCTATCATACGGGAAATCATATAATCAGACGGAATTATAACATCATAGTTTGCAGCACCCGCCTTAAGCTTTGCATAAAGCTCCTCATTTGTGGCGTAGGTACTGTAATTTACCTTTATCCCCGTGAGCTTTGTAAACTCGTCATTTATATCAATCGTTCCGTCCTCGCCGTCTGAAATATACTCGCCCCAATTATACACATTTATCGAGATTGCATCGTCCTTGTATTTCTGATAATATTCAGGATTTTCGACAGTTATGCTGGGCTGCTCGCTCTCGTTTGAGCCCACGCAGGCAGAAAATGTCACAAGCATAAGTGCAACCAATGTCAAAACAGAAATAAGCTTAAAAATTTTGTTCATTATTATATCTCCTTTACAGTCTGTTTGTTAGACGAGCTATGTTTCCGCTCAATAATATTCTTGATAACAAGCACAGCAACCACTACAACAAAAATAATAGTCGACAAAGCATTGATTTCGGGGCTTACCTTTCGCCTCGTCATCGAATAAATCGTAATCGGCAGGGTCTGAGAGGTAGGTCCGCTTGTAAAATAACTGATTACAAAATCATCGAGAGAAAATGTAAACGCCATCAAAAAGCCCGACACAATTCCCGGCATAATTTCAGGAAGCACAACCTTAAAAAATGAACGGACAGGTCCGCACCCCAAATCCTGTGCCGCCTCGTAAAGGTGCGGCTGCATCTGTCTGAATTTCGGCATAACATTCAAAACAACATATGGTACATCAAAGGTTATATGTGCAATAAGCAGAGTTAAAAAGCCAAACTCAAGCTCCATTCTTGCCTTAAAAAATACAAACAAAAGCATCAGCGAAACACCCGTTACAATCTCGGGGTTAATAATCGGAATGTTGGTTACATTTATCACCGCTGCCTTTGTAAATCTGTTCATCCTTAATATACCGATTGCCGCCATCGTGCCTATTATCGTAGATATAACCGAAGCACAAACTGCAATTACAATCGTGTTTACAAGTGATTTCATTATAAGCTCGTTCTGGAAAAGCTTAATATACCAATCAAAGGTAAAGCCCGTAAATACAGAGCGGTTTTTCGTAGAGTTGAACGAAAAAACAATAAGAACAAAAATCGGTACATACAAGAACATCAAAACCAAAGCCATATAGATTTTAGAAAGCTTTTTCAATGTATGCCCCCCTTTTACATCAACACACGCTCATCATCTGATGAGTCAATCTGGTTCATCAACGCCATAATGATAAGAACAATTACCATAAGCACAAGCGAAATTGCCGAACCGAGGTTCGGGTTGTAGGCGTTGCCGAGAAACTGCATTTCAATCAGGTCGCCAATAAGCAGATTACTTCCGCCGCCAAGCATTCTCGATATAATAAATGTGCTTATCGCGGGCACAAACACCATTGTTATACCCGACATAATTCCGGGGATTGAAAGCGGAACGACAATCTTAATCGTAGTCAGAATTCTATTACAGCCAAGGTCAGATGCCGCCTCTAATATACTGTTATCAATCTTGACCATAACCGAATATATCGGCAAAATCATATATGGAAGATAGTTATACACCATCCCGAGAACCACCGCCCCCTGGGTGTTAAGCATCTTAAACGGACCAATACCGATAAGCTCAAACAACGAATTTATCAATCCCTCGTTGCCGAGCAGCATCATCCACGCATAGGTGCGAAGCAAAAAATTCATCCACATAGGAAGCATAACAATCATAAGCATAGTTCCCTGCGTTCTTGCCCCCATTCTTGAGAGAATAAACGCGATTGGATATGCAATCAAAAGGCAAATAACCGTTGCAATAGCAGAGAGCCATATAGAGCGAAGAAAAATATCTCTGTATTTTGCAACATCCCTTATATGCTCAAGTGTAAATTTACCGTTCTCGCCCACAAAAGCAAAATATGCCACCATTACAAGCGGAACAATAACAAACACCGCCATCCAAACAAGATAGGGTGACGCGGTGAGCTTTTGCAGAAATCCTTTTTTCTTGACCATATCACTCACCTAACCTTCCATTTTGTGCATGATATGTATATCATCAGGGCCAAAGGATATTCCTACCTCTGCACCAACCTCTGCCGCCTTGGTAGAATGAACAAGCCAACTGAAATCCGAGGTATCTATAACCATTTCATAGTGAACGCCCTTGAATGTAACTGCCCGAACGACACCGCTTATCTTGGCAGCATCCGACTTCACAAGCGTAATATCCTCGGGTCGTATAACAACATCAACAGGCTCGTTATCCGCAAAGCCACCATCAACGCAAACAAACTCGTGTCCGCAAATAAGAACAAGACGGTCCTTTAGCATAATACCGTCTATTATATTACTCTCACCGATAAAATCGGCAACAAACGCATTTTTAGGTTCGTTATATATATCTACAGGTGTACCTACTTGTAAAATATCCCCATCCTTCATTACCACAACGGTATCGCTCATAGTAAGAGCCTCTTCCTGGTCGTGGGTAACATAAACAAAGGTAATTTCAAGACTCTGCTGTATGCGTTTAAGCTCGGTCTGCATTTCCTTACGCAATTTTAAATCAAGTGCACCGAGCGGCTCGTCAAGCAACAAAACCTTGGGTCTGTTAACAAGTGCACGAGCGATTGCAACCCTCTGTTGTTGCCCGCCCGACAGGTTCTGAACATCGCGTTGTTCAAAGCCCTTAAGGTTTACAAGCTCAAGCATCTCGTCCACGCGAGCTTTAATTTCCTCCTTCGGAAGCTTCTTGACACGAAGTCCGAATGCAATGTTATCATAAACATTCAAATGAGGAAATAATGCATATTTCTGAAAAACCGTGTTTACATTTCTTTTATATGGCGGAAGATTTGTGATGTTCTTCCCCTCAAACAAAATACTCCCTTTTTCGGGTTGAAGGAATCCGCCTATAATTCGCAAGGTCGTGGTCTTTCCGCATCCTGACGGTCCGAGCAAGGTAACGAATTCCTTATCTCTTATATCAAGCTTTATGTTGTTCAAAACAGCTTCTCCGTCAAATGCCACGGCTATGTCATTAAGGCTGACGATATTTTCCAATAGAGATACCCCCAATCTTTTGTATTTTACAGTATTTATCAAAAAAGTCTGTAAGAAATACAATACAATATTTTTATAAAAAAGTCAAGTATATTCAAGCATAAAACTAAAACACAGTACTTCAAATCAGATTTTATTCCATTGTAATAAAAAAAGGGTCATCCTAAAATGGCCCTATGCAATTTCTACTCAACAAAAAATGTTGCGAAAAATTGCTCCAAATAGAAATCGGCAATGCTTGGTTGACCAACATAACCTACGGCTTCAATGAGCATAGCCCCATCGTCGGTGTCAACAATATGAAAAGAGAATATTTGCTCAACATCATTGGCTTCTTTTGTATAGTACACACCTTTGGTAGGGATATTGCCGCCGCCAAAATATGTATCAGCAATCGTAACATCATCTTTTCCCGACTGAAGAGCCAGCTCCTCTGCAAGCGTCTGGGCATCCTTGTCAGCAAAAAGTTGAATTGCAATATATATTGGTGATTTTTGTTCCTCATCCGTCTTGCAGACAAATTTTTCTATACCGCCTTTAAAGCTGTGCGTAAATGCTTTTTTATCGTATGTTACCTTAAATCCCAATTTGCTCTCATACTCTTTCTGCCCATCGTCATCATCGTTATTTACTTTGATAAATTCATCAAAGTCGGAATTATCAAGTCCAAAGCCCCTGCAGATAAAGTTAATTATATCGGCATCCTCACCCTGAGGACAATCTCCCGCATAGACTATTTGCAGCTCCTCTCCAAGCTCCTGAATTACAAAATACGCAACATTTTCTCCAACATTATCTGCTTTTATGAGAACACTTTCGTTTTTAATAACATGTTGCACATTCATATCCGAGCAGTCAAGATCAGGTGCGTTTGAAATGGCATCTTTCAATTCATTAAAGGTGACTTTTGCATTATCATCTATTGCCACAGCTTTAAGCTCATTAACTGTGTTCGCATCAAAGACCGCACTTGTCTTGCCGTCAATATAATCCTGCAATACAGCCGTATCCTGTTTTACCTCTGTATCCTCATCGTTATTGACATTTATAGAGCATCCTGCCATCATCGACGCAACAAGCATCACTATAAGTATAATAGTGAACCTCTTCATTTTAACCCCCTCCTTAACGCACTAATTTTCAAGCAGTTCTACTGCTTTTATCGTATTTTGCCTTGCTTTTTCACGCAGTTCTTTATAGTCGTTTTCGATTTCCTCGCTGTACGCCATTTCGACAACCTCAAGAAGCTTATCACAATTTATATCTTCGACATCACAGATAAAATTCAATCCCGCATATTCCATAAACCCGTCAATCTTGGGGTCATAGCGAAGTGCAACCGTCTTTATTCCCTGCGATACCGAATAAATTATACTATGAAGTCTCATTGCAACATTCAGTCTGGAATTCTTTATAACACCAATAGTCTCTTTTATACTGATGCCGTTTTCAAAGACAAAAGCTCTGTCGCCGATAAGGTTTTTTATCCTCTTTGAAATATCAACATCATGGGGATATTGCATCGGTATAATCAAGACATTAAGGTCATACCTCCGTGCAAAGTCAGAAACCGCAGCTGCAAGCATCTGTTCAAAATTCCCGGGGTTCTTCTTCCATTCTCTTACAGAAAGAGTAATATATTCGCCCTTTGGCACAGCTTCTCTGTTGAGCATCCGCGAGAGTTTCCTTTCGGATACCCCGTTTAAAAGCATAGCAGGATCGGCAGTCAGATACATTTCCCTGTCAATACCAAGCTCCTTCATTCTGTCAAAAGAAGCCTTGTCTCTTGTCGTTATCAAATCAACGCACTCATTAACGACCTTTGCAGTTATTCGCCTGTTGTAATCACGGTTTACAGGTCCGAAGCCGTTTGCAAACTGCATAATTTTCATATTGCATTTCTTGGCAAGCTTTAAAATCAAAAGATAATACCAAAGAGACTTACTGCTCGTCTCGTCTTGCAAAAGCGAGCCTGCACCAAATATAAGCACTTTTGTATTTCTGAACACCGAGAGAACTCTTGGAATATTCAGGCGATGAATTGCATCAATGCGATAAATTTTTGTTGTCTCTTTAGGACGATTGGATAAAACTGCAATTCGCACATCGCCTTTTTCCTTCTTTACATCCTCTGCAATCGACATCAAAAGAGCGTCGTCACCATTGTTTCTGAATCCGTAATATCCTGATATGACAAAATCGTATTTTTTCTGCTCATAAAAATCTCGGATGATACTTTCATAAATTTCTATATGGGTTTGTGCAAACCTCTCGTTTGAGAATGACGACAAAGCATATTCCTTTATGTTCTGACCCATTTTCAAAATAAGTGCTGGATTTTTCACCAAAACATCGAGCTTTTCAGCCATCTCTTTGTAGTTCCCGCTCTCAAACAAGAACCCCGTTTCGTCATCAATTACAAGAGAGGGTATTCCCCCGACACGAGACGCCACCATCGGTTTTCCCATGGCAGCACCCTCGAGCATAGAATAAGGGAAGCTCTCGCAAAGAGATGTCAGACAGTTAATGTCTATTATGTTCCAAAAATCATAGATGTTCTTTTCATAGCCTAAAAAATGAATTTTTTCCTCAAAGCCTGACGCCTTAACAAGCTCTTCGAGCTTTTCTCTCTCAACCCCGTCGCCCGCAATAAGGAATTCCGCGTTATCGTTTCGCGAAAGAAGCTCAATCCCCGCCTTTACAAAAACATCAACACCCTTTACCGCATCAAAACGGGCGGCAATGCCGATATAGGTTTTGCTCTCATCATATTCAAAGCCGTGTGCTCTTGCGTATTCAGCCTTGGGCATTACCTCCTTCGGCACATTAGAAAAGTCCATACCGTTGTAGACAGTATATATAGAATTTGCCCTGAAGCCACGCTCTATCATCATATCCTTGAAATTATTTGAAACTGCAATACGATACGGGATTTTTTTAATAGCATGCTTGTTAAGAGGAGTAAAGAAAAGCTTTTTTATCGGCTCATCAAAGTCAAGAAGATAGTCACTGTGTATGGTCGTAACGGTCGGAATATTGATTTTCCGCATAATGAATTCTGCAACAAAATTCGCCCTTGCACCATGCACATGAAGAATATCAAAGCCTTCATCGTTTATCATTGTTGCGATTTTATCCACAACAGACAAATCAAAGCGATTTTTCTGCTTAAAGAGAACATTGTCTACACCTCTTGATTGAATTTCCTTGTAAAAAACGCCCTCAATCAAGCAGGCAACACGAATGTCTGCTTTGTATTTCAGTTTATCAAAGAGCGAAAACAAATGTGTTTTCGCCCCTCCGTTATCTCCGCCCGAGATTAAGTGAAGTATCTTCATAGCTTTCACCTCAAATTTTAACAATCCGAGTCAGACTGTTTTATTATTGACATTAAAAGTGCAGGGATTATCCAAAAAGCAAACATCACCCTCGGATAAAACCAGATATATTCTGCACAGCACACAAATGCAATTCCGCCAAGTGCACTTATACATGCAGTTGCATAGCATTTAAGATTTTTTGACATATTTCGCATATTTCCCGCAGTCTTTTTCACAAGAGAGAGTATATATGCAAAAAAGGTTATCGCACCGAAAACGCCCATCTCAATGATTATCTGCAGATAGAGCATATGACTGTGCGGAGCACTTACCGCAACAGGCGAGGCATATCCAGGATATATAACCTTAAAGGATGCCGAGCCGAGCCCCAGACCCGTTGCACCGAAATCCCTTATCATTTCAAGACAGCTCTCCCAGATATAAAGTCTGTATGAATTTGACGAATCCTGCATAGAGCCAATAGTAAAAATTCTGTTCATAATCGTATCAGGCAAAAACGGGATTGCAATAATTACAACAAGGGCCATTGGTATTGCCAATCGTTTATCGTATATAAACACAAACAGCACCGTAGCAAGTGCAAGACCTACCCAACACGAGCGGGAATAGGTCATTGCGATTGCAACAAAGCAAACGCAAAGTCCTGCAAAAAGCAAGAGCTTTTCCCTCTTTTTATTCGCAGATAAAATTGCAGGTATAAATAACGGCATAAAAAGCAACAACAACTGGGCAAAATTGTTCGGGTTTGAAAATGTAGAAAACACACGCCCCGGCATACCGTTGTTTGCAACAACATCAACAAATTCAAGGTTGACCTCTACCCCTCTGTATCTCTGCAAGATACCATAAACCCCGGTAAGAGATACAAAAAGCAAGAGTATTTTTATAAACCTTATAAGCTTTTCTTTGGTATCAAGCGTCGTATATATGCAATACGCAATGATAATCGAAGAAATCAAAAACAGTGCAAACTTTACCGCTTCACCTAAAACAAGTGCAAATGCGGTACTCAGGAAAATTGCAACAACAAAGCCGAGAATTGCAACGCTGATTTCCTTTACAGAACAGTTTTTTATCTTGCCCGAGGCAAGCCTCATAACTACCCATACTCCAAAGAAAATCCCTGCAATTACAAAATAGAGGTTGTTCCAATTCCCGTTCGGAACAACAAACATTCCGCCGAGAAAAATCGCGAGAACAACATCAATAGATATCCACTTGCCTGAAAACACAAAATCAAACAAGTATAAAGATAGTGAATTTTCAAATATTTTTCTGAAAAACAGCTGAAGCCTTCCAATCAAATTGAGAACCCATTTTGCAATAACCCCAAGTATGTTATACACCTTTGAGCTTTTGTAATTCTTGTCCCAAATCGTGCTGCTTCCGAGCCAGGCGTAAATTCCGCTTTCTCTGACCTTGCGGCCGTAAAAATCAAAAAATGTCATAACCGCGTCTATTATAACGCTTTCAGAGACAGTCTTTTTGATAAAGTCAGCTATCTTCTTTAAAACAAACCAAGTCAATGATTGTGAAACCATATCAGTCACCATTTCCGCTAAAATTTTATTACTGCTCTATTCTTTCAAGTCCTGATACTCTTCCAAAAATTTTTGCCTTGCCAACCCTTATTGTAAGCGAATGGCCAACCCCGTACTTTGACGCATTAACCATAATTCCGTGTTGGAATTCCTGAGCTGTAACAACCGAGACAACCTCAACACTGTTAAAGCCCTCTTTGGGGGCAAGACGAAACTCTCCGCTGTCAGTCTGGGCATATGTTCTTGACGGGAAAAGATTGACCGCCTCTACAACACCAAGGGCGGAATTTTTATCATCGTCAGTAACCAAATTACCAACCTCTATTGCTTCTGCCGCAAAAGAAGGAACCTCGTCACACATAAACGAAATTTTGTATTGTGCCGTCTGGGTTGAACCTACACCTCCGCCGAAGAACTTTATCCCGACAAAGGCAACAGCCGCAACAATTATTAAAACAACTATAAGGTCAACTAAATTAAACTTAAACTTTTTCTTTTCCATCTTTATACTCCTTATGAATTAAAAATATTGTTTGTATGTTTCTTTTAACAGTTCATCAAGATTAAACCTTTCAACCGCCGCAATCCTCGCATTTTTAGCGAACTCGTCATACTTTTGTTTGTCGGTCAGCATTGTATTTATTGCGTTTGCCATACCGATTTTGTCGCCGTAATCAACCAGAATACCGCAGTTGGTCTCATCATTTACTATATCAGAATTTCCGCCGACATCGGTTGCAACAACGGGAAGGGAGTGATTAAGTGCCTCAATTATTGCAAATGACAACGCCTCAAAGCATTTTGCAGAATTCACATACAAATCACTCATCGCAAGGATTTCCTGGCTATCCTTTCTGAAACCGAGCTGTTTAATCTCATTTTCAAGTCCGAGCTTCTTTATCTTATCCTTTACCTTGTCAAAAAGCTCGCCGTCGCCAACATATAAAACAACGAATTTTTTGTCGGTAAGCTTTTTCAGCTCGTATATGCTATCCGTAAAATATTCCAAGCCCTTTGCAATATGATACCTTGCAAGAGTAGTTATAACAAAGGTGTCCTCGTCAATACCAAGCTCTTTGCGTTTCTCGGTATTTTTTGTCGGGTTTTCTATCGGAACTATTCCGTTAAATATAACGGTAATTTTGTCCCCGTTTACTCCGTTGCCAATCAAAAGCTCCTTCCCCTTGTTGCAAACAGAGATAATTTTGTGGTTATTCTTAGTCATAAGCTTGTTCGTTATCTTCCACAAAAACGAGGTTTTAAGCGTTAAATGACAAGTATACACCACCTTTACACCCGAATAATATCTCTTTGACAAAAGTGCAATATAATTCTCTCTCGGATATTGTGTGTGTATAACATCAATGTTGTTCTCTCTGCAGATTGAAGCAAGCTTTTTTGCAGCCCTTAAATCAAACGGATGCCTCATCTCAAATTGAAAGCTCTCAATCCCCAGCTCCTTCATCTGTTCAGAAAGAAGCCCTGCCTCTGAAAATGCAAAATAGCATTTCGTGTCCTCACCGTTAAATGTCTTTGCAAGGTTATACACATACTTTTCTGTGCCCGCCTTGCCCGCGTGGTTAATAAGATATAATACCTTCATTCTTGGAACCCCTTCCGTTTGTTGTCTGATTTTTATGATTTTTGCGGGCACGCCTCCTACCACAGCAAAATCGGGAATATCCTTTGTGACTACCGCCCCCGAGCCGACTATTACACCATTTCCTATTGTAACGCCGGGCAATATTACCGCATTCGCACCGAGCCAACAATCATTACCAATCGTTACCTTAAGCTTTGGTGCAGTCTGCAACCGCATAGGCTTATAAATATTTTCCGTCTCGTGGTTTTGGGTGTATATATTCACACCCGGACCCATCATAACATCATTTCCGATTGAGAGCGGACCCGCAATTCTCGCATTTAAGCCGACAGCACTGTTGTCCCCGATTTCGATTTCCCTGCCGCCGCCAAAAAATGCTCCGTGCTCAATATTCACATTTCTGCCACAAGACAAAAACAATCTTTTACACAAAAATCTCCGCAATCTCCCGCTCCCCAAATTATAGGGAACACTGCTCGACGGAAGATGTCTTGCAAAAAAGTAATACAAAAAATATGATAGTGCATAGGATATTCTTCTCATTTTCTTCCTCTTTTCAGAACATTAAGCATAATTTGCTTAACAGGTTTTATATTTAAGACAAACGCCATTATAACATATCCCAAAGCTCCCGATATTACAGGAACAAAAAGCCGTACACACCTCATCAAAACTGTCTCCGATGCGGGAAGCCAAATATTTAAAAGCTCGACTAAAGCGAGCATAACAACCGATGCAATCACACATTTTAAAATTGTAAGTCCAAGCCCCTTTGCGTAGGCTCCGACCTTCTTTTTTATCGAGAAAAGAAGAACCCCCATACCAATAAGCGATGCACAGCTATACGCAAGCGGTATGCCATATGCACCTATAAACCTCATCAAAATCAAGCTGATTACAACATTTGCAACCATAATTATAAATCCTGTCACTGCACTGATTTTGGTGTTTCCCAACGAATAAAGGGCACGGTCAAGAATTTCTTTCAGACCTATCCCTAATATTCCGACAGAATATGCCGACAGAAGAAGCGACGCCGTCTCTATATCACCAGATGTTATCTGTCCCCATCCTGCAAGAAGCGAGAGCAGGGGTTTGCGAACACCTATAAACCCAAAGGTCATAGGAATTAAAAGCGAGCACATACTCAAGAGAATTTGAGAGAGGTTTTGCTTGTATTCGTCATAATCGCCCCTTGATACACAGGCAGTAAGCTTTGGATAAATCACCGCAGTTACCGAATAGATTATTGCAAGAACCATATAAAGTGTAATGTTCTGAACAAAGGTAAGCAGAGTTACCATTCCCTCAAAGCGTGCAATCATCGTAATATTATAGAGCATATTAAGCTGGTATGCCCCAACACCGAACAAAACAGGAATTGCCATCTTGCCTGCTCTTATTATATCAGGGTGTTTAATCTGAAACGACAGACTGTATCTGTATCCGTTTTTTATAAGCGGGGGGATAAGAATAATCGCCTGCATCGCAAGTCCGATAACTGTGGCAATCAAAAGTCCCGTTATTCCGAATTTATCACCTAAAAGAAGTGTATATAAAATTACAATAAGGCTTGACGGAACACTTACAAACGCAGGAAGCTTGTAATTGCCCGCAGATTGAAGCATTCCCTGAAAAATGTAATTCAGGGCATAGAAAAACATAACGGGAAAGACAATCATAAGTGCCTTGACCGTAAATGAATAAAGCTCTGCCGTTTTTGCAAAAGCCGTAAACCTTGGAAGAATGGGTGATATAATAAAACCGATAATTACTAATAACAATGTCAGGAAAAGTGATATTGTTATTATGTTATCGGCAAATCTTTTAGCTTCCGCTCTTTTACCAAGTGCGGTATGCCCAACATAAATCGGAATTACCACTGTTGAAAGGGCGGTCCCTATACATGTAAAAATAATGTTGGGTATACTTATTACATAAGAATAAATATTAAGATAATCATTAGAAACCCCGTAATACGCCATATATACCTGAACGCTGACAAGCGACAAGAGTCTTGACATAATCATAATTATAAGAACGGGACTTACTGCACCTAAAATACTATTCTTCTTTTCCAATTCAAACAACTCCTAATTTATGCCTTCCACCAAACATTCTCTTTAATAACCCGTGCAGGATTCCCCGCAACAAGACAAGCCTTGGGCACATCTTTAGTAACAACGCTCCCCGCTGCAACAACAGAGCCTTCTCCGAGCGTAACTCCCTTTAAAATATACGAACCGCAGCCAATCCACACATTGTCACAAATCTCAATCGGCTCTATCCTCTCGGTTTCAGATTCAAAACCGTGATAGTCACGGTCTAAAATATTGCAATCCCAAGCAATATTAACATTATTCCCGATTTTCACAGATTGACCCGAATGAATTTCCGTTCTGTCACCTATATAGGTGTTGTTGCCAATCTCAATTTTCCCGCCATAGGCAGAAAGCTTGACAAATCTGTGAAGAAGTACCCTGTTGCCAACAGAAATTTCGCCCCTTCTCTTCATAATTCTGACGCCCCTTTCGATACGCAAAAGAGAACCTCTTTTATCAAGCCTTGCACCTTTTACAAACCCACGCAAAACCATTGCCGAGTTTGATATAAAATCAGCAAAATTCATAATAATCACCATATCATAATACCGCAAAGAGAATGTTGTCTCTTTGCGGTTTTTATGCCTTAATTTCCTTTTTTTGATTATAACATACGGCTATTTTTTTGTCAATAAGCCTTTTCTTTTTAACAAAGGTATGCTATAATCAAAAACGAGGTGATTTGAATGAGAAAATTATTTACACTTTTACTTACGATAACTATCCTCGGCACGAGTGCATATGCCGAAAATATATACGAAAACAAACAGAGCACACAGATTACAAAAGGTGTTCTGCACGAAAGCATTGAAACATATAACAGCTATGGTTGGCAATCGGTTGATGTTATAAAAATTGACCTTACCGACGAGGATTTAGAGGTTAAGGTTCTCTCCCCGCAGGGCGGCAGCTCTTCCCTCTCTACTGTAAAACAGATGTCAGAGGATAATGATACAAAGGCAAGTATAAACGGCGACTTTTTCAACTTTTCCTCGGGCGAGACGAATATGCTTGGTATGACCGTATCAGACGGGGAGCTTATCTCTACCCCGTCAAAGGACAAGCTTGCCACATTTGCCCTCACAGACGATGCAAGTCCGCTCTTTGGTTACTTTAGTTATACGGGTACTCTCTATGCGGAAAACACATCTCTTATCGACCTTTCCTCGTGCGAGCTGTATCAGATTAACAAGGTGCCGATTACCTCTGGCGGAATAACAATGATAACCTCTGCCTGGGGCGACGCTGTAACAATTCCCATCAACAACTACGCAATGGTGACAGAGCCATATGCAGAAAACCAATATAAAATGACGGGCTTTTCCTGGGGCGGCGAAAAGGTTTCTATACCAAAAGGCGGGGCAGTCTTTACTGCAAATTACAGCGTAAACGCCTTTTTAAACACCAACTTTGCAATGGGTGATATAATTCGGGTAGAGACTGTCATTACCCCCGATGCTTCAAAAATCAAGGAAGCAATCGGCGGAAATACCTTGATTGTAGAAAACGGTCAGATTTGCAGCTTTACAAACGATATTCCAGGGCAAAATCCCCGCACCGCTCTCGGCGTTTCCGCATCGGGCGACACTCTTTATATGGTGACGGTTGACGGCAGACAGGAGGATTGCCCGGGCTTTACTCAAACAGAGCTTGCAAATTTTATGATAGAGCTTGGTTGCAGAACTGCAATCAACCTCGACGGCGGCGGCAGTACAACAATGGTAACCAAAGACAAGTTCACGGATACTCAAGCAGTTCAAAATAATGTATCATCTCTGAGGAGGGTCTCAAACGCACTGGGCGTCACATCTTCTCTCGCCCCTCTTTCAAAGCCCGTAAGCGGTGATATCAAGCTCTCAAGAGACACTGTTGTCTGTGGTGACAGTGTAGATATCTTGTATTACTTTAATGACAAAAACTATAACAAGATACCGTCACCAAATGCAGTTATAACAACTACCGACAAATCTGCAGAAATTACAGGAAACAGCATAAGTTTTTCATCAAAGGGCGAGCATACTGTTTATGTTACATCAGAAGATGTTGTTCTTTCTGCAAAGGTTTTGGTGCTTGGCGACATATTCGCTATAAATATCTATCCCGAGACAGTGTCCGCAACAGATGGTAACAAAGAATTTACAGTTACCGCCTACGACCAAAACGGACACTCTGCCGAAATCCCGTCGGCTTTGGTTAAATTCATACATTCAGATACATTGAAAATGAACGGAAATGTCCTGCTCTCCACAAGCTCTGTCGGTACTGTTACAGCAGAATATATGGGACTTACCTCAAACGCAGCCGTGAATGGTGAAGCTTATATAAAAGATGCCGATGTAGCCGCAAATGACATCTTCTGCGGCGTATTAAATACCGATAAAAAAATAACCGTTTCGGGCAAAACAGACACTCCGAAAACCTTAATCGGACTTCTTCAGAACAAATGGTATATCGAGGCACTCTCTAAAGAGGATACGCTTTATGCTACATCGCAAATTGAAGATAAATGGGGCATCCTCGGCAATCACAAGCAGGCAGACGCATTTTCAGAAACAGTAATAGAAAACAGCCGTATAGTAACAATTTCAACCGCGGGCACATCTATTTTGAAGGCAGACCCATCTGCATGGAAAAAAATTTCAAATATCTGCAATGGTGCACCCGAGAAAAATATTGTTCTTATCTTTGATACCTCGTTTTATAATTTTAACGGGAGTGAGATGGTTATCTGGGATTATTATATGAATATTCTGACGAGTAAAAACAGAAATGTATTCTGCGTCTCACCCGGAACAAAAAGCGAGGCAACCGTCAAAGGCGGAGTTCGTTATTTGTATGTAGGCGGTGTCGGCAACTGCTCAACAAAATCCTTTTTCTATGGTCTTGAACAATCAAAACCCCTTGACCTGTATTTTTCAGGCGATGAAATAAAATATTCATATAAATAACAACAAGAGCTTGGGATAAGCCCAAGCTCTTCAACTTAATGATAAAGTCATTAAGTTGAGCAGACGATGAGAAACGAAGTTATATTTTGTAAAATCGTTTTCGTCGGCGTACAACGCTACGATAGAGAACGATTTTGCAGTTTTTTCAGGAAAATGACAAGAAAAACGCCTGCAAAATTTCGTCAATTATAGTCGCTACAGTCGTTGACGCTTACAATTTTTTCAATATATTTTTGAATATATTGTTAATTTTTTTTCAAATTATTCTTGCATAATGAATTTTTTATGGTATAATTATGAAAGGTATGTGTTAGTCTGTCGGATTGTGCATATTTATACAATACGATTGACTATTTTGGTGAGAATTAAAATACACTTATAATCACCGCAAAGAAACGAAAGGAGCAGAGATATGAAGTATTCAAGTGAAGTAGAAAAAATGTGTCCTCTCGCAAAGGGTGCATATCACGGTCCTGCACCCATCCCGCAAGAGGGTAAATGGACACAGGTTAAGGAAATCAAGGACATTTCAGGTCTTACCCACGGTATTGGCTGGTGTGCACCGCAGCAGGGCACATGTAAGCTTACCCTCAATGTAAAGGACGGCATTATTGAAGAAGCACTCGTTGAGACAATCGGTTGCAGCGGTATGACACATTCAGCCGCTATGGCATCTGAAATTCTGATTGGCAAAACACTTTTAGAGGCACTCAATACAGACCTCGTATGTGACGCAATCAACACCGCTATGAGAGAGTTGTTCCTGCAAATCGTATACGGCCGTACACAAACTGCATTTTCAGAGGATGGTCTTCCTATCGGTGCAGGTCTTGAGGATTTAGGCAAGGGTCTTCGCAGTCAGGTTGGTACAACCTATGCAACAAAAGCAAAGGGCCCGAGATACCTTGAGCTTGCAGAGGGTTACATAACCAAGCTTGCAGTTGACAAAGACGGACAGACTATCGGTTACAAGTTTGTCCACCTTGGCAAGATGATGGAAATGATTGGCAAAGGAATGGACGCAAACGAAGCTTTGGAAAAAGCAAGCGGACAATACGGCAGAGTTGATGATGCAGATAAGCTCATCGACCCCAGACACGAATAGGAGGGTATGTATAATGGCATTATTTGAAAGTTATGAAAGAAGAATTGACCAAATCAATGCAGAGCTTGCAAAGCATGGCATTTCCTCCATTGAGGAAGCAAAACAGATTTGCGACGATAAGGGCATTGATGTATACAATATGGTAAAGGAAATTCAGCCCATCTGCTTTGAGAACGCTTGCTGGGCATATATTGTAGGTGCAGCAATTGCAATCAAGGATGGGGTTACCAATGCAGCTGACGCTGCCGAAAAGATAGGTCTTGGACTTCAGTCTTTTTGTATCCCCGGTTCTGTTGCAGACGACAGAAAGGTTGGTATAGGCCATGGTAATCTTGGTGCAAGACTTTTGCGTGACGAGACGAAGTGTTTCGCATTCCTTGCAGGACACGAATCTTTTGCAGCCGCAGAGGGTGCAATAGGTCTTGCCAAGAGTGCAAACAAGGCAAGAAAAGAGGATTTGCGTGTAATTCTTAACGGTCTTGGTAAGGACGCCGCACAGATTATCTCAAGAATAAACGGCTTTACCTATGTTCAGACACAGTTTGACTACTTCACAGGCGAGGTTAAGGTTGTCAAGGAAACTGCTTACTCAAACGGCGAGCGTGCAAAGGTTCGTTGCTATGGTGCAGACGATGTCCGTGAGGGTGTTGCAATAATGCACCTCGAGGGCGTAGATGTTTCAATTACAGGTAACTCTACAAACCCGACACGCTTCCAGCATCCCGTTGCAGGCACATACAAGAAAGAATGTATCGAACAGGGCAAGAAATACTTCTCTGTTGCATCAGGCGGCGGTACAGGCAGAACACTTCATCCTGACAATATGGCTGCAGGTCCTGCTTCTTACGGCATGACAGATACAATGGGAAGAATGCACTCTGACGCTCAGTTTGCAGGCTCCTCTTCTGTTCCCGCCCATGTTGAAATGATGGGACTTATCGGTGCTGGTAACAACCCAATGGTTGGTATGACCGTTGCAGTTGCAGTTGCAGTTGAAGAGGCAATGAATAAATAAATTTTATAGTTATAATCTAAAAAAGAGTGTCTCTGCCGAGACACTCTTTTTGTGTTTTCTCTCTAATTCCCAAAAATCTCCTTTACCTTGTAGTAAGCAAGCTTTGGCTGTCTGTATTCGTTCAGCAAGCCTTTGTTGTTAAAACTTCTTGCTCGATTGAGCTGCCATACCGCACTGCTTCGTATATCGCAGAACTGCCACAGATACACGCCGCTTAAATCGTCGTCATTAAGGAACAAATCAAGCGTATGCTCATAGAATTTAGACTGGTAATCCTCGCTCCATCTCAGGCACTCGAAATTCTTTTGCCCAAATATTGCAGCAACTCCAAACTCTGACATAACAACAGGCCTGTCATCCACACCTTTTGATTTGAAATAGTTCTTCATATCTATCACAAAGTCCGCCCAATCCTCTATCTCACTGTCGTACCAGCCAATGTATCGGTTAACACTTATAAAATCGACCAAGTCATAGCAGTTATCCTCAAGCGGTCTGTTTGTCGCATATGTAACAAGTCTGCTTGAGTCTTGCGACTTTACATAAGCTACAAACTTTTCAGTAATATCATATCCCTCCTCCGAGTCGGTTGCCACCTCGTTATGCATACCCCAGATAACAATACTCGGATGGTTGTAGTACTGTTCTATCATTTCTGTGTGCATCTCAAGTCCTCGCTCTATTACAAGCGGGCGGGCGAGAGCCTCTTTCGGAAATCCCCACATAGGAATTTCACTCCAGAACATTATCCCGTTTGCATCGCACAAATCAACAAATAATTTGCTGTTTGGATAATGTGCACCGCGAACCGTATTTACATTCAGGTCCTTTAATATAGTATGTGTCCGTTTACGGCATCAGACGCATCTGATGCAAGGAATACCGCAGGTCCTACAAGTTCCTGTGCATCGAGCCATCTGCCTGCAGGTGTCTTTGCACAGATAAAGCTGTCAAACGGATGCTTTGAACCGTCAGGTTGAACCTCCCTAAGCGGGGCAGTCTGTGGTGTTGCAATATAACCGGGGCCTATACCGTTGCACTGAATATTGTATTGGCCATACTCAGAGCAGATGTTTTTGGTGAGCATTTTAAGTCCGCCCTTTGCAGCTGCGTAAGCCGAAACCGTCTCACGACCAAGCTCTGACATCATCGAGCAGATGTTTATAATTTTACCGTGACCATTTTTAATCATCGTCGGTATAACAGCCTTTGATACAATAAATGGTGCGTTAAGGTCTACATCTATAACCTGTCGGAATTCCTCTGCCATCATTTCGTGCATCGGAATTCTCTTGATAATTCCTGCGTTGTTTACAAGAATATCAATATCCTCAACCCCTCTTTCTACCCCTGCAACCATTGCATCAACCGCAACCTCATCGGTAACATCACAAACATAACCCTTTGCTTCTATGCCTGCTTCCTTGTATGCCGCAAGGCCATTGTCGACAAGCTCTTGCTTTATATCATTAAATACAATTCTTGCACCTGCCTCTGCAAAGCCTTTTGCGATTGCAAAGCCGATGCCGTACGATGCACCCGTTACAAGTGCAACCTTGCCGTCTAACCTGAAGTTAACCATTCTTTTTGCCCCCTATCTCAAGTCTCTTGTTTCTACAAAGTCCATATCATCAAACTCTTGGTTCTCTCCGCACATTGCCCAGATGAAGGTGTAATTTCTTGTGCCGACACCACTGTGTATAGACCAGCTCGGAGATATAACAGCCTCTTCGTTGTGCATTACAATGTGTCTCGTCTCGTTTGGCTCGCCCATCATATGGAATACTGCGTCATCAGGGCCCATATCAAAATAGAGATATACCTCCATTCGTCTGTCGTGGGTGTGTGAGGGCATTGTGTTCCAGTTTGAACCCGGCTCAAGCTCGGTAAGTCCCATTGAGAGCTGACAGCTCTTCATTACCTCAGGGTGTATGTATTGGTTGATAACTCTCTTGTTACAATCCTCTACGCTTCCGCAGGGAACCCTCTTTGCTTTTGTAATATCTATCTTTACTATCGGGTATGCCTTGTGTGCAGGACAGGACGAAACATAAAACTTTGCAGGGTTCTCACTGTCGACACTCTTGAACGAAATTTCCTTGTTTCCCATACCGATGTATATTCCGTCTCTGGGATTGAGCTCATAATCAACACCGTCAACCGTGATAATACCCCTGCCGCCGATGTTGATACAACCCATCTCGCGTCTCTGCAAGAAATAATCTGCTGCAAGCTCTTTTCCCGCCTCAAGCTTAAGCTCGCCGTATACAGGCATAAACCCTGCCGTGATTATTCTGTCAACATGACTGTATACCATTCGAGAATTATCCTTTGTGAATAAATTCTGGATTAAAAATTCCTCTCTTAATCTATCTGTTGTGTAATGCTTTGCATCCTTTGAATTTGCTGCATTTCTAACTTCCATTATACTTAAATCCTCCTTGATATACTTTCCATATACTTCTATTTGTGTAAGCGCCGCCCATGATAGCGGAACTGCTGCTTGTTTAAAATTCGTTAAATGAATATATTCCGTAATCCTTGGCTCGAAGGTTACCGTTTGAACCTCTGCCGTTTCCTGAAACTCGGCAGGAATTATGCTTCCGTCAGAGAACTCAATATCGAGTGCTTTCCAATATGTGTCGTGCGGAAAATCTGCTCTTAAATAAAAATCAATCTTGTCAACCTCAACAGGATTTCCAAAATACAGCCAATACTCCAAATCCTCTCGGGCACCGCCTGCCCAGGAATGATACGGATAACAACCATGCGATTCGTTATGTATTATTCCGTCAATCGCATTTCGTTCAAGAAAGAACGCCTCATTCCTTGTAACAAAATTCGCTTCAGCATGAGGGTAGCATCTGCTGATTTTTGAATCGTGTGAGTTAAGCGATATTTTTCTGTAACCGTAAAACTCACTCTCTGTTGCCTCACGAACCGTCATTTTATGCTCTGTACCCTCAAAAGCATCGTCGTGGTAACAGTCTTTTGCCCGACCCCTTGGCACAAGAAGCTCAAGCCTCTTGTTCGGGCAGTAAACTATGCTCTCGGGCAGGGTCTGGTCAAGCTGTATTGAGATATAATTTATATCCTGCATATCAACTATGATTTTGTCGCCCTCGGCATACTCACCGCTATAAATAGCGTCAATGTTGTTTCCGTTGACGCAAAACTTTAGATTTCGCTTTGCATCAACAATTTTTAAAGTAATCATTTCTTCACCTCAATAACATTTTAACATAATATTTTTGCAAAAACCTTGCAGATTTTATCCAAAATGTTGCAATTATCACCATGTTAAAAAAATATATCTAAACTTTTTATTTGTTCATTATGCAAAATGACTAAAAGATTGTTCGGTTTTATTTGTTTCATATTCTATTTGTTTCTATATTGTTACATAATGAGTTTTATATTTATATAAATTGGCATATAAATAAAAAAAGAAATTTATGAGGTGAGAAATTTGAAAATATGGGTAATCGGTAAACAAAACGGACTTATACTTTTGTCCTTAATTGTGTTGGTTGTGCTGTCACTTTCGATTGGCAAGCATGAGGCAATAACCGTATCGGGTGCAAAGCGTGACCTTCCGATTTACTGCGTAGACAAGGGAGAAGAGAAGGTCGCATCTATAAGCTTTGATGCCGCCTGGGGAAACGAGGATACAGAACAGTTAATTGAAATACTAGAGAAATATAAAGTAAAAGCAACATTTTTTGTAGTTGGTGAATGGGTTGACAAATACCCGGAATCTGTAAGGGCACTCTCAGATGCAGGACACGAGGTTATGAATCATTCAAATACGCATCCGCATATGACCAAGCTGTCTAAAGAAAAAATGCGACAGGAATTGACTGAATGCAACAACAAAATCGAAGCTGTTACGGGCAAAAAGCCTAACCTTTTCCGTGCCCCGTACGGCGACTATAACAATGATGTTGTCGGGACTATGCGAGAGTGTGGTGCCTACACCATTCAATGGGATGTGGACAGTCTTGATTGGAAGGATTTGTCTGCTTCTGAAATTCATAAACGCGTTACAGACAAGGTTAAACCGGGAAGCATTGTGCTTTTTCACAATGCCGCAAAGCACACACCCGAGGCTCTGCCCTCCATTATTGAGACACTGCAGGCAGACGGATACAGTTTAATCCCGATATCCCAAATCATATATACAGATAATTACGAAATAGACAGTAACGGTAAGCAAATTCAGCGTAAAGCTGAAACGACTAAATCGGCAGAATAAAAATTTAACAAATTTTGTGGACTTTTTTAGTTTTATATGCTATACTCGAATGAAGATTGTAAAAAGGAGTATAGCTTTATGAATAAATACAATGAGTTTGACAATTATCTTAAAGAACATCCTTCGGAAAAAGGTTTTTTCGGCGAATACGGCGGAGCGTGCTTCGGCGACTTCAGTGGCGGACTTCCTCCTATGCTTGAGCCTGTATTTAAAGAAATAGACGAGGCGTATGAAGCTATTTGTCATTCAGCACAATTTATAAACGAATTGCGGAGAGTTCGCAAGGAATTTCAGGGCAGACCAACTCCTGTTTATCATTGTGAAAGATTATCAAAGATATTCGGAAACTGCCAGATTTATTTAAAGAGAGAGGATTTAAACCATACAGGTGCCCATAAGCTAAATCATTGTATGGGCGAGGGATTACTTGCAAAATATATGGGCAAAAAGAAATTGATTGCCGAAACAGGTGCAGGCCAACACGGAGTTGCCCTTGCAACTGCTGCTGCATATTTTGGTATGGAATGTGACATATATATGGGCGAGGTTGACATTGAGAAACAACATCCCAATGTTGTCAGAATGAAAATTCTCGGTGCTAATGTTATTCCCGTTACAGCCGGTCTTAAAACTCTTAAAGAGGCAGTTGACGCCGCTTTTGAGGGGTATCTTAAGGAATACAAGGATGCTATGTACTGCATCGGCTCCTGCCTTGGTCCACACCCATTTCCAAAAATTGTCCGCGATTTTCAATCTATAATTGGAATTGAAGCACGCGAGCAATTCCTTGATATGACAGGGATTATGCCCGACGCGGTTTGTGCCTGTGTGGGCGGCGGCTCTAACTCGCTCGGTATGTTTATACCTTTCCTTGCAGACCCTGTAGAAATATATGGAATAGAGCCCCTCGGCCGCGGAGAAAATATAGGCGACCACGCCGCAACAATGAAGTTTGGCAAAAAAGGTTCTATCCACGGATTTACAAGTTATGTTCTTCAAGATGAAAACCTTGAGCCTCAACCCGTTTACTCAATAGCAAGCGGTCTTGACTACCCCGGCGTTGGTCCGGAGCATGCATACCTGCGTGATATGGGCCGCGTACACTATGATGCGGTTTCCGACGAGGAAGCAATGGAGGCCTTCTTCCTGCTTTCAAAATATGAGGGAATTATCCCCGCCATTGAGAGTGCACACGCTGTTGCTTATGCAATCCGCTATGCAAAAGAGCATAAATCCGGCTCTATTCTTGTATGCCTGTCGGGTCGCGGCGATAAAGATATAGATTTTGTATACGAAAAATACGGCTGCGGAGAGCAATTCAAGTTAGATTATAATATATAAATTTATCCAATTAAATTGAGGATGTTGCAAATGCAACATCCTCAATTTAATTCTAAAAAAGTCGCCATCTGTAACCATCTTTTCAATGCTTGGTATAGCCTCATCGGGCGTCGCCTTGGCTTCAAGGATTGTCCGAACTGTCTGCGATACCTTTCTGCCGTCTGCAGTCTTTTTGGGTACATCTATATCCCTTGCAGGCTTTTCACCCTTTGGGATAGCTCCGTACTTCTCCAATAACGCCTTCCAATCCCGTAGCATAGCAGTCTCGGCTTCAGGGTCGTCATTTTCAAAGATGTGCTCCATCTCCCACATTCCGTCTTCATCAAGGGCGTATTTTATTCTGTTTCCTGATGTATCTCGATTGCTTTCTCCAGAATCTCCTCGTCCGTCGCCTTCTGATTGGCTCTCATATATCGATAAAGTTGTTTTTCCTGTTCGAATGTCTTGATTAGTAGTGCCACCCCAATTATCATTTCCGTATCTTGCATCGAGTACTTCAAGAATGTTAAGAAATCCTTTCTTTCCTCTGCTATAGACATCTAATTCACCTCGTATAAATTTAATTTCCTCAGTATTCCCTTCAAGTGGGATACGGAATAGAACCTCATAATCTGTCTTACTTTTATTACGCCAGATATAAAAGTGATTTCCAATTTCTGTGCAATCTGCCTTCTTCAGTTTTCCGGGGCGATTGTTCACATCCATTATGTATTCGTTCAATTGGACATACTCGTCATAAGACAGTTGTCTGTTAATTCGCTCCATCTCACTCGCATATCCCTTTTCAACCGCTTTTGCAAAAGATTTCTTGTTTACCTCGTACTCCCACCGTTTTATAAATGCATCATCTTTATTAAAATACGCATTGGAGAGCTCAATAAAATCCTTGCTCAAATTGTGCATCCCTGATAGAATATCTGCTACCGCTTCCTCAAGGGCATCTCCCTCTAAATCCTCCAAAATACCTGAATAGTCATCCTGAATAACCCCAAGAAGCTCAAATCTCTTTTTAATGGGAAGGGTTTTCAGAATAATGTTCTTGACCCGCTGGGTTCGTTCGCTTCCATAATCATTATGGACAAGCTCGTGGTCATTTATCTGCTTCGGCGAAAAATGCTCATTGTCATACTGAACAACCACTATCCGTCTTCCGTCTGCCGTCTCGATAAACATACCCTTTGCGGTTTTCACTCTCCCTTTGCTGTCACCTTTAGGGAGTTTTATCCCGCCTACTACCAAAATGGTCTCGTCAATTCCGTTCTTTTCGTTTTCCTTTACAAGCTTCGTCATTTCGGAGTCGTAGTGCTCCTTTGGAATGACCTCGCAGCGATGGCCAAGAATTACTCTTTTTCGGGTATTCCCAGCATCCTTGAGATCTTGGCAACGCTTTCTTCGCTCACCCGCGGCTTCTTTCCCCTCTTTATAGCGGCTTGACCTTCCATCCACTTTTCGAGCTTGTCTGCCGGAACTCTTACTGTATTTCCGCTTGCCGCCGTCATCTGATAATAAATCTTGTCCTTGCTCATTTTCATTTGCCTCGCTTTCTATGGATTGGTTTAGTTCATCCGACTTATCTTTGAAACGATATTCATAATCTCCGTCTCGTTCGTGTTCAAAGTTTCCCCGTCCGTCTTGGAATGTATCCACTCCTGAAAAGTCTTGAACTTCTCCTCCGTGTCTAACAGAATCTCGATCAGGACCTGATTCGACTCTTCCATCGGTATCATTTCCCCTATTTCCACTACGAGATTTATTAGCGTCTTTTCCATCAGACTGTTCTCCTGTATCTTTCCCATACTGTGCACTCCTATTCTTTTGTAACCATTTATCATATTCTTTTTTCGGTATTTTTTTGATAATTTGGTATCCCAATTCAGAATCCGTGGTCTTTTCAATTAAGTAAATCCCATTATGATAGAAAGCAATTTTCATTGCTCCTTCATCGACATCCTCTCGATGTGCCCACCTCGTTGCCCTTTCGTTTGCCTCGCTACGAGATTCATTAAACGGTGGAAATACCCGCATTTGCTGGTTTCGCGTTGCAGACCTTCTTCCTTGTCCGCTTCTATTTTGCCCTTTCTTTGCACTTCCACTCAAAGAATAACTTACTTTGGCACCTGTTGATGTCTTTATTATATCATTAGAGTTTCCATTTGACAATACATCTTTTTCAGCGGATGATGTTTTATTTCCATAGAGTTGCTCCCTGGCGTTTCCAAGCATATCATCTGCCATCTGTACAATATTCCCGATTTCCTCCGCAGCAGCAAGAAACGCCTCTTGATTTTGAACTCCCTCAGGCATTATTCCACTTACAAGGTATTCCGTCAATGCACCTGAAACATTCTGCACCCCCGCAGAAATTTCATTATACCGCCCTGACTCGTTATTTTTCATCGCATTCAAATAAGTATCTGCATAAGCAGAAACTAAATCTCTGTTATGAAATACACTATCGCTCTGCAAAGCTTTAAGATTGGTATGTAACAATCCCCAAATATTCCGCACATCACCTGCCTTTTGAGAGATTGCCCTTGCAAGATTGTTGGTTATCTTACGGACCCCTGAAACCACAGAGGAAATAGTATGCTTTGTACCCTCCAAAGACCCTTCAAGCTCGGTTGCCGCCTGAATAATACTTCTCCTGTCTGTAGAAGGCACGCCTTGCTGAATCAAATCTCTTTCCAGACTCTGTCCTGCTTTCCCCTCTGCATTCAGCCGATTCATCGCCGCATCCTTTTTCCCTGCGGTAAAGGCATCAATTTGCAAATCAGTTTCAAATGAAACCTTCTTACTGTCTATGTCGGCAAGCCCTGCAAGATAAGCATTTCGCATAGCATTGTTTACCGCATTAAATGTCGCACCCTCGGTATTGTTCACCCGCTCCGCAAGCATCTTCGCTCCATAATCACCATAGCCTGATGCCTTTTTAACATCTTCTGCCGTGATTGGCTCATTATTCAAGGATTGGGCTTCTAACCTTTCGGCTAAAGCTGTGCCGCCTTCCTTGACAACATTACCGCCTTGTGGTATATTATTGTTGAAAGAAGATTTAGTGGACGGGACGTTTTCGGACGTAGTTGGCATGGCATCAATGTTTGATGCAGTTGCTTCTCGATGACTAACACCTTCTTTTATTGATAGCATCCTTTAATTCCGGAATATTCGGTATCGTTTCATATCATTACAATACTCTCAAAATATTTTTTAAAAAAATGCTTGCATTTTATGGGTAATTATGATATACTGTACGAGTTGATTTAAATGCCGCTGTGGTGGAATTGGCAGACGCGCTGGACTCAAAATCCAGTGGTAGCGATACCGTATCGGTTCGACCCCGATCAGCGGCACCATATGAAAAATCCCTCATTCGTTTGAATGAGGGATTTTTTTACATAGAAATATTATAAAATGCAGAGTTTGACGGATAGGTTGCAGTCTCTTCAAGCTCCTCTTCTATCCTCAAAAGTCTGTTATATTTTGCCACCCTGTCAACCCTTGCGGGGGCACCCGTCTTTATCTGACCCGAGTTCATTGCCACGGCTAAATCTGCAATGGTTGTATCCTCGGTCTCGCCCGACCTGTGGGATATGATTGCGGTATATCCTGCACGCTCCGCACTCTCGATTGCACTCAAGGTTTCAGAGAGCGTTCCTATCTGGTTGAGCTTTATAAGAATAGAGTTTGCACAACCCTTTTTTATTCCCTTCTCGAGGCGTTTGGCGTTCGTAACAAACAAATCATCTCCGACAAGCTGAACCTTGCCACCAAGCTTTTTAGTAAGCTTCTTCCAACCGTCCCAATCCTCCTCCGCCATACCGTCTTCGATTGAGACAATGGGATATTTCTTAACCCAACTGTCCCAGAATTCTATCATTTCATCTGCTGACAACAGCTTATTTTGTTTCCAGAAATAATACTTGCCTTCCTCGCCGATTTTCTTTGCCGCCTCATACATCTCAGTAGATGCGGGGTCAAGTGCAATTTTAAAATCCTCGTACGGCTTATAACCTGCCTTTTCTATGGCTTCGAGTATAAAGACTACTGCATCCTCATCATTTTCCAAATTCGGGGCAAATCCGCCCTCGTCACCAACTGCGGTTGAATATCCTTGCTTATTCAGGATGTTTTTAAGTGTGTGATACACCTGAACGCACCATTGAAGCCCCTCGGCAAACTTTTTTGCACCGACTGGCATTATCATAAATTCCTGACAGCTTATAGAATTATCCGAATGCTTTCCGCCGTTTATAATGTTCATCATCGGAACAGGCAGAACTCTTGCACTTGTACCGCCGATATACCGATAAAGCGGTAATCCCACCGCCATCGCACCCGCCTTTGCACAAGCGAGCGAGGTGCCGAGTATTGCGTTTGCACCAAGCTTGGTTTTGTTATCAGTCCCGTCAAGCTCGATTAGGGTTTGGTCAATAAGAGATTGGTCTAAAACATTCATTCCAAGAAGTGCGTCACATATTGTCGTACCGACATTTTTTGCCGCCTTGGTTACGCCCTTACCCATATATCTTCTGGCATCGCCGTCACGCATTTCGCATGCTTCAAACGCACCTGTTGATGCACCCGACGGGACCGACGCTCTGCCGAAAATTCCGCCCTCTGCTCTTACCTCTACCTCTATCGTTGGATTGCCTCTTGAATCAAGAATTTCTCTTGCAAATACATCTTCTATGCCTATATATGCCTTCACAACAAAACCTCCTGTATAATTTTAGAATTATTTTGCCACGATTTTCTTAAATTATACAAGAGGCTTATATTCATTTTATTTTACTTTACAACAACGACCTCGGTGTTGTTTATTGCCGTCTCAAGCATTCCGTCAGGGTCGGTAAGCAGGGCTTCTGCTTCAACGATTTCAGCTATTGTGGGTTTGGTCTTGGGATGCTTTGGTACAAATATTGTGCAACAATCCTCAAACGGCAAAATAGATGTTTCATAGGTATCTATCCGCTTTGAGATTGAAACTATTTCTTCCTTATCCATTCCTATACACGGTCTGAAAACAGGAATATTCACCGCGTTATCGGTAACAGAGAGGCTTTCCATTGTCTGGCTTGCAACCTGACCTATACTCTCTCCTGTAATCAACGCCCTTGAATCACGCGAAACTGCGATTTTTTCCGCAATTCTCATCATTAAACGACGCATAATTATCGTAAGATATTCTTTAGGACACTTGTCAATTATATCAAGCTGAATATCGGTAAATGGTACAATGTGAAGTCTTATCGGCCCTGTATAAACCGAGATAATCTTTGCAAGGTCAATAACCTTTTCCTTTGCTCTGTCCGAGGTATAAGGATGGCTGTGGAAGTGAACCGCATCGAGCATTACACCTCTTTTTGAAATCATCCATCCTGCAACAGGACTATCAATTCCGCCGCTTAACAAAAGTGTTGCCCTGCCCGCAGTGCCGACTGGCATACCGCCCGCTCCGCTCAACTTTTGCGTAAAGATAAATGCTTCCTTTCGGATTTCAATCTGAACGAGTATATCAGGGTTGTGGACATCAACCGAAAGCCCCTCGGTATTTTTCAATATAACACCGCCCATATGCTTGCATATCTGGGGCGAATTCATAGGGAACTGCTTGTCCTCGCGTTTTGCCTCAACCTTAAAGGTTTTGCCTGCTATATCCATTTGTTTCAAGCATTCAACCGTTGTTTTTTCAATGCTCTCCATCGTCTTTTCACATTTTACCGCAGGGCATATATTGACTATGCCAAACACCTTTGACAGCCTCTCTGCCGTCAATTCCATATCAATTCCGTCCTCTTGCGGTTCTACATAAATTGTAGATTGAGATTTCCTGACCGAAAATTTTCCGAGTGCAGAAATCGCACTTGAAACATTATCAAGAAGCTTTCTCTCAAACACGGGTCTGTTAAGTCCT
>JAZNHF010000038.1:0-38681 GCA_045576835.1 Clostridia bacterium
AGTTGGTTGGCGGTAATTGCTTGGTATCACCTGCAATAATAACCTGCTTACTTCTGAGAATTGCACCGATAGCATCTTCGGGGAATATCTGTGATGCCTCGTCAAAAATAACCATATCAAAGTTATAGGTTTGTGCCTCTAGGAAATACGACACCGACAAAGGTGACATCATAAAGCAGGGTTTAATTTTCAAGAGAAGATTAGGAATTGTTCTAAATAACTTTCTTATTGGCATAATACGGCGTTTCTTTCCTAATTCTCTTGTCAAAATACTCATTTCATCATGAGCTGAAAGTAATCTGTCCTTGCTCGGCAGACTATTTATCAGCTTTTCACGAATTCTCATTCGAGCAATAGAGAGCTGATGTTCATCAAGAGTACAGAAATCGTTAACTGTCTTATCATGCATTACACTCTTGAAGTTTGCAATCGAAGGCTTTGTTTCTAATACCTTACTGAGCCAAAGCATATAAAAACGCTTTTTAAAGCAATCAACGATATCTTTAATACCATCTTTTTCTATTGCAAGAACTAATTCTTTCAAACCGCAAGCGATACACTTGTCCCTGAAAGTTTTGTAATCAAGATATTTTTCGAGAAGTTCTACTTTGCCGGAGCATTTTCTATATTTTTCCGCAAGAGCATCAACGCCTGAATTTACAATCTCGCTACCGAAAATTTTCACAAAGAATGGTTCCAATTCTTTAACTTTTGAAACTATTCCACTGATAGCATCGATCTTTGAGGCCATTGATTCTCTATCTGTCAAGTTTGTTGCAACTGCTTTGCAAAATTCTTTGGGAAGATTTCTACCAACAATTAAATTATCAAAATTTTTCTTGTTTTCGATATGTTGCTTTATTTCATCCCAATCAGTTGAAGTATGCTTATACAAATCACCATAATATGTTTTGAATAAGCGCTCCTCATCCTGCAAAGCACTCTCGGCTTTTCTTAATTCAATTGCCTTTTCAAGTTTTACAAACATACCGATATGAGAATCCTTGTCCTTATAGATTCCCTTTAAATTCTTTATTTGTGCTTTTAATTCTCCCAGCGCATCCAATGTTTCCTTGACCTTGGATATAATGCTGTTCATATCTTCGTTAGAATCCAACTTGTTAAGGAATAAGCGGTTATAATTAGAACAAATCGCCTGAATTCTTTCGGCTGACAATTCTTCAAAAGTTGCATATACTCTTGACAATTTGTCATATTCGTTGTTAATGAGAATGTTTTTGAATTCATTTTGTGTGCTTGCTGCAGGATATAGACTCAATATTTTTTGGAGCGCAGAAAGGTCCAAAGATACCGATTCCCAATCTGTGCTTGTTCCTGAAAAAGCACTTCCATACATCTCGTCAATAGATGATTTATTGTTTGTAAGCTCTGCTGTGAGTTCATTCAATTCTTTTATTTTCAAAAGAACATCAACTATCTGTTGGTCAGATATTTTAGCAAGTGGATCTTTACTGTGTTTGATGATTGTTTTCTTGTCTGCACGGTAATTGGAATTAAAAACCTTGAAGATACCCTTATAATCTGTTTTAAATCTATTTAATATTTCGGTGTAGTCTATTTCAAAAATTTCCTTCTCCCAAGTACTCAATATTTCGCTGTTAAGAGAATTGATTTTTGCAGATAATTCTTTGTATTTTGATATGTTGGAAATAGCACTGCTTAAAATACGAGCATCAAACCACTGTTTTTGGCAGGATGGTTGTGTTTTAAGTTCAACAATAAGGTCGTGCAATATGCTCAGATTTGCTAAAGTTACAGGCATATCGAGGCACAGCATAGCCATGTCGCTGTTTGCAATATTTGCGACATTAGTAATACTGTTAAGCATATCTGATATGTCATCGTAATAGTTGTCGATATTCTCGGCAACATTATGTATGATTGAAGACTCAAGGGATTTCGCTAATTCTTCTTTTTTCGAATCAATATCTGTTTTTGCCTTTTCCAAATCAACATTATACACATCAGAAAAGAACCAAGAATCAATATTTTCTCGGTATTTTATCAATGCTCCTATTCTGTCTGTTGATTTTTGCGTAAATTCCTCTAAATCTCTAATATTGTCATTGTCAAATATAATTTCAGGTATTGCACTTATCTGTAACAGAGTTTTTATAAAACCTATAAATTCTTCGACTGATTGCAATGTATCAGGATTATTTAAGCCATATTTAGCTACTAAATCACTAATGTTTGATATTAATACACTTAAATGTTCAACAATCAGGCTGATGTTTTTGTCCATCACTTGCTTGTCTTCAAGCGACAAAGAATTTATAACAATACCTGACCACGGATTGTTCTCAAGGTCAAAATCAGAGTTATTTATGTAATTTGCAAGATTTTCGAGATTGTATATCATCTCGTTTAATGTTTCTCTTGTAATTTTATCTACATCTTCAATAGAGAATAAAGCATCTGTTGCACTTTTCAAATTATCCAAAATGCCGTATACATCATAGCAACTGATGTTTAACGGTGCAATTTCCTCATGCAATTCGGTAGCATATTGATTGAGTTCCGTTCTTTCAAAATTAAGTCTGTCTAATTCTTCAATAGCTTCTTGTTTTACTCGTGTCTTCTTTAAAGAAAGTGTGTTCTGTATATCATCAAGAACTTGCTTTTTATTTGCCTTATGGCTATGCAAAGCCAAGCAGAACTCTGCAAGACCGAGTTCAGATAAACGCTTATATACCACTTGTAGAGCTGCCATTTTTTCTGAAACGAACAACACTTTTTTATCTGCTGCAAGTGCTTCTGCAATGATATTTGTTATGGTCTGACTTTTACCGGTTCCGGGAGGTCCCTGCATAACAAAGCTAACGCCTCTCTTGGATAATTCGATGGCGTCTTGTTGGCTTGAATCCGCACTTAATACCTGAAAACATTCTTTTGGTATCAGTGTATCATGATTATATGACTTTAATTCTTCGGGGATATTGACAATTTCAGAAGTATCTCCGAGCATGCTTTAAGAACAGCATTGTTAGAAATGTTTTCAATGTTGTTCTCAAGGTCTTTATACATATTAATTTTCAAGAAAGATAACAAGCCTATGCTTGCTTCTCTGATTATACGCCAGCCTTTTTCGTCAGCTATATCTTCAAGTGTTTTTAAATAATCTTCAACTGTATCTTTATCCGGATCGAAAGGTGGTAGTTCTATACCATAATCTGCCGAAAGCAAATGTTGAAGAGTAGGATTAACTACAACATCATCGTCATATCTTACTAATTTGAATGGTGCATTAAGAGTTTCTACCGTCAGAGAAACAGGTACCAATATCAAAGGTGATTTTACCCAAGAGTGATGTGAACCGTGATTTTCCTGCCATTCGATAAAGCCCAAAGATAAATAAAGTATATTTGTACCTTGCTCTTCTAACGCAAGCTTAGATTTGTTGCGTAGGTTCTTTAATGTTTTTTTGCTTTCCTGAAACGATGTAGCAACCTTTATATCGCCAAGAAGTACAGGGATAGGGCATGAAAGTCTGTCAAACAATCTCAATACAGAGTATGTGCGTATGTCAGAATCTTTATCTAATGGATATTCAAAAGTCAGTTCATTTTCATTCTGAACATAATTTGCATACAGCTCATCAAGCCCGGGTTCAACAATTTTTAATGTTGCCCTGGCTGTTTCTCTGTAATTAATCATTTTATTTCTTTTGCCTGTATCTAAAAGCTGGCTTTTCCAGTATTCAATTTTTTTATTTTCAATAGGATTCATGTTGCTACCTCAATTTTGCTTCTTCTATAAAATATATGTGTAAATTAAATCATCCAAATAGGTACAATATAATTATCACTATCAACGGCAGAAAGCGTTTCTTTCATGCAAATAATTGCACCTTTACCTCTTGGAATAGATGCTTTATCTAAAAGCTTAAAAGGTCTTATAAGTTCTGTTCCGGGACTAGCAGTTCTTTTAATTTCAATAGGATGAAGCATACCGTCACTTTCAATTACAAGGTCGATTTCATTGCTGTTTGTGTCACGGTAATACCACATAAGACATTCTTTTGCATTATTGTGATACGTTTTGATAATCTCAGACACAACATAGTTTTCAAGTATTGCACCGTTAATCGCACCGTTTGCTAAAACCTCTGGTGATGAATATCTTGTAAGATATGCAACAAGTCCGGTGTCAAAAAAATACATTTTAGGAGTTTTTATTGTTCTTTTAAGTAGATTGTTTGAATACGGGCGCAAGAAAAATACGATGTCAGATTTTTCAAGAATTTTTAGCCAACGCTTTGCTGTATCATTGGAAATACCAACATCTTGAGCAATATCTGAAACATTAAGCATCTGACCTGCTCTACAAGCAACCGAACGAATAAAATCACTAAACAGCATCGTGTCATCAATGTCAGCTATCTCTTTGACATCTCTCTCTATATAAGTTTGAAGATAACTGCTATAAAACAGATCTCTGTCTGTGTATTTTCCGCTTATATGTCCGGGCAGAGAGCCACTCCATATACGTCTGTATATTTCATTAAGATCAGCAGGCTTGTTTATTTTGCTGCGCTTCTTTAATTTCTCTAAATCAATAGAAAATGGTTCAGTTTTATCATTACCATAGATTTCATGTTGTGAAAGTGATGGCATATGAATAATGGCAATTCTACCAGCAAGAGATTCCTGTGCAAGTTCCATAAGTTTAAATGGTTGAGAACCCGTAAGCCAAAACGAACCAGGAGCAGCACCTTTGTCTATTGCCATTTTTACATAAGAAAATAGTTCAGGGGCATATTGAACTTCATCTATTAAAATAGGTAATGAATGCATTTGTAAGAAAAGAGCCGGATCTTTTGACGCTAATTTTCTTTCTTCTATGTCATCCAACAAAACCTCTTCACGATTATCATCCATAAGTTGCTTTAGTACTGTGGATTTACCAACTTGCCTTGCACCTGTTATCAAAATACAAGCATATTCTTTAGAAGCAGATTTGATTTTCTCTTCTAAGTCACGATTTATATATGCCATGGATATTCTCCTCTCATATTTTAATCCAATTATATTATATACTAATCGCACATAATTGTCAAGGTTAATTTACGATTGTATCGCAAATTAACCTAAGATTATTTTTTCCGATATTGTTGTTTCTATTCAAAAACATTGTAAATCATCAGATTTCTCTTGTTAGCATAATCAAAAGCCATTCTTGTTCCGCTTTTTGGTTGATAGTCCAATAAATCCCGCCTGCTGTTTTTTCGTCTTGTCGGAGCGTAATTTTCATCATAATAACATATACAATACCTACTATTATCTATCATTTCATAGTTTCGCTCTACATAAGCAGCTTTTCCTGCGCCTATCATTTTTGAAGGATAGTATGTGTCTTCATAGCTTTCCAACAGATACTCCTTATAACTATCATCTATATTAGGGAATTCTGCTCGAACATAGATTCTCTTTATATGCTGATATTTTTCTTTAAGTTCGGTAACTATTTTATAGCACAAATCATCAAACTGACTTTTACTACCGAAGAGAAAAGTGTGCACTTTTTCGTTTATTATAAGTTTTTCAATTTTACTATATAAATTTGATTTTAGTTTATCTGTTTCAGTTATTTTTCTGTGTCCGAAAAAGCAACAAGTATATAATTTTATATCTTCCATAACATCACCATAAAAATATAATAGATATACTGTATATCTATTTATAACATTATAACACATAATTCCATTAAAATAAATACATAATATATTTATTTTGGAGTGATTTTATGGCTATTAAGAGTGTATCAATAAGAATTGAGGAAGAAATGTTAAATAAAATTGCCTATGTTGCTGATTATGAAGGCAGAAGTGTTAACAGTCATGTACTTGTTTTAATCAGAGAAAACATCAAGGCATTTGAAGATGCAAACGGAACAATAGAGGGTGATATAAATCCCGATGTAAATGTAAAACCTACTCGCAAGTAAAAAGGTGTAGCTATGAACGGCTACACCTTTTGCGTTGTTTGATATTATTTACTTTCTAAAATCAGTTTCCTCGCGAGTATAAATAAGCTATTATCCACCGACGGAATATCTCTTGACAGAGGATCTTTCATATATTCTACATCAGGATTAAAATCAGGTTTTACAGATTGATAAATCCTATTTCGTGCATTGAACTCTGCGTCTGCATAGGTTATTTTTCCGGACTTATAATCTTCAATTATGGGGGCGATGACAATTTTGACTTTTTCAAGGTTATTTGCATAAAAATCAGGTCGCAGATACATATCCCGATACTGCCATATTGCACAGTTCGCTATATCGACGAGTTCACCGTAGCTATAACCATTTGTTTGTCCTTTGAGAAAAGCATCAAAGAATATACGATTTGACTTTGCTCTCGCATCGGCATATCCCAAGCCGTTCTGTACTTCGGTTAAAATATCACCTATAAAACTTTCTACCATAATGATTGCTTCATTTGTGGCATTGCAGGGTGCCGACTCTTTCGGCACCTCTGCTGCATTTACATAAAAAGAACTTAATAAAACTGATACGATCGATATGATGGATATGATTGATTTCTTCATTATATGTACCTCCGTTATAATCTAATCTTTGAGTATGATGCTATTATCAGAAAACAAGCTATCGCACATCATCATAACACCAAGTCTGAATCCTATCTTGAAATTCTCAGCACTGCTTGTAGCACTTATTTCATCGCTTGCATTTACAAGCTCATTAAAAAGTTTCAAGTTTTCTCCATTTAATTCCTTTGACAGTTTACTTTCAATATCAGAAAAGGTTCTTACAGCGTTTTCATAAGGAAGAGATTTTCTGTTTCGATTTTCGTTAGGATTGATGTTTCCATAATATAATTCATCAAGAAAACTCATTTTCGCACCTCCATCGAATAGACAAAATCTCGCAATACAAATTCTTCTGCAGAATGTCTTATGTTGTTCATGGCGCCAAACCAAGCCATTTGGTCTTTTGCTTTGAGTTCCTCTGTGATGCCTTGTTTAACAGCCATATCTTTTATGAACTTATCAATCATTTCTTTTGCGGTTGTGTCAATTTCTTCAAGATAGGCAAGCCAAGTTCCATTAAGCATCTTCATTGAGTAAACAGTTGGGCGATTTTCTTTAATAAATATTGAGTGCAACCTGCCATACTTACCGATATTGTAAGTTCCTTCGGGTACCTTTAGGTTTGGAATGTAGTAATCGCCGTTTCTTACATACTCAATTCCGTTTTCGATAAATTTTTCTTTCATAGCGTTAATGCCTCCTTTAAATTTGGTATCTTCATTTTATCAGAAGGCATTTACTTTGACGAATATGCGGATAAAAAGAAAAAGCTGAAAACCCATTTTACTGAGTTTTCAGCTCTATCTTTTGCCTTTGCTATGCCAATTCAGCTAAATTTTCATATTTTTCAAAATTACTTCCTTATCTGGTCTTGGCATTATCCGCTACTTTATTTTTTTGCAAACAAGGGCGGAAAACACAAGCATTATCGGGAAGATAGTGACAAACAAAAGTCCTGCATTGAGATTTTCGCCCATAAGCTCTGACACAAAGCCGACTGCGGTCGGGCCGAGGGTGCAGCCTATATCACCCGCAAAGGCAAGAAGTGCAAACATCGAGCCGCCCCCGAGGGGGAAGCGTTTTGACGAATAGCTGAGTATTCCCGGCCAGAAAACACCGACGGAAAAACCGACTGCTGCACAACCTGAAAGGGCGACGGCAGGGATAGGACAGATAGCTGATACTGCATATGCAACGGCACATAAAGCCGCACAGAATATAATATAGCTCAAAAGGTCTATCTTCTTTACCATATTCGCATATACAACTCTGCCAATACCCATTGTTATTGCGAACATAAACGGCCCCGCAAGGTCGCCTATCGCTTTTGGAATGGCAAGGGATTTTTCAAAAAATGCCGACGCCCATTGTGCCATCGCAAGCTCGCAGGCACCGCCGCAAGCCATAACAAGCATAAATATCCATATACATTTGTTTTTAAGAAGCTCAAGAACTCTCAAGCCCCCGCCGTTCTTGTCAGATTCGGGCATTTTGTTTATCGGGGCAAAGAAAAATACGAGCATATTGCAAAGCGGTATAAGTGCCCAAAGCATCGCAATAAAACGCCAATTCTCAATTCCGAAGAGGAAGAAAAATACAGTCGAGACAAGTATTACAAGAGCAGTACCCCAACAATAAAAGGAATGCATAATTCCCATTTCCGCGGCTTTGTTTTTGGTCGGACACGATTCTAAAATCGGGCTAATAACAATTTCAATCATTCCGCTTCCGCAGGAAAAGAAAAATGCAGAAATCATTATGCCGACAAAGGGGTCGGGCATAGAATAGGGCAAAATTCCAAGCATAATAAAGCCAAGTGCGGCTAAAATATGTGAAAAAATTGCACAAGTGCGATATCCGATTTTGTCAAGAAATTCGGTTGCCAAAAGGTCAACCGCGAGCTGAATGACAAAGGTGGTGGTAAGCAGAATGCTTATTTGAGAGAGGGTAAGACCAAACTCCCGTGTAAAGGTTAAAAACAAAAGCGGTGTAAAGTTTACAGCGATTGCTTGAATTATGTAGGCAATTCTGCACGACCGTATAGTGTATGAATAGTTATTTTTTATACTCATAAAAACCTCTCTGTTTGAAGTGATGATGCCATTGTATCATAAAATACATAAAAAGACAAACAAAAAATTATTCATAGTAAATAATATGAATAATTGAGCAATATGTGTGATAAATTAAAGGTAAACAGACGCCAATAGGCAGAAACGGAGAGTGTTTATGAAAAGCTTTGAATATACAATTCGCGACGAGGCGGGAATTCACGCAAGACCTGCGGGGCTTCTGGTAAAGCGTGCGGATAAGTTTGTGTCAGATATTGAGGTGTGTAATTCAGACGGCAAATGTGCCGATGCAAAGAGACTTTTTTCGGTAATGAGTCTCGGAATAAAAAAAGGAGAAACAATTACAGTAAAAATCAGCGGAGAAGATGAGGATACAGCGTGTATAGATTTAATCGAATTTTTCAGAGAGACACTTTAGCGGTGCCTCTTTTGATGTAATTTTTATACGAAGCCCTGAATAAACTTGTATCGGTGATAGAAATGTTGAACTATATCTGGGGCGGTATGATTATAATATCAATAATTGTCTCTGCCTTTACGGGCAGAGTTGAACAGACCGCGGCCGCGGCGGTTGAGGGTGCAGGCGGTGCGATTGAGAGCTGTATTGCTCTGCTGGGAATAATGTGTCTCTGGACAGGACTTGCCAAAATCGGTGAAAAGGCGGGCTTGGTTTCCGCTCTGTCACGGGTTATGCGACCCTTGACTAAACTTATTTTTCCCAAGCTTGACCCAAGCGGGACTGCAATGGGGGCGATAGTTATGAATATGGTTGCAAATTTGCTCGGAATGGGGAATGCGGCGACCCCACTTGGAATACGGGCAATAAAAGAGCTTGATAAATTAAACAGGGGAAGGTCTGTTGCATCTGACGAGATGTGTATGTTTGTGGTAATAAACACGGCGTCGCTTCAGCTTATGCCTGCAACGTTGATTTCAATGCGTCAGAGCTTTGGCTCTGCCAACTCGGGCGAGGTAATTTTGCCCGTATGGATTGTAAGCATTTGTGCACTTTGCGTAGGCGTTGCGGTTGCAAAATTTCTTGAGAGGAGAAAACGTCTGTGAAATACATATCTGTTTTTGCAATGCCCGTCTTTATGGCAATGTTTATCATAATGGGGCTTGTTCGTCGGGTCCGGGTATATGAATGTTTCGTCGAGGGGGCAAAAGAAGGTGTTTTAGCAATGCTTAATATTATTGCTCCGCTTGTCGGTCTTATGGTTGCAATAAATATGTTCCGTGCAAGCGGTGCTCTTGAGCTGATTGCAAAGGTTTTATCGCCTGCACTTGAGTTGATTAGAATTCCTGCAGAGGTATTACCTCTTGCAATTCTGCGTCCCATTTCAGGAAGTGCGTCGCTTGCAATAGTTACGGACCTGTTCAAAAACTACGGTCCTGACAGCGTTGTCGGACGAATTGCGTCTGTTATGATGGGGTCAACCGAGACCACATTTTATACTATCGCAGTATATTTTGGTGCAATAGGGGTAAAAAAAACACGCCATACTCTACCGTCTGCACTATCCGCTGATGCGGTGGGAATAGTGCTTTCGGCACATTTGGCGTATGTGATGCTTGTGTAATGCCTATCGCAGTCCAAGTCTTTCCTTTAAAAAGTCACCGACCTTTGAGCGTTCCATGTCAAGCACAAAGGCGACTTCGTCAAAAATTATCTTTTCTGTATCCTTGAGGAGCCTTTCGTCGGAAACATAAAGCTTTTTGCCAAGCTCTGACACTTTGTCTCTGCGGAGATAAAGCGTCCTCATAAGTTGTAATATATCATATACAGAACCTATTTCTAAAATCTCCCTGTATTTTTGTTTTCTTTCAGGCTCGTTGTCAATCCATACAAGACACTCCAAAGATGCGGTCTCGATTGCAGAGCACAGCTCTTCCCTTGATATAATGCTCTTCATTCTGGAGGTCAGAGTTTCATTTGCGGTCGGAACAAAGATGGTTGACCCCTCGTTATATATTGGTTTGAGTATATAATATTCAACAAGCTCGTTGCCGATTTTTCGTTTTGTTATTTCGGCTATAATACAGACCCCGTTGGTGCCGTATAAAACAGTGTCGTTTATGTCATAACTCATACTGATGTCCCCTTTGGTGTTTTTTTTAAGTATACCATATTTTGGGGAATAATGTAAGTAAAATTTAGGTAAAATTTTGTTTAAAATTAGGTAAGAGGCTCTGTTTGACAGCTTTTTAAAATTGGTGTATATTAAAGAAAAAGCAGTACAGAATGAAAAAGAGGATTAAATTATGGTAAGATATGCAGAGGAAAATGACTTTGATTTTGTAAAAACGCTCTGGTCGACCTGCTTTGATGATTCTGCGGAGTTTGTCGATTGGAATTTTGAGAACAATTATTCGCCAAAGGACACAATCATTGCCGAATACAATGGTCAAAGAGCTGCGACAATTCAACTTCGTCCGTATACGCTTAGTGTTTTTGGACAAGAGAAGGAATGCCGATACATCTCGGGGGTTGCAACCCTGCCCGAGTACAGAGGGTTAGGGCTTGTAAGAGAGATGTTTGATTTTGCCCTGCCCAGGATAAAGGCAGAGGGCTGCGATATAGCAATTCTTGTGCCTGCGGTTGACGGAATGTACGAAAAATTCGGTTTTAGACAAATATGCACAAGAACCTCGCGTATAACAGATAATATTCCTGAGAAAGAGTGTGTGGCAACGCTCGATGATTTACTCATTGAGAGGCTTGACGGAATATATAAAAGGGCTATGAAGGATAATGATATATATATAATAAGAACCAAGCAGGATTGGAATAAGATTTTAACCGACCTGCTGACTCTGTCAGGCGGTGCTGTATGCCTGTTTGATGACGGCTATGACCTCATCTGCCCCAAAGGAGACAAGTATGAGATTGTTGAGAGCCTCGGTGGCAGAGCTATAGAGGGTGAAACATTGTCAATTCCGCCCGTTTTGGCGTGGGGGACAGAGGAGTTCTCTGAAAAGGTATATCTTAATCTTATGCTTTAGATAATGTAAGATGTTTGTAATATGCCTCTGTTGACAAGCAATATTGCATATGATATACTTGACCCTGTAATATGTTTTATTTTTAGGAGGTTTTTCTCTTGGACGATAGCGGGCCTATGCTGCCGATTATTTTGCAGATTGTACTTATTGCACTTAATGCAATATTTGCATCTGCCGAAATTGCAGTTATTTCTATGAAGGGTGCAAAGCTTGAGAAGTTATCTTCTCAAGGGAACAAGGGTGCAAAACGACTTATACGGCTGACCGAGCAACCCGCGAGATTTTTTGCAACCATTCAGGTTGCGATTACCTTGTCGGGATTTTTGGGAAGTGCGTTTGCGGCGGATAATTTTTCCGATAGTCTGGTGTCGTGGATAAAATCGCTTGGCGTTACGATACCCGATAAGACGCTTGATACTATTGCGGTTGTACTTATAACGCTTGTTTTATCTTATATCACGCTTGTGTTTGGCGAGCTTGTGCCAAAGCGTATTGCGATGAAAAAGGCGGAGACGATAGCTCTCGGACTTTCGGGTACGGTATCGTTTCTGGCAAAGATTTTTGCTCCGATTGTTGCTTTGCTTACGGCTTCGACCAATCTTGTGCTTAAGCTTTTTGGCATTGACCCGAACGCAGAGGAGGACAATGTTTCCGAAGAGGAAATTCGTATGCTTGTCGATGCGGGCGGAGAGAAGGGTGTTATAGACGCCGATGAACAGGAATTTATACAAAATGTGTTTGAGTTTGATGATTTGACGGCGGCGGATGTTGCTACTCACAGAACCGAGATTGCTATTTTGTGGGCAGATGATGAGGTTGAAAAATGGGAAGAAACCATACACGAGCGTCGCTTCACCCGTTATCTTATGTGCGGCGAAAGCGAGGACGAGGTTCTTGGTGTGCTTGATGCCCGTGATTATTTCAGAATAGAAAACAAGACCCATGAGGGAATTATGAAAGATGCAGTCAAGCCTGCGTATTTCGTTCCCGAGACGGTGACGGCAGACATACTGTTTCACAGAATGAGAAGAGACAATCAACGGCTTGCGGTTGTTCTTGATGAATATGGCGGCCTTTGCGGAATAATTACACTTATCGACCTTGTTGAACGCCTTGTCGGTGACCTTGGCGGACAAGACGGAGAAACGCAGGAGGAAATCATTAAGATTTCGGCAGACACCTGGCAGATAAATGGCAGTGCATCCGTAAAGGATGTAGCAGACGAGCTTGGCATAGATTTGCCCGAGGATAGCGGTGCGGCAACCTTTGGCGGGGTAATCATCTCTGTGCTTGGGTCTATCCCCGAGGACGGAAGTCGGGCAGAGCTTGTTATAGACAACTTTGCGATTACGGTTGACGAGGTAGCTGAACACAGAATAGGTCGCACAACAGTTCACCGTATGGGATAGTTTAAGATTTTAAAAAATCCTCGTTCTAAAGTGACGGGGATTTTGTTTATAGAGGAGAGAAGAATATAATGCTTTTCCACAATTCACAGGATATTAAATATCGCTCACCGTTTGGGGCAACCCCCACCTGCGGGCGGGTCAGGCTTCGTTTAGATGTAACAACCGACGACCCCCCCGATACGGTTAGGCTTCGCACCTGGTATAACGGATGCGAGGAGATATATGATATGCAGAGAGAGGGCAGAGACAAAAGTGTATACATTTTTACCGCAGAGCTTTGTATGCCGAGTGAGCCGTGCCTGTTCTGGTACAGCTTTTATGCCGAGATAAACGGCAAAAGAGTGTGGTATATCAACAATCCCGAGCGTCTCGGCGGGATTGGGGAATGTGCAGACGGAGAGTGTGAGCGAAGCTTTCAGATAACGGTTTATGACAGGAAGTTCACTACCCCAAAATGGTTTTGCGGGCGTGTGATGTATCAGATTTTCCCCGATAGATTTTACGGGAAGCATAGTGGAGAAATTCCAAAAAAACGAGACGAGTATATCATACATTACGACAGAGAGGAGCCGATTTCCTTCAATCGCCATCCGTATGAAAACGGACCTGCGTGCAACGATTTCTATGGCGGGAATTTAAAGGGGATTACAGATAAGCTCCCGTATATCAAGGCTCTTGGGGTTGGTGTTATATATTTAAACCCCATATTTGATGCGTATTCAAACCACAAGTATGACACTGCAAACTACAAAGAGATTGACTCGATGTTTGGAACAGAAGAGGATTTTAAGGAGCTTTGCGAGAGGGCAGAGGATCTTGATATAAAAATCATTCTTGACGGTGTGTTCAGTCACACGGGTGCAGACAGTGTGTATTTTAACAAGTATAAAGCTTACGGTGATGGCGGAGCGTTCAATGATAGCAACTCGCCGTATCGGAGCTGGTATCAGTTCAGGAACGGCGGATACGAGAGCTGGTGGGGTTGCAGTAATCTTCCCAATGTAAACGAGCTTGAGCCGTCATATCTTGACTATATTTTGAGAGATAAAGACTCGGTTATAAAAAAATGGCTACGCCTTGGTGCATCAGGCTGGAGGCTTGATGTTGCTGACGAGCTTCCCGATGAGTTTATTAAGATTTTGAGAAAGGAAGCAAAGACAGAAAAATCTGACGCGGTGATAATCGGCGAGGTGTGGGAGGATGCCACAAGCAAGGTAGCATACGGAAAGCAGAGGGAATATCTTTTAGGTGACGAGCTTGACAGCGTTATGAATTATATATTCCGTGATAATCTGTTGGCATTTCTCACCTTTGGTGAGGGGGCGGAGATATTCGACATGCGTCTGATGTCTGTGCTTGAGAACTATCCGAGAGAGGTTTCGTATTCGCTTATGAACCTGATTGGCACCCATGATACAATCCGTGCAAAGTCGTTGCTCGGGGGAATGGGCGATGATTGCAGAGATAAAAGACTTGATTCGGGTCACGAGGAGCTTGCAACCTATCGTATGAAGTGTGCCTCGTTTATACAAATGACATACCCGGGAGTTCCGTCGATTTACTACGGCGACGAGGTGGGTATGCAGGGCGGACGGGACCCGTACAACAGAATGCCATACCCGTGGCGGCGAATTGACCCCGAGCTTCTTGAACATTACAGAGAGGTCGGAGGCTTGCGAGACCGTTTTTCGGTATTAGCTACGGGATTTTATAAAACTCTGTATGCCAAAGATGATGTCCTTGCCTATGCAAGATATTTCAAAGGCGGAAAGGATGTGTTTGGTAAAAGGTGCGGAGAGGGTTTGTGCATATGTGCGATAAACCGTGGCTTTGAAGAGAGAGAGCTGATGCTTGATTTGTCAGAGTTTGAGTATAAAAAATTTTATTCAGGGACAAAAAATCCTATATCTGTTTCCGCTGAAGATTATAAACTGAAAATAACAATTCCGCCCGTTGGATATAAATTTATTTATTCATAAAAAAGCGACCCAAAATTGAAATGGGTCGCTTTTTAGTCTATCGGTATAATATTTTTCTTCCACATTCCCGTGAAATATGTAATCAATGCAATTATGGCTTCAAATATCCAGGCAAAAATCCAGCCTGAATAAATTCCGTTCATTCCAAAGCCTGTAAGCAGATATGTAAACACAAGCCGTGCAACAGAGCCAAGACTCGTCAGAATGACTAAAAGATGCATAGAGCCTGTACCTCTGTAATACGCGTGGAAGAGGTTGTTTATCATATTAAATATAATAAAGGGCAGATAGAATTTTGAAAACAAAACTGCAAGCGAAAGACTCTCGCCCTCATAGCCCGACGGGAAGAACAGACCGCAAACGGGCTTTGCAAACAAGATGCAGATTAGCAGCGGCACAGACAAGAACAACAAGCCCTGCAAAAGTCCAACCCTTACCCCCTTCTTGTAATAGTGAAGGGGTCGCCCCGCCCCTCTGCAATGTGCTGTATAGTTGCTGACGGTTTTTGCGGAATTCTGGTATATTCCCGCATTGATGTCGTATATCCGCATAACAACAGTGTAGGCGGCACTTGCACTGCTGCCGATGCCGTTTACAAGGGGGGATATCAGCATAGTTGATGTATACATAACTGCTTGTTGAAGAGCGGTCGGAACAGAAAACGAAACAAGGTTTTTTATAACACGCCTGCAAAAATTTACTTTTATATCTGTAACATTCATTTCGCGGAAGCATTGTTTGAGCCGTATGAGGTACAGCACATCAACAACAAAGGCGGAAACAACTGTAGAAAGGGCAATACCTGCAACGCCCAAATCAAGAACTGTAACCGACACGATGTTGCCCGTTATGTTCAGTACCGCCGAGGCTACCGACATAGCAAGAGGAAAGGTCCCTATTCCAAAGGCGTTCATAATCTGCAGAAAGTTGTTTGTAAGTAAAACAAAGGAAAACCCCGACATATATATAATAAGATAGGTTCTGGCATCATCAAATATGTTGGCGTCTATCCGTAAAAGCGAAAGAAGAGGCTTTGCAAAAATTATAATTATTATTGCAAAAACTGCGGAGGTGACGAGGGTTAAGCCTATATTATGATATACAGAAAATTTTATCTGTTTATAATTTTTTGCACCAAAAAGTGATGCGGTATAGATGGATGCCCCTGCGGCAAAGCCCCAGAACAGAGAAGAGGCAAAGGAGATAAAAGCTGCCGTTGAGCCAATCGCCGCAAGACCGTTGCTTCCTAAAAATTTGCCCGCAATAATGTTGTCTATCATATTATAGCCTTGTGACAAAAGTGCAGATAATACCATAGGAATGGCAAACAGTATAAAGTTTTTGTAAATGTTACCGCGAGTTAAGTCCTTCACATTTATCACCTTGACAAAAAAGTATTTGCAATATAATTATTATACATTTTTTATTAAGAAAATTCAAGTATCAGGGCGAAAAAACACAATTCGTAGAGGTATGAAACAAGGCTTGACAACCAAACGATTATCAAGCCTTGTTGTTATTTTGTATCATACCAGCTTTTGCCGAAGTTCATATCTGCCACAAGTGGTACAGACAGTGAATAGGCGTTTTCCATCTCTTCTACAAGTATTTTTGATGCTGTTTCTCTTTCAGCTTCGGGGGCCTCGACAATCAATTCATCGTGAACCTGCAAAATAAGCTTTGCTTTAAGCCCTTCCCTCTTTAATCGGTTGTAAACATTTACCATAGCAATTTTAATAATATCAGCCGCACTTCCCTGAATGGGGGCGTTCATCGCAACCCTTTCGCCAAAGGCACGCTGGATTTGTGAGCCGGCCTTAAGCTCGGGAATGTATCTCCTTCTGCCGAGAATGGTTTTGATATAGCCGTTTTCTTTAGCATTTTCAACGGTTGATTTCATATATTCTGAAACATTACTATAGTGCTTGAGATAATCGTTGATATACTGCTCTGCCTCTTTTCTTGTTGTGCCTATATCCTGCGAAAGCGAAAAGGCACCAATTCCGTACACAATGCCAAAGTTTACAGCCTTTGCCCGCGAACGCATCTGCGGTGTAACCTCGTCTATCGGCACACCGAACACATTTGATGCGGTTTCGGTGTGAATGTCGTTCCCGCTTTCAAAGGCTTCTCTCATTGCTTTATCGTTCGCAATATGCGAGAGAACACGAAGCTCAATCTGCGAGTAATCGGCATCAAGAAGCCACCAGTCGGGTTTTTCTGCAATAAACATTCTGCGAAGCTCTCTGCCAAGCTCTGTGCGAACGGGAATGTTCTGCATATTCGGCTCGGTACTGCTTATTCTGCCCGTTGTAGTAACCATCTGATTGAAACGCGAGTGTATTCTGCCCGTTTTCGGGTTGACAACCGAGCCAAGACCTACCACATAGGTAGACTGAAGCTTGGCAAGTTGACGGTATTCAAGAACAAGACCCGCGATTGGATGGATGTCTTTAAGTTTTTCCAGAACATCCGCGTTTGTAGGATAGCTTCCCCGTTTGTTTTTCTTGCCAAACGGAAGAGAGAGCTTCTCAAACAAGACAACGCCGAGCTGTTTTGGTGAGTTTATGTTAAATTCTTCGCCCGACAGTTCAAAGATTTTGGAGCTTATAGTGCTTATTCTGTCCTCGAGCATTTTTCCGAATTCAGACAGAGCGTCGTTATCTATATACATTCCCCTGATTTGCAAATCCGCAAGAACCTCAAGAAGCGGAAGCTCGACATCATAGTAAAGCTCGTGCTGACCATTCTCTTCGATAAGCTCTGACATTTTTGAATAAAGAGCACGCAACGCAAAGACCTTGTTATAAAGCTCGCCCGAGCTATCGGCAGTAACCTCACCGCCGAGAACGCCGTCCATAGAAATTTGCTCACATTTTTCAACCCTGCTGTCCTGCCCTAAATCCGCACAGAGATATTTTCGGCAGAGGTCGGGTAAAAGATACTCGGATTGAGTGGGGTCTAAAATGTATGCAGACAGCATAATATCAAAGCAAATTCCCTCAACGCTGAGAGGGTCGCTCTCAATCCCGAAATCCGAGAGTAAAATTATATCCTCTTTCATATTAAAGCCGACCTTGGCAATATTTTTATTTTCAAAAAAGGTCTTGAGCTTGTCTTGGGTTACATCCCTTGATAAAAGAGCGGTCTGCGAATTGTCGGGCAAAGCACAAATGGTATGGTCTTTAATTATATAGAAAACCTTGTCTGCCTTTTCGCAAGAGGAGAGAAGTTCAGAAAAATCCGCAAGCTTACCCGCACCTTCTATCTTTGCCGGTGCAGGGGCAGAATCCTCTGCCGTTATGCCAAGCTTTTGCAGGAACGAGCGGAAGTTAAGCCGTGTAAATATTTCATAAAGCCTGTTGTTGTCGTACTCTTTCCGCTTTGCCTCTTCAAAGTCAAACTCAATCGGTGCAAAGCGGTCAATCGCAGAGAGCTCATAGCTCAAGTATGCGTTGTCTCTGCCTTCGGCAAGCTTTTTGCGAACGCTGTCCGTGACATCGATTTTATCAAGCTCTTCATATATTTTGTCAATACTCTTATACGCCCCAATAAGGGTAGAAGCAGTTTTTTCGCCTATGCCCGGAACACCGGGAATGTTGTCAGACGAATCACCCATCAGGGCTTTCATATCAATAAAAGAGGCAGGCTCTACCCCATATTTTTCGATAAATTCTTTTATGCCATAGTCGGCAGTCTCGGTCTTACCCATTCTTGTAACTACAAGCTTGATTACGGTTTTGTCCGAGGCAAGCTGCAGGTCGTCCTTATCCCCCGTGAGGATTTTACATTCGGTATCCTTTTCCTCGCATAGTCTTGAGACCGTGCCTATAATATCGTCTGCTTCCCATCCTGGAAGCTCCAGACACATACAATTCATCGCAGAGAGAACCTCCTTAATCAGAGGCAGTTGAACAAGAAAATCCTCGGGTGCGGGTTTTCTCTGTGCTTTATATAGCTCATAGCGTTTGTGACGGAAGGTCTTTTCCTTGACATCAAAGGCTACGCAGAGATAGTCTGGCGTTTCCTCTTCCAGATATTTAAAAAGTATGTTTAAAAAACCATAGACCGCATTAGTCGGCGTCCCGTCAGGAGCCGTAAGCGGTCTTATTCCGTAATATGCTCTGTTTAAAATACTGTTACCGTCAATTATAAGAAGCTTTTTCATCTTATTCTTCCTTTGTATATGGTATGGTTCCATTTATTTGTAAAATTATCTTATTCTGCCGAAACACCCTTTACAATAATGCTCACATATCCGTTGCCCTCGGTTGTATATTCAACCTCAAGGCTTGCACCAATGCCGTTTGCAAAGCTTTCAAAGCTATCCCATTCGTCGGCAAGAATTTCAAAAGAGATTTCACTTGCCTCGTCTGCCCCATATTTATCTGCAAAGGCAGATAAATTGTCGGTTGTGACAACGCAAGAGCAAGGAACCTCTGAAATCGGTGCGACAGGAGCGTTATCTGCTGAATACTCTGCTACTGCAGCGGGGCTTGCAGCCTCTTCTGCGTCGGGAATAAATCTTTTGAACATAGTGCTGTCGGATGCCGCCTCGGGTTGCGGAGCCTCTGCTTGCAGAGCATCTGTCTGCGGAGCCTCTGTCTGCACAGGAGACGGAGTTGTTTGAGGTGTATCGGTTTTTTCGCGGCTAACCTTTGGTTCAACCTTTTTTGGGGTTGACGGAGCCTGTGCAGTTTGCGGCTCCTCCTGAACTGCTGTGGGTAAATCATCAAACTGCTCTGTAACCTCGTTTATTGTCGAAACCTCTGTCTTGCCTGAGGAAATAATGTTGTCTGCATTCATAAACTTGTCAATCGTGCCGTTTGAAAATATGCCGACTGCCAGAGCAATACAAGCGGCAAACGGAATTGCAACAGAAGCAAATCTCCGAAATACAATTCGATTAGAGGTAGCTTTTCTGCTCTGCTCTGCCAATTTTTCGGAAACACTTATTTTAAGACTGCTGGGAACCTCCAATTCGGGAATATCTGCAGTCGCTTTTAGTATAGCTTGGATTTCTGTAAGCTCATTTTTACATTCGGGGCATAATTGGATATGCGAAAGCAACGCTTCCCTTTCTGTGTCGCCTAGCAAGTCAGAGACATAGTCAAAAAGCTGTTCTTTGTAGATACTGCAATTATTTTCCTGCATGTAAAAATCACCCCTCTCAATTTATTGCTATACATTAAGACGGTTAGCGGTTTAAATAAGTTCCGCCAAACCCAAAATCTTTTTCAAGAATTTTTTTAAGCTGTGCCCTCGCTCGGCTTATTCTGGATTTGACAGTGCCCTCACTGCAACCGAGGATTTTAGCGGTTTCCTCATAGCTGAAGCCTTGAATGTCACGAAGGACTATAACCGCTCGGTGGTCATCGCTAAGGGCTTTGATTGCCTTGGCGACAATGCCCGACAGTTCCTTTTTCTCGGCTATGATATCGGGGGTTGGCGAGGTGTCCTCGACCTCGTATAATATTTCGCCGTCGCCTGTATCGGTTGTGTTATCTATTGAATATGCACTCCTGCGACGGATTTTTTTAAGCTCGTCAAGACAAGTGTTGGTTGCAACACGATATACCCATGTAGAAAATTTGGAATTTCCGTTAAAGGTGCCGATGTTACGGAACAGCTTGAGCATAACTTCCTGGGTCATATCGGAGGCGTCATCGGCGTTCCCTGCAATTCTGAATGCAATATTGTATATTTTCTTGAAATGCTCCTCCATTAAAAGCTCAAAGGCTTTATTATCGCCGCTTTTCGCACGCTCTATAAGCTTTTCCCCGTTCACATCGGTCACCCCCTTTATACTTATAATATCACTTATCTAACATACCATACTTTAATTTCTTTGTCAATTTAAAACTCGGCATTTTGCCCTGTGAGATAAGAGAGGCAACACAAGAGCAAGAGAGGGTGCAGGTAAAAATATTACTTACGGCGACCATAAAGGCAAAGGCAGCCGTCTTGCCGTATGGTATGGCAAAGTAAATAAGTATAAATCTCAAGCAAAAGTCAAGAAGCGAGAACAGAAGCAACCGTTTTTGCTTGCCAAGTCCGTTGAGTACAGAACACGAGAGAGAATCTGCAAACATAATCGGACAGAGCGGAGAGAGCCAGACTACAAGCCTTGACGCATCATACGACCCATATACCGCATAGGTTATCTGCTCTCCAAAAATTAAAAACATTGAACCTATCACAAGTCCTATGGGGATACCCACCTTGTATATCCGAAGAGTAGCAGAGCGAAGCCTCCTTTGACCGATTACTCCTGCCCTTGATATTTCGGGGACAAGCAGAGACATAACCGAGCCTAAAAGATTAAGTGGCATTATAAGCAGGGGCATTGCCATTCCCTTTAAAAGACCAAGAGAGCTTACTGCCTCGGAATGCGAGAGATTTCCACGCTCAAGAGCCGAGACAATCAGAACCTCCTCCTGCATCCGCAGAAAACTGCAACAAAGCGAGGTCACCATTGACGGAATTGATATTCCGAGAAGCTCGCACACAAGCTCTCTCTGTGACAGAGCATCGTTCTCGGCGGGGGTGCTTTTGATTTTTCGCTCTTCTTTTATATAAATCACACCGAGGTAAGCACAGGAGGAAAACTCGCCAATGGAAATTCCGCCAAAAACCGCAGCACAACCGTACTGTGTTCCGTAGGGCAGAAGCACCTTGAGTAATGCGTAAATGGCAATAAATTTTACAATTTGCTCAAGTATCTCAGAGCTTGCGGGGGCAAGCACCTTTCTTGAGGCGTAGAAAAAGCCCTTGAAGCAATATGAGAGTCCCATAAAGATTATACTCGGGACAAGGGTGCAAAGGCTCAAGGATACCCGCTTGTCGCCGAGTATATTTTCTGCAATCTGCGTTGAGAGGACAAAGGTAATAAGCATAACGACAAGACTGAATACCGAGACACCGAAAAGTGCACAACGCATACATCGTTTTGCTATGTTATAGCGGTTTTGTGCCATATATTCGGAGGTTATTTTTGAGACTGCGACCCCAAAGCCTGCCGTTGCAAAGGTAAGCATAACGCCGTGCATCGAAAAGCCGAGCGACAAAAGTCCCATTCCCTCTGCACCGAGAGCACGGGAATAATATGCCCGAAATAAAAAGTCAAATGTTTTTGCTATTATTCCCGATAAGCCCAGAATAAAGACATTTTTCAATATGGTATTTTTAGGAAACAAGATTTTTTTCATCAATTTACGCCCCAAAGCTTGAATAAAATTTAATAAAGGTATTTTATTTTTATGCCAGATGTGTTAAAATAATGAAAAATAACGATTTGTTTCAAAGAGGTAGCATATATGATACATATAAATGAGGTTATAGTGGTAGAGGGAAAATACGACAAGAAACAGCTCGAAAAAATAACCGATGCACCGATTATATGTACGCATGGGTTTGAACTCTATCGTTCTCCGCAGATAATCAAAAGCATAAAAGAAATGGCAAAAAAGAGAGGCATAATAATTCTGACCGACTCTGACGGAGCGGGATTTAGAATAAGGAATTATATAAAACAATGCGTAGGCAGAGATGGCAGGGTCTTCCATGCGTATATACCGAGAGTTGAGGGCAAGGAGAGACGCAAGGAAAAAGCAGGAGCAGAAGGAATTCTCGGGGTAGAGGGTATAGATGGAGAAACACTTGCCGAAATTCTTGAACAGGCAGGGGCGGTGACAGAGGCCGTAGAGCTTATGCCCGTTACCAAGGCGGAGTTTTTCGCAGACGGGTTTTCGGGCAAGAGTGACAGCAAGCATAAGAGAGAACAACTTGCAAAATTGATGAAGGTTCCACCAAGGATTTCCGCAAACGCCTTGCTTGAGCTTATAAATAAGGTGTACGGCAAGCAAGAGTATGAGGAAATGAAAAAGAAATTAAAAAACGGCTAAACATTGACAAAACGCGGTTTTCGTGATACAATCCACCCAGAAAGGTTATGATAGAATGGTTCTTACGATTGATATAGGAAATACGAATATTGTGCTTGGGGGATTTGCAGGTGATGAGCTTACCTTTGTTTCACGCATTTCCACCAACGCACGAAAAACCGATGAAGAATATGCAACAAAGATAAGGAGTATTCTCTCTTTGCACAGCGTAGACACAAAGCAGGTAAGCGGTGCGATAATTTCATCGGTGGTTCCGCCCCTTACAAGAACTGTTAAGAACGCGGTCAAGATTGTATACGGAGTAGACGCACTTGTTGTAGGGCCGGGGATAAAGACGGGGATAAATCTGCTCGCAGACAACCCGACACAAGTGGGGGCAGACCTTATTTGTGCGTGTGTTGCGGGCTACAACCTCTACAAACCGCCCGTGCTTGTGGTGGATATGGGAACTGCAAACAAGCTTATTATAGTTGATGATAAGGCGTGTTTCTCGGGGGTTTCGATTGCTCCGGGAGTTGAACTGTCGCTTAAAGCGTTGGCGGGCGGAACGGCTCAACTGCCGCAGATTAGCCTGGAAGCTCCGGGCAGAGTTATGGGCAGAAATACCGAGGATTGTATGAGATCGGGAATCATATTCGGCAGTGCCTCTATGATTGACGGTATGATTGACAGAATAGAGGAGGAGCTTGGATACAAGTCAACTCTTGTTGCAACGGGCGGACTTTCAAGAGTAATTATTCCGCATTGTAAACACGATATAGTTATAGATGAGGATTTGATACTCAAGGGCTTGCTCATAATATACAACAAAAATATGCTAAAAAATAAAAATTAAAATAAATTTAGGCGTTGCATTATCTTTTTGATAAGTGACAGTCAGGAGGAATTTATGAAAAAGACAAAAACATCAACATTGGTAACCTATGCACTATTGATTGCAATTATTGTGATTATGGGATTTACACCGCTTGGCTATCTCAAGGCAGGAGCAATAGAAATCACCTTTATTACAATTCCGGTAATTATCGGGGCAATAATAATGGGACCTGCCTGCGGTGCGGTTCTTGGTGCGGCCTTTGGAATTACAAGCTTTATACAGTGCTTCGGAATGAGCCCGTTCGGTGCTGCTCTGCTTGGCATCAACCCGATACTGACATTTATACTCTGTGTAGTGCCGAGAACGCTTATGGGGTGGTTGTGCGGTATCATATTTAAGGCAATAAAAAACAAGTCGGGATTTTTGATAGCGTCTTTATCGGGGGCACTTCTTAACACAATATTTTTTGTCCTCGGCCTTGTGGTTATGTTTGGCAGAACGGAGTATATAACTACAATGATAGACAGTCTCGGCCGCGGCAATCTTTTTGCATTTCTTGTTGCGTTTGTCGGTTTGAACGGACTTGTAGAGGCGATTGTGTGTGCCGTGCTCGGAACGGCGATTACAGCGGGTGTATACAAAGCCGTAAAAAAATAGCAAGATAAATTGTGCAGACGATGAGAAACGAAGTTATATTTTGAAAAATCGTTTTCGTCGGCACACTAGGGTACGGCAGAGAACGATTTTGCAAAAAACAAGCAACGGCGGGTGCTTCCTCGATGGGGCACCCACCGTTTTAATATTGGTGTATCAAAATCACTAAACCATATAATATTTATTTTTAATGCACGCTTGTGGCAGAGAGAGTTTGTCATCGGTCTGAAACCACCCTTTGGGTCGTTTCTTTTTAACATTATATAAATAATTTTTAACATTATAGCTAAAAATACACTAAAATAAATAAGAAACATTTTGTGGTTTATGCAAAATGACAGAATTTTCAAGTAAAATTACCGTGTGCAAAAAAATCTTGCAAAAAAGTGCAAAATGTTGTAATATAATACAAATTAGTTAAATAAATATCATTGTTAGTTTGCCGTAATATTTGTAAAAGTTAATTCGGCTTTGAAATCGGTAGTTTCGGAATGTTTGTATAGGAGGAAAATAAAATGAGTGAAATCAAGAGAATAGGTGTTATGACAGCCGGAGGGGATTGCCCCGGACTTAATGCGGTAATCCGTGCGGTTACAAAAACCGCTATTATGAGATATGGACTTGAGGTTGTCGGAATAAAGCATGGTTATCGCGGACTTTATCTCGGCGGCGACAATTTTGTAAAGCTTAATCTTACAGATGTATCGGGCACAATTTCAAGGGGCGGTACCATTCTTTACAGCTCAAACAAGGATAATCTTTTTGACTATGATTATATTGACGAAAACGGCGAGAAGAAGAATGGCGATGTGTCAGATGTAGGCGTAAAGAATTTAAAGGATGCGGGTATTGATGCCCTTGTTGTTATAGGCGGTGACGGTACACTTACCAGCGGCCGTGATTTTGCGAGAAAGGGCGTTAAGGTTATCGGTGTGCCGAAGACAATTGATAACGACCTTGCATCTACCGATACAACCTTCGGCTTTGATACGGCTGTTGCATCTGCTACAGATGCGATTGACAAGTTGAGAACAACTGCAGAGTCTCACAGCAGAATAATTGTTGTTGAGGTTATGGGCCGTTATGCGGGCTTTATCGGAATTGCGTCTGCTATTGCGGGCGGTTGTGACGCGGCACTTATACCCGAGGTTCCTTATGATATCAACAAGGTTGCAGAGGCAATTAAGGAAAATATGGCACGCGGTAAGAATTTTGCCATTGTTGTTGTATCAGAGGGTGCAAAGCCAATCGGCGGTGATGTGGTTGTATCTAAAGTTATAGAGAACAGCCCTGACCCCATTCGCCTTGGCGGAGTTGGCAATGTTGTTGCAAATCAACTTGAAGAGCTTGTCGGACTTGAAGCGAGAGCGACAATTCTCGGACATGTTCAAAGAGGCGGTTCTCCGACTGCAAACGACAGAATTTTGTCGACACGCTATGGTGCGTACGCAGTAGAGCTTTTAATGCAGGGCAAGTTCGGCAATATGGTTACACTTGACGGTTCAGAGCTCAGCTACGACTCGCTCGAAAATGTAATCGGCAAAAACAAGGCGGTAGAGGAAGACGGATACTGGATACAGACTGCACGCTCGATAAAAATGTGTCTTGGCGACTAATTTATAAAAAATAAAAAAAACACTTGCATTTTCATTTAAGATGTGGTATACTTGTATTCGCTCGCAATTGGGCTACACAATTTTGTTAAAGATTGAGTTTAAATATAAAGAGGTGAAACACATTGAAACAAGGAATTCATCCTGATTACAAGGAAACAACGATTAAATGTGCATGCGGTAATGTTATTGAGACCGGCTCTACAAAGGAAGATATCCGTATAGAAATTTGTTCGGCTTGCCACCCCTTCTACACAGGTAAGCAGAAGCTTGTTGATACAGGCGGTAGAGTTGATAAGTTCAGAAAGCGTTACGGCATTTCTGAAAAATAGTTTATCAGAACAGACAAAGACGGCTAGTTGCCGTCTTTTTTTGTGCCCGAGGCAGACGCATACACCCATTCATTTTTGCATACATTATATGTATATTATGCAAAATACGGGGGCGGTTTAGCTATGGCTTTCAGGCGGTACATCGTGCGTGTAACAACACTTATTTTGTGCTTTCTTTATATACAAGGTATGAGCTTTGCGTATGCTCTGCCGTCTTGCTCGGCGAGGTCTGCGATACTGATTGAAAAAACCACGGGAAGAGTATTATATGCTAAAAACCCAGACGAGAAACTGCCAATGGCAAGTACGACAAAGATTATGACAGCTATTTGTGCAATAGAGCGTGAAAATGCAGAGCGAATAGTTGAAATATCCGAGAGGGCATCGGGAGTTGAGGGCTCAAGTATGTATCTTGAGACGGGCGAGAAAATGACGGTGAAGGAGTTGGTTTACGGGCTTATGTTATCCTCGGGCAACGATGCTGCCGTTGCGATTGCCGAAAGTATAGCGGGCGAGGTTGATGCCTTTGTTGATATTATGAATAAAAAAGCGGCGGAAATAGGTATGGCCTCTACTCATTTTATGAACCCGAACGGGCTTCCCGACGACGGGCATTACTCGACGGCTAGGGACATGGCAAAAATAACTGCATATGCTCTCTCTGACCCTGTGTTTGCAGAGGTCGTGTCAACCAAAAGCTATAAAATCACGGGTGAGGGCAAGGCGTATCCGCGAACCCTTACAAACCACAACAAGCTTCTTAAAATGTACGATGGCTGTGTCGGGGTAAAGACGGGCTTTACCAAGGTTGCTGGCAGATGCCTTGTAAGTGCGGCAACGCGGGACGGAATGACGCTCATCGCGGTTACGCTCAATGCCCCAAATGATTGGCAGGACCACACGGAAATGTTTAACTATGGCTTTGAAAATTATAAATATACCAAGGTTGCTTCAAAGGATTTTCCAATTTCCGCGATAGAGATAGACGGCTCTCTGTCCGAGATAATACCCGTCTATCCGTCTGATGATGTATATCTTCCTCTCAAGGATGGGGAGAGGGCTGTTGAGAAAAAAGAGGTGCTTAAGGGGTTGTCTGCACCGCTTAAAAGCGGTGAGGCGGTCGGCAGATTTGTCTGTTATGTTTCTGAGGAAAATGAGCAGAGGGCTTCTGACATATCGGCGGAGGCGAAGCTTGTTTTGAGGTCGGATATAAAGTCTGCATCTTATATAAAAAAAATAGGTGTTGGAATGGGCGAGAGCGTCAAAAAAATCTTTGGAGGCTGGCTTTCGCTCTTTGTCCCAAAGGACGGAAATTGATATTTATATAAGATGCACAAATTATTGTTAAAAATTAGTCAAACATCCACCCTTTAAGGGGTAAAAACATATTGCAATATTATCCAAAATGAGGTATAATAGTATCAAATAGGCAAATTTTCTATTTGATACTATTTTTTATATTTTATATTAAGAGGACTGATTGACGGTGGTTAGATTACAGAAGTTTCTTGCTGATTGCGGAGTTGCTTCAAGGCGTGGTGCAGAGGAGCTTATAAAGGCAGGCCGCGTCTGCGTAAATGGCGAGGTTATCCGTGAGATGGGCGTCAAGGTTGACGAGGAAAATGATACGGTTGAATTTGACGGTGCCCGCGTTTTGCCTCAAGGCAAGATGATTTATATTATGCTCAACAAGCCCGAAGGGTTTGTGACTACTGTGTCTGATAACAAGGGCAGAGATACGGTAATGAGCCTTGTGGCGGATATCCCTGCGAGGATTTATCCCGTCGGCAGACTTGACTATGACACAGAGGGGTTGCTTTTGCTCACCAACGACGGCGACCTCACCTACAAAATCACGCACCCCAAAAACAATATCGAAAAAACATATGTTGCAGAGGTTACGGGCAACATAGGAATGGACACTATTTTGGCTCTTCGGAACGGGGTTATGCTTGACGGAGTTCGGACAAGCCCCGCAAGGGTTGAGGTTATCGGGGCGACAAGGCTTGGAACAAAGCTTGAAATTACAATTCACGAGGGCAGAAACCGACAGGTCAGACGAATGTTTGAGGCGGTCGGTTGTATCGTGAAAAAGCTTAAACGCACGCAAGAGGCGGGACTGAAGCTTGGACATCTTCCGCTGGGCAGATGGAGGAAGCTTTCTGAATCAGAGGTTAATATGCTCAAAAAGATAGGCACGGGCAAGCGGTCCTCTGCCGAGGCGAGCAAGCAAATTTATAACAAAAAGGCAAACGGAAAAAATACGGGAGTCAGGAAAAACGGTAAGTAATTAAAGCTTTGCGAAGGTCCGCAAAGCGACAAAATATATTTACAGGAGGCAACTTAAACAATGGGTAAATTAGACGATTTACAAAAGAAACGCACTACCATTGCTCAAGGTGGCGGAGAGGATAAAATCAAGCGTCAGCACGATAGCGGAAAAAAGACCGCCCGTGAGAGAATTGCTATGCTCTTTGATGAGGGCAGCTTTGTAGAGCTTGATGCCTTTGTGACCCACAGATGCAATAATTTCGACCTTGCGGACAAGGAATTCCCCGGCGAGGGTGTTGTTACGGGTTATGGTACGGTAGATGGCAGACTTGTGTACGCATATTCGCAGGATTTCACTGTTATGGGTGGGTCAATCGGCGAAATGCATTCAGCAAAGATTTGCAAGGTTATGGATATGGCGGTTAAGATGGGTGCACCGATTATTGCTATATGCGATTCAGGCGGCGCAAGAATACAAGAGGGGGTAGACGCCCTTGCGGGCTTTGGCGATATATTCTGCCGCGGTGCACTCTCTTCGGGCGTTGTTCCGCAGATATCGGTTGTGCTCGGTCCGTGTGCAGGCGGTGCAGTTTACTCACCTGCTATGTCGGATTTTGTTTTTATGGTTGACAAGACAAGCTATATGTTTATAGCAGGACCGTCTGTTACGGGCGAAAATATTACACCCGAGGAGCTTGGCGGGGCAGAAACCCACGCAAAGGACAGCGGTGTTGCAAGCGTTCGTTGTGCATCCGAGGAGGAGTGCTTTGCAAGGGTAAAGCAGCTTCTTTCCTACCTTCCATCTAACAACCTTGATGGCGTGCCGATGTACGACTGTGCAGACGATCTTAACAGAATGACACCTGCACTTTGCGACGTAGTACCCGAGGATACAGACAGTGCATACGATGTGAGGGCCGTTGTGGCAGAGCTTTCGGACGGCGGCGAGTATACCGAAATATTTGCCGAATATGCAACGAACATAGTTACGGCTTTTGCCCGTATGAATGGTGCGACGGTTGGCTTTGTTGCAAATCAACCGAGTGTAAAGGGCGGAATGCTCGACAGTGATGCATCAATCAAGGGTGCAAGATTTGTACGCTTCTGTGATGCATTCAATATCCCGATTGTAACACTTACAGATGTCCCTGGATATATTTCGGGCAAGAGTGAGGAAACAGGCGGGATTATCCGCAACGGTGCAAAGCTTTTGTATGCGTTTGCAGAAGCGAGCGTTCCGAAGATAAATGTAATTATGAAAAAGGCTTACGGCGGTGCATATGTTGCAATGAACAGTAAGCATCTCGGTGCGGATTTGGTATATGCCTGGCCTACGGCGGAAATTGCGGTTATGGGCCCTGACGGTGCGTCAAACATCATATTCAGAGACAAGATTGCAAATGCAAATGACCCGATATCTGCCCGTGCAGAAGTAAAGGCGGAATATGTCGAAAAGTTCGCAAATCCGTATCTTGCGGCAGCAAGGGGATATGTTGATGATGTTATTGACCCCGAGGCTACACGGCAGATGGTTATAAGTGCTCTTGAGATGCTTATGAGCAAGAGAGAGTCAAGACCGTCTAAAAAGCACGGAAACATTCCGCTTTAAAGGGGGTTATGGTATGTCATTGACAGAAGCTTTATCAAGAGGTGCAATGGTAACCGTAACGGGACTTGCGATTGTTTTTTTGGTTCTTATAATATTGATGCTGGTTATGATGGCGATGAAGAAGATTTTTTATAAAGAGCCTAAATCGGCAAGCGTTAAAACAGTGCCCCCCGCTGCAGAGAGCAAGAGTGAGCCTGTGCAGAGCGTACAGCCGACAGATGATACACAGCTTATTGCGGTTCTGGCGGCGGCTGTTGCGGCAAGCCTCGGTACGACTGTGTCGGGAATAAAAATTAAATCCTACAGACGCGTATCTGCATCTGCACCCGCATGGAACAGAGCGGGCATTAGAGATGTTATTGATTCAAGATTTTAATATCAGAAAGGAATAGAGTTATGAGAAAATTTATTATAAATGTAAATGGTAGTTCATACGAGGTAGAGGTTGAAGAGGTTGGCGGTGTATCTGCACCCGTGGTTGCGTCTGCACCTGCACCCGCACCCGCTCCCGTGGCTGCACCCGCTCCCGCATCTGCACCCGCTCCCGCACCTGCACCCGCACCCGCAGCTGCATCTGTACCTGCAGGGGCAACAAATGTTACTGCACCAATGCCCGGAAGCATCGTAAAGGTTCCGGTTACAGTCGGACAGAGCGTAGAGGCAGGTCAAGTGCTTTGCATACTTGAGGCAATGAAGATGGAAAACGAGATTATGGCACCGTCTGCAGGTAAGGTTGTTGCAGTTTCTGCAACTGTTGGTGCAACTGTAAATACGGGCGATGTGCTTGTATCTCTCGGTTAATTTTAAAGGGTAAATAGCGAAGGAGTGGTTTTGTGTTAGAAACCTTTAAGGAATTTATAAACAGTACGGGCATAATGGCTCTTGTTGAGTCTATGAAGGGCGGAGAGAATCTGTTTGAAACGATAGGTACACCGCTTATGATAATAATTGCTTGCGTACTGCTCTATATGGCAATAGTCAAAAAATTTGAACCGTTATTGCTCTTGCCGATTGCCTTTGGAATGTTGCTCTCTAACCTTCCGATGTTTGCAAACTCAAGTGCGATAATGATGCACCCCGAGTATTTTACCGACCCTGATTTTTTTATAGACGGTCATCTTGATATGAACCTGATATTTACTCAAGGCGGGCTTCTTGATTTACTGTATCTCGGTGTTAAGCTTGGCATTTATCCGCCTCTTATCTTTCTTGGTATAGGATGTATGACGGATTTTGGTCCGTTGATTGCTAACCCGAAGAGTATTATTCTGGGTGCGGCGGCACAGCTTGGTGTATTTCTTACATTTCTTGGTGCACTCGTGCTTGGTGCGGTTGTGCCAGGTATTAACTTTGGCGAACTTGAGGCGGCGTCTATCGGTATTATCGGCGGTGCAGACGGACCTACTGCAATTTATGTTACAAAGTCTCTTGCACCGCACCTTTTGCCTGCGATTGCGATTGCGGCATATTCGTATATGGCACTTATACCTGTTATTCAGCCCCCGATTATGAAGGCTCTTACCACTAAAGAAGAGCGTTCAATCGTTATGGAGCAATTAAGACCTGTAAGCAAGACAGAGAAAATTGTCTTTCCTATTGTTGTTACAATCGTGGTTGCACTTATTGTGCCCGATGCGGTATCTCTCGTTGGCATGTTGATGCTTGGTAACCTTATGAGGGAAACGGGCGTTGTTGAGAGACTTTCAAAAACTGCACAGAACGGACTTATGAATGTTATTACAATATTCCTTGGACTTACGGTTGGTGCAACTGCAAAAGCAGAAACCTTCCTGACGGGCGAGACTATTGGCATAGTTGTTCTCGGACTTGTGGCGTTTTGCTTCAGTACCGCGGGCGGTCTTATTCTTGGTAAGATAATGTGCAAGCTGACGGGCGGCAAGATAAATCCGCTTATCGGTTCTGCAGGCGTTTCTGCTGTTCCTATGGCGGCACGCGTTTCGCAGATGGTAGGACAGAAGGAAAACCCATCTAACTTCCTGCTTATGCATGCGATGGGACCAAATGTTGCAGGCGTAATCGGTTCTGCGGTTGCGGCAGGCGTTTTCCTTTCGCTGTTTGCGAAGTAGAGAATAATTTTAAATGATTGATTGGAGGTAATATAAATGGCTAAAGTTGGAATTACAGAGACCGTATGCCGTGATGCACACCAGTCTCTTGTTGCTACAAGAATGACTACTGACGAAATCCTTCCCGCACTTCCGCTTATGGACAAGGTTGGCTACCATTCCATGGAGGTATGGGGCGGTGCAACCTTTGATGCGTGCTTGCGTTTTTTAAACGAGGACCCGTGGGAGAGGCTTCGTAAAATAAGGGCGGCGGCACCCAAAACAAAGCTTCAGATGCTCTTTCGAGGTCAGAATGTGCTTGGTTATCGCCACTATGCAGATGATGTAGTTGAATATTTTGTTCAAAAATCTATTGCAAACGGTATTGACATTATAAGAATTTTTGACGCACTTAACGATGTCCGCAATCTTCAGACGGCAATAAATGCAACCAAGAAGGAAAAGGGACATGTTCAGGCGGCAATATCCTATACAACAAGCCCCGTTCACAATAACGAGTTTTTTGTTAAGCTCGCAAAGGAATACGAGAACTGTGGTGCGGACTCAATTTGTATCAAGGATATGGCGGGACTTCTTACCCCGTATACAGCATTTGATTTGGTAACACAGCTTAAGAAAACCGTTAAGGTTCCTATTCAGCTTCACACCCACTATACAAGCGGTGTCGGCTCTATGACATATTTAAAGGCAATCGAAGCGGGTGTTGATGTGGTTGACTGTGCTCTCTCGCCTTTGGCACTTGGGACATCGCAACCCCCGACAGAGCCTCTTGTTGCAACTCTTACAGACACGAAATATGATACAGGCATAAGCCTTGACGCACTTACCGAGGTGGCAGAATACTTTAAGCCCTTGAGGGAGAAATATCTCGACAGCGGTCTTCTCAGCACAAAGGTAATGGGCGTTGACATCAACACCCTTAAGTATCAGGTTCCGGGCGGAATGCTCTCAAACCTTGTGTCTCAGCTCAAGCAACAAGGCAAGGAGGACAAGTTTGAAGAGGTTCTTAAGGAAATCCCGAGAGTCCGCAAGGACCTTGGCTATCCGCCTCTTGTTACACCTACAAGCCAGATTGTCGGCACTCAGGCAGTTCTCAATGTAATTATGGGTGAGAGATACAAGATGGTTTCAAAAGAGACCAAGGGCATCTGCAAGGGTGAGTATGGAAGAACCCCTGTTCCGATTGACGAGGAGTTCAGAAAGAAGATTATCGGCGACGAAAAGGCTATTACCTGCCGTCCCGCAGACCTTATATCGCCTGAACTTGACAAGCTCAGAAAAGAAGCGGCAGAGTGGATTGAACAAGACGAGGATGTATTATCCTATGCACTCTTTGATCAGGTTGCAGTTAAATTCTTTGAGGCACGCCGTGCAAAGCTTCACGGGGTTGACAAGGATTTAGTCGATATGGAAGAAAAAACGCATTATATTTAAAGATTAAAAAGCCGTGGTTTTATACCACGGCTTCAACTTAATGACAAAGTCATTAAGTTGAGCAGACAATGAGAAACGAAGTTATATTTTGTAAAATTGTTCTCGTCGGCGTACAAAGGTACGGTAGAGAACGATTTTGCAAAAAACAAGCAACGGCGGGTGCTTCCTCGATGGGAGCCCCGCCGTTTTAACATCGGTGCATCAAAATCGCTAAGCGATATAATGTTTATTTTTATTACCCGCTTGTGGTAGAACGAGTTTGTCATCGGTCTGAAGCCGTGGTTTTATACCACGGCTCTTGCGTTTGCAGAGCTTTGCGTCGGGCGACGGGACTAAAATTATACCTCAATAATTTTTATAATATCCCCGACCTGACAATCAAGGGCGAGGCACATTTTGAGGATAGAATCGGCTTCATATCGCCGTATTTTGTTTTTATAATAGCTATCTATTGTCTTGTAGTGTATGCCCGTTTCCTGTGCCAGCCAATACCGAGTTTTGCCCTGTTTTTCCAAAACATCCTCTAATGTAATCAGGATATTATATCCCATCAAAATCACCTCATATATAGTATATTTGTTGTATTACAGATTGACAATGTGGTAAAAGTGTTATATGGTATATATGCAATATAAAAAGTAAAGGGGTGTAGAGATTAACTTTTATTCTGTAAAGCAGTGGACAGTAAAAAAAGCAAAAAAATGCTTTTTTGCACTATTTAACAAAAGAAAAGGAGTTATTATAGATGTAACGGGAGTCAGATTAACTCCAGGAAACAATGGGAGAGATTACTGCGGGAATGGGGAACATAGGGATATGTTTGGCAATATAATAGAGTGCTGTTGTGATGAACGCGATTATTTAATGTGCTGTTTAAGTGAGTACTATGCGGGGGAGTGCATTTCGTGTGTTGACGAGGATTGCCCTCAGGCGGGGTGCAGATAAACTGTGTTTTTTGCAAAAAATGTTTAAAATATTTGTGATTTCTCTTGTAATAAACTTTATTATGTGTTATTATGTTAGAATAATGGATAACTATATATTTAAGGAATGATTTTACTTATGAAAGAGAATTTAAACAAGATAAAATCTGCGGCAGAGGAGGCTTTAAAGACTGCTGAAACTCTTGACGCACTCGAGGAGTTAAGGGTAAGATTTCTTGGCAAAAAGGGTGAGCTTACTGCCGTTATGAAGGGTATGGGCGGTTTGTCCGCAGAGGAGAGGCCGATTATCGGTCAGCTTGCGAACGAGGTTCGTGACTTTATAGGAAACGCTCTCGATGAAAAGAAATCGGTGCTTCTGTCGAAAGAGGCAGAAAAGAAAATTCTCGCCGAGACGATAGATGTCACAATCCCGGGCAAGCGTCCCGCAAAGGGCAAGACCCATCCGCTTACAACAGTGCTGAACGATCTTAACGATATATTTATCGGTATGGGATTTACGATTGCAGAGGGACCCGAGGTAGAGCTTGATTATTATAATTTCGAGGCTCTTAACATTCCTAAGGACCATCCTGCGCGTGATACACAGGACACATTTTATATCAACGATAATGTTGTGTTGCGTACCCAGACCTCGCCTGTTCAGGTCAGAGTTATGGAAAATCAAAAACCGCCTATCAGGATTATTTCCCCCGGCAGAGTTTACAGAAGCGACGCGGTTGACGCGACCCATTCGCCCGTTTTCCATCAGGTAGAGGGTCTTGTTATTGACAAGGGTATTACGATGGCGGACCTTAAGGGTACGCTTGAGGTGTTTGCCCGCAAGCTGTACGGCGAGAATACGAGACTTCGTTTCCGTCCTCACCACTTCCCCTTTACCGAGCCGAGTGCAGAGGTTGATATTTCTTGCTTCAACTGTGGCGGTGAGGGTTGTAATATATGCAAGGGCGAGGGTTGGATAGAAATTCTCGGTTGCGGAATGGTTCACCCCAAGGTGCTTAAAAACTGCGGAATTGACCCCGAGGTATATTCGGGCTTTGCCTTTGGTATCGGGCTTGAGCGTGTTACTATGTTCCGTTACGATATTAAGGATTTGCGTATGTACTTTGAAAACGATGTTCGTTTTCTCGGTCAGTTTTAATTAGCAGGGGGTTAAGAAAGATGAAATTACCATTATCATGGCTTAAAGATTATATGAAGACAGACGGCATTGAGAATGCCGATTATATGCACAGACTTACAATGTCGGGCTCTATTGTAGAGGGGATTGACAGCCCTGCAGACGAAATAAAAAATGTTGTTACGGGCAAAATACTCAAGGTAGACAAGCATCCTGACGCAGATAAGCTCGTTGTATGTCAGGTTGAGGTTGGCGAGGATACTCCAATACAGATTGTAACGGGTGCCCCCAATGTGTTCGAGGGGGCGATTGTTCCCGTTGCAAAGCACAAGAGCACTCTTCCCGGCGGGGTTAAGATTACAAAGGGTAAGCTTCGCGGGGTCGAGAGCTTCGGTATGATGTGCTCGACCGACGAGCTTGGAATGTCAGAAGAGAGAGCGACGGGAATTCTTATTCTTCCCGAGGATACGCCGATTGGAGAGGATGTTGTCAAGGTACTCGGTCTTGACGAGAGTGTGGCAGAGTTCGAGATTACCTCAAACCGCCCCGATTGTATGAGTATTATCGGCCTTGCAAGAGAGACTGCGGCAACCTACAACAGACCGTTCAGCGTTCCTGTTCCCGTTTGTGACGGAAATGCAGAGAATGTCGCTGATATGGCGTCTGTTGAGATTGCAGATGACAAGCTTTGCAGCCGTTTCTGTGCAAGGGCGGTTAAAAATGTTAAAATTGCCCCCTCGCCCGAGTGGATGCAGAAGAGGCTTAACGCTTGCGGAATAAGAGCTATAAACAATGTGGTTGATATTACCAACTATGTTATGCTTGAATATGGTCAACCGATGCACGCATACGACCTTGACAATGTTGAGGGCAAAAAGATTATCGTAAGAAACGCAAACGAGGGTGAGATGCTTGAAACCCTTGACGACCAACCGAGAACGCTTAATTCTTCAATGATAGTTATATCAGATGCAAAGCGTGCAATAGGTGTTGCGGGCGTTATGGGCGGTGCAAATTCAGAGGTGACAGAGACGACGACAACTGTTCTCTTTGAGTCTGCATGCTTTGATGGTGCATCTGTCAGAAGAGGTGCAAAGGCTCTCGGAATGAGAACCGATGCGTCTGCACTTTTTGAAAAGGGGCTTGACAGTGAAAACTGCCTGCCCGCCATCAACCGTGCCTGTCAGCTTATGCAGGAGCTTGGTGCAGGAGAGGTTGTGGGCGGAATAATCGATGTATATCCCGTTGCTAAACAACAGACCGTGTTGCCCTTTGAACCCGACAAGATGAACAAATTCCTCGGTATGGATATAAGCGATGCCGAAATGAAGGATATGCTCGAGAGACTTGATTTTAAGGTAGAGGACGGCAAGGTTTATGTTCCGACCTTCCGCGGCGATATTGAGGCTATGGCGGATATTGCCGAAGAGGTTGCAAGAATTTACGGCTATGACAGAATTCCGAGCACAATGATGCAAAGCGATGTGTCTGTCGGCGGAAAAACCGATATACAAAAGCTTGAAGATACTGTAAGGTCCGAGCTTACGGCGTCGGGTCTTTATGAGATTATAACCTATTCGTTTATCGATCCCAAGGAAAACGCAATGGTGAACATTGGCACAGGTGACAAGAGAAACGATTTTGTTCGCATTATCAACCCTCTCGGCGAGGAAAACAGTGTAATGAGAACCGACCTTGCATCATCAATGATGAAAACTCTGCGTACAAACTATACACGCAGAAATGCCGAGGCAAGGTTGTTTGAGCTTGGGACTATATTTACACCGATAGAGGGCGAGCAGTTGCCCAAGGAGACGAAGAATATTGCAATCGGTATGTATGGCGGGTGCGACTTCTATGATGTAAAGGGTATAGTGGAACAGCTTTTGGAGAGGGTAGGCATCAGTGACTTTGAGTTTGAGGTTTGCAAGAGCAACCCGACCTTCCACGCGGGAAGATGTGCCGAGGTATTTGTAAAGAGTAACAAAATTGGTGTTATCGGTCAGATAAATCCGTTGGTTTGCGAGAATTTCAAGATTGACACAGAGGTTTATGCGGCAATTCTTGATTTTGAGCAGATAGCAAATCAGTTCAGCACAGAAAAGCATTACAAGGCTCTGCCGAAGTTCCCTGCAGTTACCCGTGATATTGCGGTTACGGTTGACAAAACTGTTCCCGTAGGGGATATAGTAAAGGTAATAAAGGGGCAAAAGACAAGTATTATCGAGGACTACAAGCTCTTTGACATATACGAGGGTGCACAGCTCGGAGAGAACAAAAAGAGCGTTGCTTATTCAATTACCTTCCGTGCAGAGGATAGAACCTTGACAGACGAGGATGTAAATCCTGTTATGGACAAGATTTTAAATCAGCTTGAAACAAAGCTTGGTGCACAGTTGAGATAGCTATAAAAGAAAGGCAAGGGTGATAAATATGGATTTCAAACAAAACAATAGTTTTGAAAATACGGTAAAGTTTAATGTTAAGGCTGACAGACCGATGGAACCAAGAGAAATCCTGATGACGGTTCACGACGCATTGGTTGAAAAGGGTTATAGCCCCATAAATCAGATTGTGGGATATATTCTCTCGGGTGACCCATCGTATATTACCTCGCACAACAGTGCGAGAAGCCTTGTCCGCAAGCTTGAAAGAGATGAAATACTTGAAGAGCTCATTGAATTTTATGTAAAGCATAACTCAAAATAAGACAAGAGCCCGAAACAAAAATGTTTCGGGCACAGACCGCTGACAAACTCGTTCTACCACAAGCGGGCAAAAAATAAATATTATATGGTTTGGTGATTTTGATACACCGATATTAAAACGGCGGGTGACCCATCGAGGCTGCACCCGCC
>JAZNHF010000039.1:0-3660 GCA_045576835.1 Clostridia bacterium
TATTGGGGCAACTTTTGACATTGTAATTGAAGAGGAGGCGAAATAGTGGGCGTTGTAAAAAAAGAAGCAAAAATCAAAATAGTTAAATTGATGTTACAAGACATTCCGACCGAGGAAATTGCAAAATTAACCAATTACGGCGTAGGTACAATAAGAAAAGTTTTCGACGAATTGCGAGAGGAGTATAATGTTAAATCAAAAACAGGACTCGCCGCCGCTTATTTAAGAGCAGAACTTAAAAAATTAAAAAAACAAATAGACAATATTTTAGATGTTTGAGGTCTGCAAATTACCATAAGACGAAAACTCAAGTCTTTTACGCTTTTTAGCTCTTTTGATTAAAATAATTAAATAATCAAACAAAAATTAAAAAAGTACGTCAAAACCACGAGCGACGTGCTTTTTTGTTTTTTATGGCAAATATTAAAAAATGGTAATTTTAATATATGCAAATTGCCATAAGTCAAAAAACATGCACGTTTCTGCGTTTGAGGCAAAATTTTTATAAAAAATTGCAATTTTAAAAAATTTTTCAAATTTGTGCATAAGCTATGCCCCGCATGCTCTTGAGCCAAAAATTTTAAAAGCCGGAAATGTATGCAAATTGCCATTGTGCATAGTTTCTACAAATTGTAAGGTATTAGTGTTATCAGCTTAGTTCAATCGGGAACGGTAGCGAGATAATCGGAAAAGCGGAGTTTTTGTGTTTATTTAAACCAAAACAAAGCAATCCGAAGATTACAAGGCGGGCGATTATGTAAAACTCCTCCATAAATGGCTTTTTCTTCCCCCGCCCCTTTGTAATCAAACCATAGGGGGCAAGAAGTGAAAGCGATTGTTATATTAGATTGTTGCGGTTATCAAGTTAAAACAAATACTAAACTTTATGAATATATAGAATGCTTTAAAAGCAAAAAGGGCGTATTTTTTAAGAAAAAATTAAAAGACGGTAGGGAAATTAAAAAAGAAATATTGCTTTTAACGGTTTGCCCCGTCTGTAAACATTATATTTTAAAATTTCTTTGGTATTCAAAAACGGGCGGCAGGTTTCAAGATTGGGACGAAGAGAAAATTATACGAGGCGAAAAAGCCGACGAGATATTTAAACGAAAAGCCGATGACTTTATACTTTGCGACCTCCCGAACCCGTTTAAGCCAAAACCCGAGGGGAAACAATCAAAAAAAATCCCTTGGGTTTACGGCAAAACTTTAAAAGACGGAATTTCACAAATTCCCCGTTATATGGACGAATCAGAAGATGCGGGCTTGAAAGTAGTTTGTCCCGTAAAGGTTGAGAGGATTTAAAATGACTAAAATTGGTGCGGCTTGGTGGAAGTTTACCGATAAAAACGAGCAATATTTATCTTTAAAAATCGATGAGGAGGTATAGCCGTTTGCTATAAGAGAGCAAAATATTATAACACTTTGGGGAATTCCTCAAGAAAGAAGAAAAAGCGAAAACTCCCCTCATTATGATATTTTGCTTACAAAATCAACGCAAAATAAAAAACCAAAAGAGAATAAGGGGTAAAAATTGTTAAATAGTTTGTTGAATAAAATAACGCATGCAGATTGTTTGGAAGTTATGAAACAACTTCCGGACAAATGTATTGATTTAATTTTAACCGACCCTCCTTATGGAATAGGAATATCCAAAAGAGGGGTTTTAGGTTCGGTTAATAAACATACTAACGCCCCCGTTACAGATTACGGAAAAGATGATTGGGACGATGATGTTCCGGGACAAGAATATTTTGACGAAATGTTCCGTATTAGCAAAAATCAAATAATTTTCGGCGGAAATTTTATGATAGAACAAATCAGAAAAAACACGCCGTGCATGATTGTTTGGGATAAAGATAATACAGGAAATTACGCCGATTGTGAGCTTGCTTGGACTTCTTTTCCTTGTGCCGTTAAAAAATATACTTGGCGTTGGAACGGTATGATTCAGCAAGATATGAAAAATAAAGAGTTCAGGATACACCCGACACAAAAGCCCGTGCCTCTTTTGGAAATGATTTTAAGAGATTTTTACAAAAAACAAAACTCGACCGGCGTTGTTCTCGATTGTTTTTCGGGTTCGGGTTCTACGGCGATAGCTTGTTATAAATTAGGTATTCCGTTTATTGCGATTGAAAAATCTAAAAAGTATGTTGAGAAATCAAAAGAACGCCTCGAGGACTTTGCGGCTCAAGGGAGATTATTTGTAATATGAAAATAGAAGAATTAAAAAATAAAATTACCCTCGGCGATAGTTTGTCGATACTTGCGGGGGGGGGGGGGGGCTATTAGAAGCCTTTTTCTTGGTTGTAACTGACCCGCCGTATGGGGACGGAGTCGGGTACGGCAGAAACCAAAAAACAATTCAAAACAACGAGGACGAGTCAATCAATTATAAAATTATCCCGCTACTTTGGGACGTTATGAAACCCGACTCGACTTGTTATTTATTTTGTAATTGGAAATTTGAGCATAAAATAAGAAATTTTATAGAAACTCAAACAAAATTTAATATACGAATGTTGATTTGTATTGCTAAAAATAATTTCGGGCTTGGTTTTGGGTTTAGAAATCAGCACGAGTTTTGTTTGGTATTAGAAAAAGGCAATCCGAAATATAATTTATACGATTTTTCTAATGTTTTAAAAATGCAACACATTCAACACGATTCAGAAACACACCCGCACCAAAAAGGGCTTTATTTAATCGAGAAAATTATAAGACACTCCTCCAAAGAGGGCGACTTGGTTCTTGATTGTTTTTCGGGTTCGGGAACTACGGCGATAGCTTGCAATCGTTTGAACCGTGATTTTGTAGCGATTGAGGTTGATAAAAAGGTTCACGAGCAAAGTCTTGAGCGTTACAAAAACGAAACAATGCAAAGGCGATTATTTACAATATGATTGAGAATTTTTTAAATAAAATAACGCATGCAGATTGTTTGGAAGTTATGAAGCAACTTCCGGACAAATGTATTGATTTAATTTTAACCGACCCGCCGTATGGTATAAAATGCGACGGGGGTTCTTATGGTTTGGGCGTTGCTCCTAAAAAGACGGATAAAAAATCTTGGGACAATGGAATCCCGAGCGAGGAATATTTTAAAGAAATGTTCCGTATTAGCAAAAATCAAATAATTTTCGGCGGTAATTATTTTACGGAAATATTGCCTCCCGTTAAAGGTTGGATTGTTTGGGATAAAATAGGCGATTATAAATTAAAAAATAATTTTTCAGAATGTGAGCTAATTTGGACTTCGCTTAAAAACGTAACAAAGAAAATAACTTTTATACAACAAGGTTTTATAAATTCAGATAAAGAAGAAAATAAATTCAGATTCCACCCGACACAAAAACCGTTAAGGCTTATCGAAAAAATTATTTATACTTTTACCCCCGAGCTTTGCGGGGGGGGGGGCTAATTGCTGATTTTTTCTCGGGTTCGGGAACTACGGCGGTCGCTTGCCATAATCTCGGAATTAATTTTATTGCCGTTGAAAAGGATATTGATTATTATAACTTGAGCGTTGAGCGTTTGGAGGATTCTAAAGCTCAATTAAAACTTTTTTAAAAGGAGGTTTTGTTTTGATTGAAGTTGATAAAAAAGAGCTTGAACAATATAAAAAAAACCTCGAAAATACTAATAAATATGCTTACC
>JAZNHF010000040.1:0-23352 GCA_045576835.1 Clostridia bacterium
CTAGACAGACGGCTTCAGGAAAAGAGGATTTTCCCTGCGATAGACATTGCAAAGTCGGGCACGAGAAAGGAAGAGCTTCTCTCGTCACAGGCAGAGCTTGAGACAATGTGGCGAATTCGCCGTGCCATGGCAGACAAACCCGTGACTGAGGTTACCGAAAATATTATAAAATGGCTTGTAAGAACAAAATCAAACAACGAATTTATTGAAAATGCCGGAAAGGTTTTTGGAGAAAATGATAAGAAAAATTATTAGTATTGTTGCGATTATGCTTGCGGTTACACTTTCGCTTGGTGCAGTGTCGGTATTTGCAGAGGATGCCCCCGAATGGGTAAACCGAGTAGAGGGCAAGCCGACGCTTACCCCTGAAGAACAACAAGCAAAAGCGGAGCTTAAGGCATGGGAGGAAAAAAAGAGAAACACCAAGGTTCCCATTCTTCTTTATCACCATATAACAACAGATGAATTCACGCATGAAGAGGCGGTATCGCTTATATCCCCCAATGATTTCAGACTGCATATGACGGCGATAAAGGTAAATTTTAATCCTGTCTCTCTACGCTCGTATTATGACTATGTTATGTGTACCGACGGCAGCATTTCTCTGCCCGAGAACCCGATAGTTGTAACCTTTGACGACGGGTACTTGAGCAACTATGAGATTGCTTTTCCGATACTCAAGGAGCTTGAAATCCCTGCAACCATATTTGTTGTAACCGATACTGTGGGTGCGGTTGCGGGCGAGGGCAAGGTTAATAATTCTCATTTTACATGGGAACAGGCACGAGAGATGGAGGAGAGCGGTCTTGTAGAAATCCAGTCGCATACAGTGAGCCATCCTAAGATGTCAACACTATCGACAGACGAGGTTGTAAGACAGATAAGAAAATCCAAATATGATATCGAGAAAAATCTCGGAAGAGAATGTGATATGCTTGCATATCCCTATGGCGATTACAACGAGGTAATCAAAACTATTGCAAGAGATGCGGGCTATAAAATGCAGCTTCTGGTATATGACAACATCACGGGCGGAGAATATGATGTAAATCTTCCGAGCGAGGGCGTCGAGAATGTTACCCGAATGACGATTGCAGGGAGTATGGGTAATGTAAATGTTATTGAGACGATAAGACGGACAATGAACAAAAAGGTTATTCCGCCGAGATAGAAAAAACGACTGCATTAAGCCAAAGCTTAATGCAGTCGGCAAGAGGTATTCTTAGAGAGCCTCTTCATCAGGAGCGTCTGCGACTTCCTGATACTTTGCGAGAATACTGCTATGGAGTGTTTCTCTTGTTTCGGCATTGATTGGGTGCGCGATATCCTTAAACTCGCCGTCTGGAGTTTTGCGGCTCGGCATAGCGATGAACAGCTTGTCCTGTCCTTCGATAACCTTAATGTCGTGGATTACAAAAGCGTCGTCAAATGTAACTGAAACGACTGCCTTCATGCGACCCTCCGAATTGATTTTACGAACTCTGATGTCAGTGATTTGCATGATTTTCCCCCTTGCCACATACTGTGGCTGCATATGTATATATTTTTATTATTTTACAAAAACATAATTGAAACAATCTGAATTTGAAAGAAGGTCATAAGATGAGTGAAATTTCAATTAAAAATCTTCCTCAAGGTGCGAAAGTCCATATGATAGGAATAGGCGGAGTAAGTATGAGCGGACTTGCATCAATGCTAATCCATTTTGGATTCAGAGTTTCCGGCTCGGACAGCCGACAGTCAAGCTTAACCGACGAGCTTGTCGCAAAGGGTGCTGAGGTTTACATCGGACAAAGCGAGGAAAATATAAAGTCACCCGATTTAGTTTGTTATACTGCGGCAATCTCTGAGGATAATCCTGAGCTTACAGCTGCAAGAAAAACAGGGGTGCCGACGATAGAAAGAGCAGAACTTCTCGGGGAACTGTTAAAGCTTTATAGATACCCGCTTGCGGTTTCCGGAACTCATGGTAAAACCACGGTGACATCAATGCTCTCTTTGGTTCTTCTCACAGCAAAAACCGACCCAACAATACTGGTGGGCGGTGAACTCCCCCAAATCGGAGGAAACCTCAGGCTCGGCAAACAAGATTATTTCCCGTTTGAGGCTTGCGAGTATGTAGAGAGCTTCTTACATTTTAATCCTTTTTTGTCTATTATAACAAATGTTGAGGAAGACCACCTTGATTATTTTAGTGGTATTAACCATATTATATCATCTTTTAAAAAATTTGCAAGCCTTACATCACCACTTGGGTGTATTATTGTTTGTTCTGACGATAAAAATGCTTGTTCTGTTGTGCAAAATGTAGATAAAAAAGTCATAAAATACGGAATTGAGAGTGAAGAAGCGGAATATTATGCCAAAAATATAAAATATAAAGAGAATGGTTGTGCAGAATTTGATGTTTATCATAACCAAAATAAGCTTGTTGATATTGCCTTAAATGTTCCTGGCAAGCATAATATTCTCAATGCCCTTGCAGTGACGGCGGCGTCAGATTTCCTTGGAATCGATATGGAGTTTGTACGCAAAGGACTTTTGGAGTTTGGCGGAACAAAACGCAGATTTGAACATATAGGCAAGATAAACGGTTGCGAGGTAATTGACGATTACGCACATCATCCGACAGAGATAAGGACTACGATAGAGTCGGCAAAAAGAATGACCAAGGGGCGTTTGTGGGTGGTGTTTCAACCGCATACCTATAGCCGTACAAAAGCGTTGCTTGGTGATTTTGCAGAGGTTCTCTCCCTGGCGGACAGGACGATGATATGTGATGTTTTCCCTGCAAGGGAGAGGTACGACGGAACAATTCATTCGTGCGATTTGGCGATTAAAATTCCGAACTCAATTTATATGAGTGATATGGATGCTGTCGCAAGGTATCTCGAGCAGAATTTAGAGAGCGGCGATATGCTTGTAACAATGGGTGCGGGCGATGTATATAAGATTGGATATAAACTGTGCGAAAGAGAAGGTTAGGAGAGTGTGTTAAATGAGGGTAGCAGAATTATTGAAAAGTGACAAGGTCACGGTTTCGTGCGAGCTCTTTCCGCCAAAGGCGGGGGGAGAGCTGAGGGCTGCAAAGCAGGTTGTAAGAGATATTGCAAAGCTCTCGCCCGCGTATATGAGCGTCACCTATGGTGCGGGCGGAACAAACTGCGGTAACTTTATTGATGTTGCAAACGAGGTTCAGAATGTAAACGGGATTACCGCCCTTGCTCACCTCACTTGCGTAGCGTCTGAACGGGCAAAGATTAAAGAGGTGCTGACCGAGCTTAAAGGTCATGGGGTAACCAATATTTTAGCACTTCGCGGGGATATGCCCGCAGACGGGAGCGGGATTCGTTCTGAAAGCTTTGCCCATGCGTGTGATTTAATGCGTGAGATACGGGATTTTGGCGGATTTTGCATAGGAGGTGCGTGTTACCCCGAGGGTCACCCCGAGGCAGAGTCGCTCGAAAAGGATATCGAGTATTTAAAGCTTAAGGAAGAATGCGGATGCGAGTTCCTTACAACCCAGATGTTTTTTGACAACGACACCCTCTACAGCTTTATGTATAAGCTTCTTCGTGCGGGGATAAACATTCCCGTAACAGCGGGAATTATGCCCGTAACTAAGGCAAAACAGATAAAGCGTTCGTGTGCACTGTCGGGGGCACAGCTTCCGAGACGCTTCCGTGCGATAGTCGAGAGGTTTGCGGACAATCCCTCTGCTATGCGTCAGGCGGGCATAGCGTATGCAACCGAGCAGATAATAGACCTGCTTGCAAACGGGATAAATAACATACATATTTATACAATGAACGACCCCGGAATTGCAGGAAGTATAGTGGCTAATCTGTCAGAGGTAATAAAATAATAAAAATATAAGAAATTGCATAATTTTATATTGAAATTTTTATACAATTATGTTATAATATACAAGTTAATGCAGAAAAATTATATACAAAAACAAAAATGGGCATTTATGCTCCGATAAAAAGCATAAAAGCTCATAAAATATCATAATAAATCATTGAAAAATATTGATTTGTTTGATATAATTGTATGAAGATACATAAATTATGAAACGGCACCTTGCCGAGTGAATAGATTTTTGTTTGTGTATAATTAAATTTGCGGAAATTTTCCGAAAAAGGAGAGAATGAATGTGAAGAAAGCGAAAGCTGAAAAGAGTGTTTTGACACCCGAACAGAAAAAGACGAGAAACGCCAATTTCTGGAAAAAGTTTAAAAAGTATGTACCGCTTTACTTGATGTTGCTTCCTGGATTGGCAGCCGTGCTTGTTTTCCAGTATGGTCCTATCCCCGGCGTAGTTATGGCATTTCAGGAATATGATATGTTCAAGGGTATGTGGGGCAGTCCTTGGGTAGGATTTGCACATTTTAAAGAGATATTTACATTGCCTGCATTTACAACGGCAATTACCCATACTCTTACCCTTAGTTTAATCAGTCTTTTGTTTACTCAACCTGTTCCGATTCTTTTTGCGTTGCTTCTCAACGAGGTCAGGATGAGAAAGTTCAAGAGGGTTGTTCAGACAATCAGTTATCTGCCCCACTTCCTGTCATCAATGGCAGTTATCGGTATGGTTCACGCACTTATGTCTACATACGGTATCTTCAACGATATTCGTGTACTTTTAATGGGTGAGGGGACAGAGAGAATAAGGTTCCTGGCACAACAGAATTTGTTTGTTCCTAATATTATTACTATTGGTGTATGGCAGGGATTTGGCTGGAACTCGATTGTTTATCTTTCTGCAATTACAAGTATTGACCCCGAGCTTTACGAGGCGGCAAGTGTTGACGGGGCGAGTCGCTTTAAGCAGTGCTTACATATAACAATTCCGAGCATACTTCCGACCTTTGTTATGTTGTTTATTATGGCAATCGGAAGAGTATTCTCTGATAACTTTGATATGGTATACGGTTTGCAGAACGCATATATTGATTTCGAGACAATATCTACGCTTGTTTATAAGCAGGGTATTTCGGCAGGTAACTATTCTGTTGCTACCGCTCTTGGTCTCTTCCAGGGTGCTGCGGGCTTCTTGCTTGTTATTATCGCAAACAATATATCCAAGAAAGTCAACGATGTTGCTTTGTGGTAGGAGGGTACGAATATGAAAATGACTAAAGGTTATAAAGTATTTACTGTAATAAATACACTGATAATGATTGGTGTAATTGTTGTCTGTCTTGTTCCGTTCCTGCACACACTCGCAAAGGCGTTGAACGACGGTAACGACACAATGAAGGGCGGAATAACAATATTCCCGCGTGTATTCACATTGCAAAACTTTAAGATTTTGCTTGCAGACACATCACTTTACTGGGCTGCACTTGTATCTGTTGTCCGTGTGCTCTGTGCGATAGTTACTCACCTGGCTGTTCAGTTTTCGGCTGCGTATGTACTCAGCCACAGAGACCTTCCGGGACGGAGTAAGCTGATATTCTTCACAATCATTCCTACATTTATTTCGGGTGGTATGATTCCGGCGTATATCCTTTTTGTAAACCTTAATATGTTGAACACCTTCTGGATTTACTTCCTGCCGGGTGTATTCAGCTTCTATAATGTACTGATTCTTCGTTCATATATTGAGGGGTCTATCCCCATCAGCTTGAGTGAGGCTGCGCAGCTTGACGGTGCGACCGAGTTTAAGATTTTGTGGCGAATAATTCTTCCGCTTTCAAAGCCTGTTCTTGCAACAGTTGCACTTTGGGTTGCGGTTGCTAGCTGGAACGATTGGTCAACAACAATGTTTTACATAACAGACAAGAGACTCTTTACCCTTCAGTACAAGCTTATGGAGGTTGTAAAGGAATCAGAGCGTTTGCAGGCACTTCTCCAGCAGGCACAGATTACGGGTGAGATTATTACAGACGAGGTTAAGTCAACACCCGAGTCGCTTATGTCGGCACAGGTTATTGTTACGGTATTGCCTATCGTTATGGTATATCCGTATCTGCAGAAGTACTTTGTTAAGGGTGTTACCCTTGGTGCTGTTAAATAATTATACAGTACAAAAATCCCGCAAATTGGGTTTTTATCAATGGCACAACGGCAAACACCGTTGTGCCATTTTAAGTAAATGAAAATATTTCTCGGGGGTGAGTGATATGAAAAATAAAATAAAGGTGCTGATTGCAGATGATGAACCGATGATGAGAACCGCGTATCGCTCGCTTCTTGATTGGGAGCGTAACGGGTTTGTTCTGTCGGGTTGTGCCCGAAACGGAAAAGAAGCTCTTGAGCTTGTAAAAAAGGAAGGAGCCGACATTATAATAACCGACCTGAAAATGCCGATAATGTCAGGACTTGAGCTGATTTCAGCTGTCCGTGCGGAGCGTTCCGATATAAAGTTTGTCGTGGTAAGCGGATTTGACGACTTTCATCTTGTAAAAGAGGCGTATACCCTTGGGGCGAGTGATTATTTCCTGAAATTTGAGATTGAGCCCGAGGTAATTTTAGGCAAGCTTATAGCTATTGCTGACGAGATAAAGGAAGAACGCCGAAGGGAAGACTTAAAATTGGCGGAGCTTGAGGAGATTATCAGACTTCAGAACCTGGAAAAGCTTGTAAATTCATCTCAATATGCTATCTGCGAAAAGCTTTTAAAAGAGCTTATGTGGAGCCCGAATAACACGGGTCTTTTAGACAGAATGAAGAACTACGGACTTGAACCGACCGAGGCGGGGCTTCGTGTTATGGTGCTTACACTTTGTAAATACTACGAAAAGGGCGAAAATGAATGGCGCGGCGAGCACGAGCTGTTTAAGTATGCATTATTGAATGTTCTGACAGAGGTATGCCACAAGACGGAAAAGTGCTATGTTTTTTGTAATCTTCCGAATGAGTATGTGGTTTTAATGTCGAATTTTCCGAGCGAGGCAACAGACTGTGCACGAGGACTTTTCAGGGACATATATGCATCCCTGCGTCAATGCTTTTCACTTGAATGCAGAGGCGGAATAAGCGATGTCGGGGACAGCTTTCAGGAGCTGAAAAATATGTATCGTACTGCCAAGGAGGCAAGTGATTATAGCTTTGTTGCGGGCAATAATGAGCTTATCTGCTATGCAGATGTGAATAAAGCCACACATACACTTGCGGTATCGGAGAGAGTTTTAGCTCTTAAAAACGCACTTAACTCTATGAACAGTGATATAATAGAAAGGGCTTCAAAAACGCTTGTTGTTGAGCAAAGTGAGATTGGATGCGGACAGACGGATGCGGTAAAAAATTTATATAATCTTTATTTAAGCGAGCTTGTGACCTTTGCAGAAGCCGAAAACATAAAAGAGGAAGCAAAGCAGATTTCACAAGGATACAGCGAGGCAAGACAGAGCGACAGTCTGCTGTCACTTAACCTATGGCTTACAGAGGCACTTGAGAAATTATCTCAGCTTATGGCGGGTGAGCAAATCGTTATAAAAGCAAAGAGCTATATCAAGGCTCATTACGGAGAGCAGATAACGCTTTCCCTGGTTGCGAAAACTCTGCAAATCAGCGAAAGCCATTTGAGCCGACTTTTCGCAAAGGTACAAAAAGAGAGTTTTTCGCAGTATCTGCAAAGAACCCGTGTAAATTCGGCGATTGAGCTTTTGCGTAATTCCAATATGAAGATATACGAAATTGCAAAAGAGGTCGGGTATACCAATTCAGAGCAGTTCAGCAGAATGTTCAAAAAGGTAACGGGAAGCTCGCCAAAGACTTATCTTGGCAGATAAAGGGCGGTGAAGAAATGAAAACCCTGCAGAGGAAAATGCTTGTTTATATAATTTTAATAGGTGTATTGCCGATGCTTCTCATTGGTATAATATGCTACAACACTGCCTCTGACAAGGCGGACGAGATGCTCAACGAGGAATCGTATAACATACTCAGCCGTCTTGACAGTATAATATCTGTCAAGACGAGTAATCTGCAAAATACGGCTGATATACTCTTTAGCGATGCGGAGTTTCAGAGGCTTCTGCGTGAGACGGATTTAGAAGAGCAAGACAGTAATCAGCTTGCGAAAATAGACCTGAGCCTGCAAAAGATGTTCAGGGTCGAGCCTGAACTTGAGACCATTCTTCTGCTTTCGAAAGGTGGCGAGGTTTATGTAAGCGGAAAGCCTCTTGCGGAGACGAACTACACGAGATTTATGATGGATTACGGACGGATTACGGGGAATGCAGGGACGATTTCCTGGCGTGGAGTAAGCGAGAGTGCAAATCCGTCAAAGGGCGAAAAAAAGATAGTTGCAGGAACAATAATTCGGGATAATGTTTATCTTATGGACCAGGAATATCTTGCAAGTATGTATATGGTATTCTCGGGTGACCTCTTTGAAGACAGCGAGGGCTTTGCCGAGCCGAAAGAGCCGACCGAGGCGACAGAGTCTGAACACACGAAAGACGAACAGACGGACGAGCTTATCTATGTATACAGGGGTGGCGGAACAGAGCTTATATATTCTCTCGGGGCAGAGCGTGTCGGGAATTTGACTTCAAAGCTCACTGTCAACGAGGCAAAAGAGATTTTCGGCAAAAACCGCGGAAGAGTAGAGCTTATGCTCCACAACACGCATTATGCGGTGGTGTTTGATACGGCAGAGGCTACGGGCTATAAATATATACGAACCGTTCCTGCCAGTCGTTATGACAGTAACTATCAATATATAGCCTATGCGACAATCCTTTGTATTTTAATGCTGTTTATTCTTTGGTGTATTATAAACTATCTTGTTGTAAGGCGGATAACTTTGCCCCTGCGTGAGATTGTTCAGGCAATGAAGAAGGTCGAGGACGAAAACCTCGAGGTTACTCTTCCCGTTCACTCTAAAGACGAGTTCGGACTGATAAGCAGACAGTTTAACAAGATGCTCGGCACTATAAAAAATCTTCTTGCCAGAGTAAGGAATGAGGAGCACAAGCGTAAGGAATCGGATATTCTTATGCTTCAGTACCAGATGAACCCTCATTTTCTTTATAATACTATTGCCGCCATTCGGATGGAGGCGATGATGAACAAGCAGCATAATATTGACAAGATGCTTCTGATATTGGGACGGTTTCTTCGGAATACCATTGTAAGAGGTACAAACCTCACAACTATAAAAGAAGAGATGAGCAACCTCGAGGATTATATTTCCCTTATGCAGCTTCGGTACAGAAATCAGCTTGACACAACGATAGATATAGATAAGGAAACCGAGAAAATGAAGATTCCGGGGATGCTTATCCAACCGATAATTGAAAACTCGATTATGCATGGTCTCAATGACCGATTTGACCGTGACGAGTCTGCAATACTCAAAATAAGAGCAGAAAAGACGGAAAACAATGTCTTTATAACGGTGTATGACAATGGCAAGGGTATGAGCGACGAGGAAATGGCAAAAGTGCGGTCGGGATTTTCAAAAGAGGCAACCGACAGCGAAATGAGAGGAAGGCATATAGGTCTTCGCAATATCCACAGGCGCGTAACAATGATGTTTGGGGAAGCATTTGGGGTGGATATACGCTCAAGACAGGGCGAGTATACAGAGGTTAGCATAAAACTGCCGATTATACGAGACTAAAGACGGGAAATGCAACAAATTTGTCTTGACGATAGGGCTTAAAATTGATATAATAAGAGGAAGTGCAGTGCGGAGGTTTGTCTGCAACCGAAGCGGATTTTGAATTTTGCAGACGGAAAGGCAATGAGCTATATGGAAAAGCTTGGATTAAATGAGATACGAGAGAGATATCTTTCGTTTTTTGAGAGCAAAGGGCATTTACGGTTGCCCTCGTTTCCCCTTGTGCCGCAGGGTGATGCGAGCTTGCTTCTTATAAATGCGGGTATGGCTCCGCTAAAGCCATATTTCACAGGCAAGGAGGTTCCGCCGAGAAAGCGTGTTACCACCTGTCAGAAATGTATCAGAACCCCTGATATAGAATGTGTTGGTCTTACTGCAAGACACGGCACCTTCTTTGAGATGCTCGGAAACTTCTCGTTTGGTGATTATTTCAAAAAAGAAGCAACAGCATGGGCGTGGGAGTTTATCACCAAGGTGCTCGAAATTCCCGAGGACAGACTTTGGGTCAGCGTTTATGAAGAGGACGAGGAAGCCGTTAAAATCTGGACAGATCAGGTTGGCGTTGCTCGTGACAGAATAGTATATCTTGGTAAAGAGGATAATTTTTGGGAAATCGGAACAGGTCCTTGCGGGCCTTGCTCGGAAATATATTTCGACAGAGGCGAGAAGTTCGGTTGCGGAAGTCCCGACTGTGCAGTCGGTTGCGAATGTGACAGATTTGTTGAGTTCTGGAATCTGGTGTTCACACAGTTTGATAAGGATGAGAACGGCGTATACAATCGTCTTGCAAACCCGAACATTGATACCGGTATGGGACTTGAGCGTATAGCTTGTATTATGCAGGGTGTTACCTCTATATTTGAGGTTGATACCATCCGCAAAATCCTGGACACAGCCGCAGAAATGGTTGGCGTTACCTATGGGGCGGACAAGCAGACAGATATATCCTTGCGTGTAATTACCGACCATATAAGAAGCACTGTGTTTATGGTATCAGACGGAATTTTACCATCTAACGAGGGCAGAGGCTATGTTCTCCGCAGACTTCTCCGCCGTGCAGCAAGACATGGGAGACTTCTCGGGCTTAAATCCGCATTTTTGTATAAGCTCGCAGAGGTTGTTGCAGAGGAATCGGGAAATGCTTATCCCGAGCTTAAGACCAACTTTGAATATATCGAAAAGGTTATCAAGACAGAGGAGCAACGCTTTGAAGAGACAATCGACCAAGGTATTGCAATTCTCGGCGATTATACAGACGGCTTAAAGGCAGATAAAAAGACAGAGCTCTCGGGCGAGCAGGCGTTTAAGCTTTATGATACCTACGGCTTTCCGATTGACCTGACACGCGAAATTCTTGCAGAGGACGGCTTTAGTGTAAACACAGAAGAGTTTGAGGCTCTTATGAACGAACAGAGAGAGCGTGCAAGAGCCGCACGAGGCAATATGGATGGCGAGGCCTGGAAAGAGGATATCTTTGCAACCATAGAGAGTGCAACCGAGTTTGAGGGTTATACCAATACAGAAAATTCTGCACGAATTCTCGGCATAGGCAAGGACAGTGAAAGATGCAAGATTGCAAGCGAGGGCGATGAGGTAACGATTGTTCTTGATAAAACCGTATTTTACGGTGAAAGCGGCGGTCAGGTAGGCGATACGGGAACAATTAAAACTGCAAACGCTTCTGTGGCTGTTCTTGATACAAAGAAGAGAAACGGAAAATTTCTGCATATATGTAAAGTTGAAAAGGGAACTCTTTCAGAGGGTGATATGGCAGAGTGCAGGATAGACAACACCCGCAGACTTGCAATAAGAAGAAACCATTCCTCGGCACATCTTCTTCAGGCGGCACTTAAGAGCGTTCTCGGTAACCATGTTGCACAGGCAGGCTCGTATGTTGACGAGGACAGAATGAGATTTGATTTTTCTCATTTTGCAGCAATGACCGAGCAAGAGCTTACTGCGGTAGAAAACGAAGTAAACGAGATGATTTTTGCAAATCTTGAAATCGAGTGTAGTGAAAAATCTCTCAGTGAGGCAAGAAAAATGGGTGCTACGGCACTGTTCAGCGAAAAATACGGCGATGTTGTAAGAGTTGTAAAAATGGGAGATTACAGTCTTGAGCTTTGCGGGGGAACTCATGCGAGCTCGACGGGTGCTCTCGGATTGTTTAAAATAGTCAGCGAGAGCGGTGTCGCAGGAGGTGTCCGCAGAATAGAGGCTGTTACAGGCAAGGGCGTTTTGAAGCTCCTTGACGAAAAGCAGGCATTGATTAACAGAACTGCGGCGGCGTTCAAGCTTAAAACCGCATCTGAAATCGACATAAAGGCAGAGGCTGTTGTCAACGAAAACAAAGAGCTTGAAAGAAAGATTGAGCAATTTAGCGGAAAGATGGCAGCTCTTCGCACAAAAAATATAATGGCAGGCGTGAGACATTTAGGAAAAGTAAATGTTCTTACAGCCCAACTTGACTCTGTGGGGGCAAATGAGCTTAAGGCTCTTGCGGATAACGCAAAAACCCAGATGGAGTCAGGCGTGGTTGTGCTTGCATCAAATGAGGGCGGAAAGATTACCTTTATTGCAATGGCGATGCCCGAGGCAGTAGAGATGGGTGTGCATTGCGGAAACATTATCCGTGAAGTAACTGCTATCTGCGGAGGCAAGGGCGGAGGAAAGCCCGATATGGCTCAAGGCGGGGGAACAGATGCAATGAAGGTTGACGATGCCTTGGCAAGGATTGATGAAATTATAATGGGTATGATTAAATAATAAAAAGGGTGTGAAGATATGCTGGATTGTCTTTTTTGTAAAATAATTGCGGGGGAGATACCATCGACTAAGGTTTATGAGGATGCTGAAACTTACGCGTTTTTAGATATTGACCCGCAGGCTCCGACACATATTATAATTGTACCTAAAGAGCATATTTCCTCTGCAAACGAGTTGACAGACGAAAACTCGGCAGTTGTCGGTCACATTTTTGCAGTTGCATCAAGAATTGCAAAGGAAAAAGGCTTTGCAGAAAACGGATGGCGAATAGTCAATAACTGCGGGAAAGACGGCGGACAAACGGTGGGACATCTGCATTTTCACCTGCTGGCAGGCAGAAACCTCGGGTGGCCTCCGGGCTAAAAGAGGGCAAGGGATAACCCCTGAAAACACCCCATAAGGCAGTGATAAACGGATGCGTGAATTCACGCATCCGTTTTGTTTGTTGCCGCTCGAAACGAGAAAGGTAAATAATTTGTAAAATTATTATCATAACTATTGTCGTTTTTTAAAATTTATGGCATACTATATATTAACAGCAAACATTTAAAGGAGATGAAATATATGAATATATGTGTATTTGGTGCTGCGAGCAACAGAATTGACGATATATATGTATTGGCGGGCGAACAGCTTGGCGAAGAGCTTGCAAAAAGAGGACATAATCTTGTGTTTGGTGCAGGGGCACACGGACTTATGGGTGCAGTTGCAAGAGGCGTGCATAAGATGGGCGGAGAAATCTACGGTGTAATTCCAACATTCTTCCGCGAAAAGGATATTGAGGTAATTTATAAGGAATGCACAAAGCTTACATATACCGAAACTATGGCAGAGAGAAAAGCCACAATGGAGAATTTAGCCGATGCGTTTATAATTCTTCCGGGCGGAATGGGCACCTTTGAGGAATTTTTTCAGGTTCTTACGCTAAAGCAGCTTGGCAGACATACAAAACCGATTGCTCTTTATAACATAAACGGCTATTACAACAAAATGTGGGATATGCTTGAAGAGGCGATGAAACATCAGTTTATAAGGAACGATTGCAGAAGCCTATGCTTTTTCAGTGACAGTATGGAGTCGGTGCTTGAGTATGTCGAAAACGACGAGAGACTTGAGCGGGATGTCCACGATTTGAAAAACGGATAAAAACAAATGCCGCAACTAAAATGTTGCGGCATTCAACTTAATGACAAAGTCATTAAGTTGAGCAGACGATGAGAAACGAAGTTATATTTTGTAAAATCGTTTTCGTCGGCGTACAAAGGTACGGTAGAGAACGATTTTGCAAAAAACAAGCAACGGCGGGTGCTTCCTCGATGGGAACCCCGCCGTTTTAACATCAGTGCATCAAAATCACTAAGCCATATAATGTTTATTTTTATTACCCGCTTGTGGTAGAACGAGTTTGTCATTGGTCTGAATGCCGCAACTAAAATGTTGCGGCATTTTATAGTCTTAAATAAAAGGTCTGCGGTCAAGAGTCATTCGCAGCGGAATATCCGATTTTATGAGACCCGGAAGTGCAAGCTGAAGCTCGGTCAGGCAACAAAGCGTGCCAAAGAGCATATGTAAATCGTTTGCTCCGTCGTCGTTTTTCCAATCGACGGTATTCAGCCAGGAGATAAAGCACTCTGCATAGTCATAAAGAGCCGACTTAACCTCGTCAAAGCGGTGTTTTGTTTGCCTTGACGAACGATTGAGACAGAACACCCAATCTACCTCAATAAAGTGGAACTGTCTGCCAAAGTTCGGATAGCCCTCGTGCTTGGTGCACATATCAAGACAAGTGTCAATCAATTTATCGGGTGCGGGATAGGCTTGCTTTGAGTTTTCATAGGTGAAAAGGAAGTGAAAGCCGTCGCCCATATGTTGACAAATGTTAGAGTCGTTGTCTATAGGATATGTGCCTCTACGCCAAAGACCAATCTCGGGGTCGCAGTTTTTGTTGAGCCAGTCAAAATATGAGTCAACCCAATCGGGACCGACCGCACCCGTTATAACAAAGCTACTGTATATTGCAGGTGCAATATGCCCGGGACCTCTTGCGGTGTCCCACTGAAGGCTCTCTAAAAGCTTTTCCATTTCGTGAAAGTCCTGATACTTTTCAAGCTCATAAAACGGAAAAAGAGGCATTGTATCAAAAAGCTCAAGTGCGGCAGTACAATGTGCGGTAGTGTGGGTAGAGAGGTGCGAGCCCTCTTCAAACATCCCTGTACTTGCACTCTGGTGTGCCTGAAGGGCGGAAACCCAAAGCTTGCGTTCTTCGGCATCTCTCGGGAAGCAGTTTAAGGTATACAAAATATTTGCTGCATCTGCACAGCCGTAAGCGTTAGAGCCTAAATTACGCTCTGTGTTGCCGGTCGGATCTGCCCAAAGCCAGCGGGAATAATCACCCGTAGAAAGCTTGTGCGAGTCGACCGTATTTTTAATATTGTTTAAGATTGAGTTTATATCGAGTATTTTCATTTTCGTATCCCCTCATCTTATATTAGTGCCAGCAGGTTTGAATGTCAGGATTTAACAGTCTCTGCAGAGCCTCTGCGAAATAATAGTCGCCGAAGCAATATGTGTTCATCTGACCATTCTGCCTTTTAAGAATTCCCGAGATGTTTTCGTCTGTATGGAAATACTTTTCGTCACAGAGAGCCATAACAGACTTTTCTGCAAAGTCACGAAGCTTTTTGTTTTGAATAAACTCGTCAAGCTCAATCATAGCACAAGCGGCAACTGCTGCCGCAGAAGTATCAACTGCATATTCCATATTTTTCGGGTCGGTTTCATCCCAGTTTACCTTGCAGTTGTAGTACATACAAGCGGGTTTATCCTTGGGAAGTCTGAAATCCCAGACAGGAACAAGCTCCTCAATATATTTTTCTGCAATTTTTGTTGCAACATCATAATAGGTTTTATCGTTAAGGCTTTTTGCAGTCATAGCAAAGCCGTACATTGCCCAGGCAGAGCCTCTGCCCCAATGACTTCCGTTGCCATAGCCGCAGGTGTTGGATTCCTCAATAATTTTACCGCTCTTTCTGTCAAACAGGAAGGAGTGGGCAACGCTGTAATCGTCTCTTATAAAATATTTAAGTGTTGTATCTGCGTGTGCCTTTGCAACATCGCGGTATGCGGTGTGACCCGTTTCCTTCCATGCCCAGAAAAGAAGATGAATATTCATCATACAATCCACGATTGCTCTGCCGTCGGACTCATCATCGTCCATCCTACGCCAGGCATCTATGTAGCTGCCGTTGAGGCAGAAGCGTTTTAAAAGCTCGTCTGCAGCCTTAAGGGCAGTTTCTCTGTGCCCCATATCCCCTGTAAGCTGGTACATAGCAACGCTGTATGGTTGATAAAGAAAACCAATGTCGTGCATTGTATCGAGCGAATGCTCAAAAAGCTTTTCTCGGTATGAGTCGGCAAATTGGTTTGCCCATACAAGATATTTGTTATCTTTTTCGGTTCTGTAATAAAGCGGAGCAAGACCCGTAAAAAACGATGCAAGCCATTGCTCGAAATCATAAAAGTCTCTGAAAATTCCGTCCTTGTAATATTCACCGCTTTGCAGAGAAGCACCTTCATAGCTCCCTATTTTATAATTTTTCTCGTGTTGCTCAAATTTCTTGAGACAAATTTCATATGCTTTTTGTAAATCCATTATAAAACCTCCAAGTTTATAATCGTATGGTAATTATAACATGGGTAAACAATAAAAACCTTGCAAATTACAACATAAATATTGCAAAAACCACCAATTTATCAGCCAAGCTGGAAATCCTTTTTGTCTGCATATTTTCCTGGTGAAATACCGACATTTCTTTTAAACACACGGATGAAGTTTGCATAATCGCCAAACCCGCAGGCTTGAGCGGTTGAGGTAACACTCTCTCCGCGGGCAAGGAGCTTTTTTGCCTCGGACAGCCTTTTTGAGAGAATATACTTTGAAAGGGTTGTCCCCGTATATTTCTTAAAGAGTCTTGATAACTGATTCGGAGAAACAAACGAATGCTTTGACAGAGACTCAAGTGACAGTGTGCTGTCGCTTTTATAATAGTTCGCATTTATAAATTCAATAATTTTCTGAACAATCTCATTTCTCAAAACATCCTGGTCGTTTGTGTGGTCTTGCATATTCTGCAGAGCAAACAGCTTGTTTACAAAAACAAGAATGTTAATAAATGCGGCATAATTCAACATATCGGTTGCGTAACCCTTATTCTCTTTTATCTGGGTAAAAAGTCCGCGAAGCTCACATACCTGTTCGTCAGTAAGTGAGATTTTATGAGATATGTCTGTTCCTCGTGAATAAAAGCATCTCGTGAGGTCGGTGTCAACAGAGGAGCATTGAAGAATAAACTCGGGGCAGATTTCAAGCACAAACCGTTCGATATCAGGGGATTTTGAGATTGTGATTTTATGTGGTTCATATTGATTGATAATAAACACTTCGCCCTGATTTACCTCGTAAATCTTGTCGTCAATCAGAAAGCTTCCGCCACCTGATATGGAAAAGTTTATTTCACAAGAATCATGAATGTGCATATTGGTATTGGAGTTTGAACTTTGGGAATAATGAACACCATATTGCTTATGTACTATCGCATTCTGGATTGCTAAATCACAGCTATTAAAAAAATAATCCATAAAAAGCCTCCTCAACACAATCAATATATTTTTTCACAAGGTTAGTATAACACATAATGGTGAGAATTGCAATATTCTTATTAAAAAAGTTAAAAACCTTGCAAAAAAAATACCCGTTCGCAGCTGCGAACGGCTAAAAAGTAAGTTTTTATACATTGAACTTGTCGTGGATAACCTGAACGGCGTGCTCTGCATTTGCAACATTGATAAGAACAGAAACCTTGATTTCAGAGGTTGCAATCATATGAATGTTAATGTCTGCAGCAAAGAGAGCCTCAAACATTTTTGCGGCAACTCCGGGGTTGGAAACCATACCTGCACCAACAATAGAAACCTTGCTCAAGTTGTCGCGGCAATTTACTTCGCTGTATGAGAGAGAGTCTTTAAGCTCTTCGATTACGGCAAGAGTTTTTTCCATATTTGCTTTTGTTACCGTAAAGGCAATATCTTTAGACCCTTCCCTGCCGATAGATTGAAGAATCATATCAACATTTATACCTTCTTTAGCAAGAGCAGAGAATATCTTAAAAGCAATTCCGGGAGTATCCTCTACGCCTATTACAGCGATTCTTGCAACATCATTATCGCGGGTTACTCCTCTTATTAACATTTTTTCCATATTAGTTACCTCCTTAACAACAGTTCCATCAATTTTCTGAAAGCTTGATTTTACCTCAAGCTTTACATTATATTTTTTTGACATCTCAACAGAGCGATTGTGCAATACATTTGCACCGAGGCTCGCAAGCTCAAGCATTTCGTCATATGTGATTTCGCTTAACTTCTTTGCGTCGGGTACAATTCTGGGGTCGGCAGTATAAATACCGTCAACATCTGTGTATATCTCGCATTTATCTGCGTTAAGAGCCGCCGCAATCGCAACTGCCGATGTATCGCTTCCGCCTCTGCCGAGGGTGGTAATATCGTCGTATTTGTTAATACCCTGAAAGCCTGCAACAATTACAATGTTATTTCTGTCAAGCTCTGCCTTCAGTCTTTCGGTGTTAATGCGGTCAATTCTTGCGTTGCCCGAGGTGGCGTTTGTCTGAAAGCCTGCCTGCCAGCCTGTAAGCGAAATAACGGGATGATGAAGCTTCTCTATCGCCATTGCAAGAAGTGCAACAGAGATTTGCTCCCCGCTTGCAAGAAGCATATCCATTTCTCTTTTTGAACCATTTGGGTTAATTTCAACTGCCTTTTCAATAAGGTCGTCTGTCGTGTCGCCCTGTGCAGAAACAACAACTACAACATGATTTCCGCCTCGTGCAGTTTCTACAACCCGATTTGCAACATTATTGACCTTTTCGGCGTCTGCAACCGAGCTTCCGCCAAACTTTTGTACTATAAGTGCCAATTTCTATCCCTCCATATTTGTAATAGGCAAAGCCCATTATTTACATATTACGGCACCGACATTGTCTGCATCGAGCATATGCAGATGCCAGGCGCCCATTTTGCCCGTAAAATAATTTTCAAAGCTTTTTTCAAACATAGCATTTTTCCGCTCTGTTATTGCAATAACAGTAGGACCTGCCCCGCTTATATAAACGCCGAGAGCACCCTCGTTATACGCTTTTGTGAATAGGTCATCTATATGCGGAATAAGTTTTTTTCTATACCTTTGCTGAAGTCGGTCGCCGACTGCAGTACGGATATTTTCATACTTACCCGTCATTATGCTTGTGATAAGCAATGCAGAGCGTCCCGTATTATAGACGGCATCGCGAAGCGAGACATATTTCGGTAAAACCTCTCTCGACCTCTTTGTCTGAAGAAAAAAGTCGGGAACAAAGGCAGCAAACCTCAAATCCTCGGGAACATCAGTTTTGACATATTTAACATCGCCCTTGTGGCTTACATTGACGGTAAGACCGCCAAGGATTGCGGGGGCAACATTATCGGGATGCCCCTCAATCTGTGTTGCCATACAAACAAGCTTTTCCTTTGATAAGCCTGCACCAATCAGCTCGTTGGCGGCAATCAGACCGCCGACTATTCCCGCACTGCTGCTGCCGAGACCTCTCGTAATCATAATGTTGTTTTCGAGAATTAAATGCAATCCCTTTGGTTTGTAGCCAACCTCGTCAAACACGGCTTTCATAGACCGATAGACAAGATTTTTCTCGTTGGTCGGCAGAAAGTTAGATGAGCGGTCTTTTATTTCAATAGTAAGTCCGCTGTCTGTTTCCTCTGCCCAGACATAGTTGTAAAGATTAAGTGCAAGACCGAGACTGTCAAAGCCTGAACCAATATTTGCACTGGTTGCGGGAACTTTGATTTTCAGCATCAATCTGTCACCAACCTTATACTGCCTGAAATATTATATGCAGAAAGCTCTGTTTTCTTGAATTCGTCAAATTCTGCACCCGTCATCTCGGAGGTAAAGATTGCAAACTCATTTTCAAAGCCCTCCCCGTCAAGTGTAATTACATTAAAGCCCTCTCTGAAAAACCGTGCCGAATCAGAAGAGCCTGTGATGCGAACATAGAACCTGAAGCTCTGCTCTTTGCCGTTCTTGAGGTATCCGTCCTCGCCGTCTGTCCAGCCGAGAATAATGTGCTTGTTCTTGTGCTTGACTATATCAATTACATCGGAAACAACCGCACTTGCTGTTGGAAGAGAGCCTGCACCTCTGCCATAGAACATTACATCGCCGAGAGCCTCGCCCTTAATCAGAATTCCGTTAAAGACATCGTCAATTCCTGCAAGCGGATGCTCTTTTTTAAGGATAACGGGACAAACCCTTGCATATACTCCGTCTTCTGCACGGTTTGCCATACCGACAAGCTTGATTGCCCCGCCGAATTCGTTTGCATAGGCAACATCCTCAAGCGTAATTTTGGTAATGCCCTCTGTCTCTATATCCTCGCTGTTGACATATTTGCCAAAAGCAAGCGAAGCGAGAATTGCAATCTTTCTGCAGGTATCAAACCCCTCTACATCTGCGGTAGGGTCTTTTTCGGCGTAACCGTTTTTTTGTGCCCCCGCGAGAGCTTGCTCAAAGCTCGCACCCTCTTTTATCATTTGTGTCAGGATATAGTTTGTAGTACCGTTCAAAATTCCGATAACATCGGTAAGCTCGTTTGAGATAAGGCTTGAATAAAGCGGTCTGATGATGGGAATACCGCCGCCAACGCTTGCCTCAAAGAGGTAGTTTACATTCATATCCTTTGCGATTTGCAAAAGCTCGGTTCCGTGCTTGGCAACAAGCTCCTTATTTGAGGTAACAACATGCTTGCCCGAAAGCAAGAGTTGTTTTGTAAATTCATAGGCAGGCTTTGTGCCGCCCATAACCTCTACAACAACACCGATTTCGTCGTCGTTTAAGATGTCGTTAAAATCCTTTGTAAAGCAATTAAATTTACTATCGGGAAAGTCTCTCAAATCAAGAATTTTAACAATCTCAACCTCTTCTCCGCATCTTTTTTTGAGAGAATCGGGCGAGGTTGATATAATTTCACCGACACCGCTGCCGACAACCCCAAAACCCATTATTGCAACTTTCATTCAAAATCATGTCCTTTCATACCTTGTGTGCAGAGACACACAATCAGTCTTGAAATTTGTTTATTACAAGGCCCGTAACAAGCTTGGGCCAGAAATATGTCGACTTTTGCGGCATTTTCTCGTTTGCAGAAGCTATCTCGCGTATTTCGGAAACCTTGGTGGGATTGATAAGAAAAGCACATTGGTAATCGCCTGATTTTACGGCATATACAGCATCAGATGCCTCTCTCATATAAACAAGGTTTTTCTGGCTCTTCATATTTTCCTCATCAATGCCGAGAAATTTTTCAAGGATAAGCTTGTGTAGAATGTTTACATCAAGATGGCGGTAAGCCTTGGACTTGCCGACCGTAACCGCATCGGCAGAAGCCGTATCCTTTAATTTTAGCAGATAATAATAGTTCCCGCCCGTATATAATGCAAAAAGCTTTTCTTCAACCGTATTTACAAGTCTGTCTGTTATAATATTTGCATAGTCGCCCTCGGTAAAATATATTTTCGCAGCGGAAAATTCCTCGGTAAGACAGCTTATAAGCAGGGTCTCATCAAAGCCTTTGATATCCTTTACAAGGCGGTGGGTAGGAAATACAAACAAACCGCTGTTTGACATTGAAACAAGCATCATCAGAATATAGTCATAATCCGCACTGCCAATCGGCGTACCGTCCTGAGCGTGTCTCTCGTTGCGATAGTTGAGAGCGGTTTCGTATCTGTGATGACCGTCTGCAATAAAGAGCTGTTTGTTCTCAAACAGAGTGGTTATCCTTGAAGTTGTTGCCTCGTCTGTTACAATCCATATATTCTGGCGGATTCCGTCGCCCGATACAAAGGAAATGTCGGGGGCGTCATCGCTTGCCTCTTCAATCAGGTTTGAAATGGTCTCCTCGTCGTCAAGATAGAGCGAGTATATCGGGCTTGTATTTGCCCCCGTTGCCCTCATCAGGTTAAGTCTGTCAGCCTTTGCCTTCGAGATGGTTTCCTCGTGGGGAAGAACGACCTTTTCGGAAAATTCCTTAAGCTCAACAAGTGACAAAATACCCTTGAGAGAGTGCGAAGACTTGTCGTCGCCAAGTGTAAAGATTTGCTCGTAAATGTAAAACGCAGGAGCGTCCTCGCGAATAAGTATTTCTTCATCAATCCATTTTTTGAGAAGAGCACCGCTTCTTGTATAGCGGTTTTCTGTCTCTGTGTCGCCAGACAGCTCCTTGCCGAAGTCAACACGGATTATGTTGTGTTCGCTCTTATTGTATATTTCATCCTGCTCTTCCTTGGAAATTATATCGTAAGGCGGTGCGGTAACAACATCAAGATTTTCAAATTTTTCTGTGTTGTATCGAGTTCCGCAAAACGGAATTACTTTTGCCATTTTAAACTCCCCTTTTATTATGATTTCGTTGCATAAATACAATCCGTTTGTATACCAAAACACAATATATCCTAACATTTGGATATAAAAAGACTATTATATTAGATGATACAACAAATTTTGGTTTCAGTCAAGTTTTTTTTAATGATTTTATGTAAATTATTGTTAGTAAAAATACTGAATTTTTATAGTTCATTTACAAATACTATGTATGAAAATAAAAAATAATATGGAGGCAACAGAAATGGTAAAATTTTCAACGGGACTTTTTGCGGGTGCGGTTATAGGTATGGCAGTGGCAATGCTTGACCGTCGTTCAATGAAACGGGCAAAAAAGATGGCAAGAAGGGTCGCACACAATATATCATGCTGTTCAATGTAATAAGAATTCGACCCGACCGCAATATCTGACTGCGGTCGGGTCGGGTTGTTTTTATTTGCCTTGAAATAATTTTTTTGCTTTTGTAAAAAGTAAAATCAGAACAATGAGAGAGATTAAAAGCTCTGGTATCAGATATGTAGCCTGATAAACAAGCGAATATACCCAGGGATTTTGACCCTCGGGTGCGTACGATGCAAAAAGCACCGCACCGCTTATCAGGGAACTTAAAAATCTGCCTGCAGTTCCGACGCAGGTCCCGATAATTATGCCAGGGAGAGTTTTTTTGAACAGGCCTGAAAGTCCCAGAAGCCCGAACGCAAGAACATAGTCAAGCAATATTGATAACGGGTGATAGATTGTTCCCGCAAGAACCATCGAAATAAGACCGTATACTGCTCCCGCTGTTATACCCCATAGGGCACCAAGACGATACGCGACAATAAAAATCGGTATCATAGTAAGTGCGACCGAACCGCCTTGAGGCATTTCCAATACCTTAATAAAGCTACATACCACTGCAAGTGCAACGGCAATAGCCACTTCCGTGAGTTTTTGTGTTTTTTTCATAAAAAAGCACCCCTTTTAATAAAATAGATTAAATGAATAAGACTGATATTCGGGTGCAAATCGGCAAACCGCATCAAAGCAGGGATGTCTAAAAATAAAAAACATACCCGCAAGACGCAGATATGCACAAAATTACACTTCCTACGATGGCATTATCCACATCAGGTTCAAGGGTCGAAATTCAAAATTTCCTCTCAGCCTGTTTACAAGCTCCCCTGCGATATTCATTTTTTATAAGATAACATATAATGTAATAATTGTCAAGAAAAAACTGAAATTTAAAAAGCTTGACAAATTTCTGCTAATGTGATATACTGTCAAAGTTGTAAAAATAAAGGGGTATAGCTCAGTTGGTAGAGCATCGGTCTCCAAAACCGTGTCCCTATGTTCGTATGGTAACTTGAAAAAACTTAATATTTGCTGTTTAGGGGTATAGCTCAGTTGGTAGAGCATCGGTCTCCAAAACCGAGTGCCGTGGGTTCAAGTCCTACTGCCCCTGCCATACAAAGTGGCTCAAACACTGCGTTTGAGCCACTTCTTATTTTT
>JAZNHF010000041.1:0-19361 GCA_045576835.1 Clostridia bacterium
CGAAGTTTGTAGGGCTTAAAATTCCTCATATTGACGAGGTTAAAGAGGTTAATGCCGTTTGTGCAAAACTTAAAGGCGGTTTGAGTACATACGAGCAAGCTCTTGAAACTTTGGGGATAACTACGGATTTTGACTCTTTAATTGAACGCCGAAAAATTGAAGAGGAAAAAATAAGAGCTTCGGGGTTGAATTTTGAAACAATATTCGCCCCCGATAATGGCGGAAATCACGACGACGAGGACACCGAAAAGGATACTACAAGTTACAAGGAGAAAACAAAATGACAGCGTTAAAAGTGAAAGACTTGCCTCAAGAACAAAGAGAACAACTCTTAAACGAGGCAAAAGAAAAAGGAATTAACATCAATTTTTGTATGGGTTGGACGGTTGACACTTTAAAAGATAAAATCGCCGCAACCGTAGCAAAAAATGAAAACGGCGACGAAGCAAAAGCCGAAGAAACTCCGGCAGAGGAAACAAAAGCCGATGAGGCAAAAGCTCCCGCAAATACTCAAAAGGCTTATATTTGCCATATTTGTCGCTCAAAAGTTATCGACGGAAAATGCACAGGGTGCGGCTATTCGTTGAGGTAAGGGGGATTAATGGCAATAAAAATTAAAGGTACAATCGGAGTCGGCGAGTTGTACGGTCCGGATTTTGCCGACCGTATTTCGAGATTATCGGGCGATATTGAGTTTGAAATCGATTCGCCGGGGGGTTCGGTTTTTCACGGAATCTCAATTTATAACGCAATAAAAAACTATAACAAGGGTAAATGCCGCATGCACGTTGTTGGCGATTGCTCAAGTATGGCGGCTTACATTATGTTAGCCGGCGACGGTCCGGTTGAGTTTGAACCGAACTCGATTGTCGTATTGCATAACCCTTGGAGTTTTGCGGTTGGCGATTACAGGGCTATGCAAAAAGAGGGAAAAGTTTTAGAGGCTATGTCTAAACTTTACGCTAAAGCCTTTGTTGAGCGTGGGTTGTTTGCCGAAGATGAAATCCGTGCAATTATGGACGAGGAAACTTGGTTTATTGGTTCAAACGACCTTAAAAAATTGGGCAAAGTTCTCGGGGAAAACTCGCAAGAAGAAAACGACGAAAGCGAAAAAGAGCTTAAAATTGCCGCTTGCCGTGAGAGAATGGCTACGGTTAAAGAGCAAATAAGAGCTTTAAAAAACGCCGAGGACGAAACTTCTAAAATCGCCGCTTTAATTTGTGATAATGCAAATTATTCGGCAAAAATTGAGGATAAACCCTCAACAAACAAAAAACAAGAACAAGGGACACAATATAAAGGAGAAAACAAAATGAATTTATCAGAATTACAAACTCAAGAACCTAAACTTTACGCCGAAATTATTAGCGAGGGTGTAAAAGCAGAACAAGAAAGAGTATCGGCTTTAATGGCATTTATCGATGTTGATAAAGAAGCAACAATCGATGCAATTAAAAACGGTAAAAATGTTAGCGACAATACTTTTCAAGCCGCTATTTTAATGGCAAAAGTAAAAAGCGACAATATTAAAGGCATGGAGGGCGAAAATCCTCCTCAAACAAACCCAAAAGAAGAGGCACACGCTCCGGAATCAGAAGCTCAAGACGGCAAACAAGACGAAGCGGCTCAAGCTAAAATTAAAGCCGAAAAAGAGCAAAAAGAAATTGACGACATCGTTGCTTTAATGGGTATTAACGATTAATTTAACGAATCAAAGAGGGTTTTTTAAAAACCCTCTTTTTAACAAGGTATTACAAAAATTAAGGAGAAAATAAAATGACACTAATTGACAATTCAAAAATCTTTTTAGAGGGTGTTTATGCTGACGTTGAGGTTGCTCTTGCGGCAAACGAAACACTTGCAAAAGGAACAGTTTTAGGCAGAAAAGCAACAGGCGAACTTGTTGCTTTTAATTCTGAAAACACAGGAAGCGAGCCTATTTACATATTGGCTCAAGATGTAACAAATGAAACAAACGAGGCTACTTCTATTGATATGGTAAGAGTTTTTGACGGTGGCGTTGTTAATAAGGCTAAATTGATATTTGCTAACGCTGACGATGCTTCTAATGTTACCGTACTTGATGCCCTAAAAGCTAACGGCTTTAAATTAGAGGTTGTTCAAGAAATGGGAGCAAGAACAAGCCTACAATAAGTATTTAACTCGTAAATCGTTCCCGTTGACGTTATTGTTTGTAAAAAAGTAGAAAATATAAGGAGAAATAAAAATGACAAACGCATTAAAAAAAGCTATTGAAATCGGTTTTGATAAAAGACAAAAACCGAGCGGATTCCTTGCTAATTTGTTCGAGAAAAAACAATTAAAAACTATTAAAGTTCAAATTCAAGGAAGAGCAGTAAAAGCGGTTTACGCCGTTGATGTAAAAACAGGAACAGGCGGTCGTAGATTTGAACTATCTCAACACGATTCAAAAGATATTGTTATTCCGGAGTATAACGAATATACAACTTTGGGCGAAGTTGATATGTTTAAATGCCAATTAGGCGAAAGCGAAACAACTCAAACAATGGCTAATATTGCTAATTTAGTCAACGATAATCAAGAGGTTGCGGCTGATATGATTAGACGTTCAGAAAGTAAGCAAGCGGCAGATGCAATTTTTCAAGGCGAAATCACACTTGCTGACGGTTCAAAGATTGAGTTCAATAAAAAAGCAACTCACGACATTGATTGTACTAATAAAAAATGGGATGTTGACTCAAATAACCCTCTTACTCAAATTTCAAACGCTTGCGATTTGATTAGAACTGACGGCAAAACTCAAATTCATTCCTTTATGTTAATTTGTTCCGACAAGGCTTTAACCGCTTTATTGGGTAATGCTAACGTAAAAGGTTCTTCAAATTGGAATAACGGTATTAAAAGAAGCGACATCAATATTCCGGAAGAAAAAACAATCGGCGGACTTTTCCACGGTCGTTTAACTTGTGGAACTGATATAGTTGATGTTTGGTCTTGTAATGAAAAATACGAAATTCCGGAGGGCTTCAATTTTGCGGGCGAGGGAACTTCCGTTCCTTATATTCCGGACGGTGCGATTGCTCTTGTACCTTTAAAACCGAACTTTAAACGCTATTATGGTGCTTTAAATGACGTAAACTCAAAAGGTATGTTAGGCGGAGCAAAATTACAATTAGTAGAAAAAGAACAAGTTGCTTATGCTTACGATAAAGTAAACGGCGGTTCAGTTGTAACAGAGGTCGGCGTTAAATCAAGAGTTGTTTGCGTTCCGGTTGGAGTTGATGAACTTGTTACTTTCAAAAATGTAGTATAATGCTTTCTCTCTCTAATTCTCAATATAACAAATAACAAGAGGGCGTATTTTCGCCCTCTTGGTTTTATTGATTAAGGAGTAAAAATGTCAATTCATAACTTATTAAAAATTCATAAAAAAACTATTTTTTCAACAAATAAAACGGCGGTTGATTGTTGGTTAAAACCTTTTCCGTCGCATGCGGGGTTTAAAGTTCCGGCGATTACAAATTTTGTAGGACTTACAATCGACGAGTCGGGTTATGGTTGTTACGCTGATTCGTTTGAATTAACGATAAATTTTGACGATGTACAAGCTGAAACCGAGCAAATACCCGTTAAAGGTTGGGTTTTAGATGTTACCTTGCCTCAAATGAATAATGCCGTTATTCCTTTTTATATCGAAGAGGTTGCAACCGACAGGTCGCTCGGTATGTTTTTAATTAAATGCTCGGGGCAAACAACAACGGGCAAAGGAAAAAGAATTATTAACGGGGGTATATAATAAACCCCTTTTAAAATTTAAAAAGGATTAAAATGCTTAAATCTATAATTACACCAATGAATTTTACTCTTGTTCGTGATGCAATTTGTCAACATATTGCAAACGAAAGAGATAATCAAATACAACTCGCTCAAAAATCGCAAGCCGAGGAAAATTGGATTGAACAAAATATCGGTTTTACAATTTTCCCTAAAAGATTAAGAGTCCCGAATGTTTACGAGCTTCCTTGCGTTTATATCTATTTTAACGAGGCAACATTCCCTCAAAGTTTACAAGATATTTACGCCAATAGGCTCGTAGGTAATTTACAAGTCGAATATTACGCCGGAGGTATTGCCGAAATCGACGAAAGCGAAGAAATCGACGAGCAAATAATCGTAACCGCCGACGAAAACGCCGAGGATAGACTCCAATACTTAACGGCTCAATTATATAAAATCCTTTGTTCGGAAGAAACAAACATCTATAAGGCGACAGGCGGACTCGTTAAGTCTTTTGGTCTTAAAGAATGGAAAAGGGTTTTAAGCCCCCGAGATATTAATTCCGTTGAGAGTGTTTTCGGGGCGATGTTTAATTTCGAGGTAGAAATAGACGAACCGACAATTTACACAAATACATTCAATGTCAAGGAGTTCAACACCTCCCTCGATATAAAAGAAGAGTATATTAGTCCGCTTGTTAAAACAATATTGACAAGCCAATAAAAAAGGAGAAATAAAAATGACAATTACGAAAGCTCTTGACGTTTCAGCTATTGCATCAGCAACAAGCGTAAGCGTTAAACAAAAAAATCAACAAAATGCGGCGAATTTACGCCCCGAGCTTATTGTTTGTATCGGGCAAGCACAAAGCGGGAAAACAGTAGAAACAAATAAACTTTTTCTCGCTTCCGGTAACGCTGACGATATAGGAACAATGTTCGGCTATGGCTCGCCTTTACACCGTTCCGCTCGTAAATTGTTCCCAAAAGCGGGCAACGGTTCAAAGGTTGACACTTACTTTATGGCAGTTCCCGCCCCTGAAACATCTGCGGCAGAGGTTAAAACATTGACCGTAACGTCTGAAAACGGAATTGCAAAAAGTTTAAACGGCTACTTTGTTTTAAATGATTTAATTTTTGAGGCGGCGGCTGATGTTGCCGGTAAAGTTGCAACGGTTTCTCATAATAACCCCGCAGAGGACTCTCGAGGAGTTAATCTTAACTCTTTTGAGAAAACCGCTTATCCTTTTTCTTTGTTAAAAGGTATGACGGCTAACGAAGCGGCTCAAGCTATTGCAGACACTTTAGAGGATTCCGTTGAACTACCTTTTACAATCGCCGTAGAAGACAATGCTCTTGAATTAACCGCAAAATGGGCGGGGTCTGACTCTTGTTTTGATTTCGCAATCGTGGACGAACAAGGCGAAAAAATAGACTCATCAATTTATGGCGTTTCTTTTGAGATTGAAAGAACAACCGAATCTGTGGGCGTTGGTGTAATTCCCGAAGAGGCTTTAGCACAAATCGACGAAGAATTGGGCGTTACAAGAGTTGTTTCACAATACGCAACAACAACCGTCCTCGATGCTTTAAATGAAAAATTTGAGGCTTTTCACGACGGATTAATTGCTCAATATGTTGTATGTTATTCGGCTATACAAGCTCCGGAATCTGCAACCGTTCCGGGAACTTGGGACGTTCAAACTCTTATTGAGGCGGGTAATGAAAGACGAGAAGATTCTATCAATGTTCAAATCGTTGGCGATTTAGGCAATTTAAGAAAATTGGGCTATCTTGAAAGAAATCGCCTCGCTAAAGCGGGTTATTCTAACATTGTCAAAAGAGCTGACGGCTCGCACGTTCTAATGGATTTAATTTCTTTTTACCACCCTCAAGGTAAAACAAATCCTTTATTCCGTTTTGACCGTGATATTACAGTTGTTGGAAATATTGCTTACGACTTAATGAAAACTTTTAGAGATTCTGACGAATGGAAATCGGTTATTTTTGTCGGAGCTAAAGACATTACAACCAATCCAAAAGCTCGTTCTTTAAAAGATGTAAGGTCTGCAGTTAATACAAGGATTAGTTTATTGGGCGTTGCGGGTTTAATTGCTAATTATGCCGAAGCACAAAAAGAAACCGAAGTTGAAATCGATTCTAACAATCCGAATAGAGTAAATATTAACCCTCATTTTGATATTACGGGCGTTGGTAGAATATTCGACATTGTAAACTTTATCGGCTTTAATTTTAAAGGTTAAGGCTACAATTTGAGTTAATACTTTAGAGGAGTTCGAGGGTTTAAGAGTTTTTATCTCTTAAACGCCTTGAACTATAAAAATAAGGAGAAATAAAAATGACAAAAATAGGCGATGCCGTTTCTCTTACTTTGAACGGCGTAAAATTTGCTATTCCTAAAGATACAGAGCCGAATGTAATTAAAGGCGGTTTAAAAAATACCGATACTCAAGATTACGGCGACGGCACGGCGGATACATATATGTCTAACGTACTTCCTAAAATTACAGGTTTAAAAGTAAAAATTTCGGAAGCTAATAAAGAAGCGTTTGAAAAAGCATGCTCAACTCCCGATATTCCCGTTTTACTTGAAACCGTTGCTAAAAGTTACGAATTAACCGGAAGTATTATAGGCGAGATTGAAATTTCTACAACAAAACAAGTAACGAGCGAGTTTGAAGTTCGTTGTACTGACGGTGCGGGAATAAGAGAATCGTAAATATAAGAAAACGTATAAATATAATTTGATAAAAATAAACAAATTAATCAAAAACGGGCGTAAATTATACCCCGTTTTTTGGTTAATTTTTATAGGAGGCAAAAAATGAAATTATCTAAAAAAATGGAAAAAGAGTCGGCAAGAAAAGAAATAGAAGCTATTAGAGAAAAAATTGTCGGCGAAAATATTTTAAGTTTATTAAAAGAAGATGTAAAAGAAGATTTTTCGGCTCAAGCTCCGGGGGATTATTTGCTTGCATCGGTTATGGCGGGAATAGTTTTTTGGGACGATGAGAAAAGTTGCTTGATTCAAAAATTATTTAAGCCTCTAAAATCGGGCGAACAATCAAGAGAGGAATTGCATTATAAAGGCGATTTAAACCTTGGTTTGTTGCGTGATGAAAATACGCCGAATGAAATAGCGGCATCGATAAATGTTGTTTCGAGATTGACGGGGGCTTCTAAACAGTTAATCGAGAAACTTTGCTATCAAGATTTATCTATAACACAGGAAATAACAAGTTTTTTCTTTGCTCGTTAAAACCGGTTGCCGATTATTATGGCGATGTTTTGCTTTTGTATAATTGGGAAACCCTTACGGGCGTTTTGAATTTGCCTCTTTCAACATTGTTTTATTACGGGGCAAAGGCTGAATTATACAAGCGAAAAGAGTTAGAAGAAATTAAGCGAGGTTAATAAATGTCAAAAGGTTTTTCGGTTTTTACAGCTTTTAGGGCAAAAGACGGAGTTTCGCCAATATTTAACAAAATGTCCGGGGCGACTTCGAAATTTACAAACCAATTAACTAACGTAATGAATAAGTCAAAAATGGCGGGGGCGAGCGTTGCCGAAACCTTTACTCGTGCTAAAAATGTTATAGGCGTTGTAGTAACGGCTATTGCGGCAAATCAAATTAAAACAACGATTGACGGTTGGGTTGCTTCGGCTTCTGATTTACAAGAAACTATCGGGAAAACAAACGAAGTTTTTAAAGAAAATGCCGTTGAGGTTTTAAAATGGGGTAATACCGCAATTAAAACAATGGGCTTGAGTAAAAATTCGGCTCTTGATTCTGCCGCTTTGTTTGGTGATATGGCTACGGGAATGGGTTTAACAACCGAAAGAGCCGCCGAAATGTCTATGCGTTTGGTTAAATTATCTGCAGATTTAAGTTCGTTTAAAAATAAATCTCAATCCGAAATGGCTACGGCTTTAAAAGGTATTTTTACAGGCGAAACCGAGGCTTTAAAAAATATCGGAACGATAATGACTCAAGATGTTTTGGAAAACTACGCAAAAGAACTCGGCAAGTCCAAAAAATTTAAAGATATGACACAACAAGAAAAAATCGAGCTTCGTTTTTCTTATGTATTAAAGTCAAACAAAAACGCCGACGGCGATTTTTTGAGGACAATAGGCAACTATGCAAACCAAAAAAGAATAAGCGAGGAATTGCGAAAAGAACAAGAGCAAAATATCGGTAATATTATGCTCCCTTTTTATAACGCTTTTACGAAAACATATAACGGTTTTTTAACTGAAAATATGGAAAAAATTACGGCGGCTATAAAAAAATTATTTGTGCAAATTTCGCAAATCGCTAAAGCGTTTGAGCCGGTTTGGAACGAGTTAAAAATATCTTTTAACCTTTTTTATACGGAGTTTGCTCCAATTATTAAAGCCCTTGCCTCTTTGGCGAAATGGTTTTTTATAGACGTTCTTGCTCCGGCTTTGACGGGCTTATTAAAAACAATGAACGCCGTTCATAAATTTGCGAGCGGGCTTTTTAATTTTATTAAAAGTAATTGGATGCCGCTACTTTTAACTTTGCCTATTGCTATAATCGGCGTTAGGTTTGCAATCGATACTTTACGTCTAAAAATGGCTCTTTTAAGAATGGAGGGCGGGTTATTAGGAATTGTAATGAATACAAAACTTGTAACCGGCTTAAAGTCTTTTACGGGGGCGGTTTGGAAATCGGTTTCGGCTTTAATTGCACAAGCGGCGGCGTTCGCTATGAGTCCCGTAGGTTTAATAACTTTGGGAATTGCGGCTCTTGTTGGTGTTACGATTCTTGTTTGGAAAAATTGGGATAAAATTACGGCTTCTTTTAAAAATTGGTGGGCGACGGTTAGTCCGGGGCTTACGGCTTTTTGGGAAAGATGTAAGCAAGTTTTCGGGGCAATCGGGAATTTTATAAAGAATAATTTTATAAATATTTTACTTGGTGCTTTAGGTCCGGTAGGTTTACTTATTAAAGCCGTATTAAAGCTAAAAGGCGAAGCCAAAGGCGTTAAAACCGAAAATATTAAAGACGGGGAAATTACCGAAATCAAAGCCGATATGCCTAAAAACAAAGTTGATAACACGCCAAAAGCGAGAGTCGATACAAAAAGCGGCAACTCATTCGGGGGAAAAATTGACGTAGGGGTAAGTATTAAAAACGATACACCGTACACGGCGACAAGCTCTCTCGGATTACAAAGTAACCACGGCATGCAACTTGTGCCGGTGGGATAAAGGATAAATTATGAGCGATTTTTTAAAAGATTATAAGGGCGTTTCTTGGACTTCGCCGTCCGGTCGCCTTTATAATCTTAAAACTTTAATAAATGAATATACAAGAAAACATATAGGCGAGGTTAAATCTAATCCGAAAGTTGATAGTTCTACTTCAAAAAAACGGGTTCAAGATTCAAACGATACTTTTACAGATTTAGGACTCGGCGGGCGTGATATTTCTCTCGATTGTTTGTTTATTGGGGACAATCATTACACCAAAGCGGAGGAGTTTGCTAAAGCTCTCGGCGAAGTTGGTAAATCTATTTTACAACTTGCTCACGGCGAGGCTATGACCGTTAATGTTTTAAGTTTTAAAGTTTCTAATGATTTAACTAAAAATGTTAATTCAACGGTTGTTTCGGTTGAATTTCACGAAACATCTAAAACAACATATCCTCGTAGTACGCAATCAAGAGTTAAAGAAATAAAAAATAAAGCCGATGTTGCTAAAACAAATGTCGCTCAAACTTTGGCTAATGCAACCGAGGCTATAAAAAACCCCTCAAGGCTTGCAAAATTTTCGGCTAATTTTTCGGCGATGTTGGCAAAAGTTGAGGACGGGTTAAATACGGCTTCGAATGTTTCTTTAAATTCAATAATGAAAGATATATTATCGCAAACCCCGCTAAATAATATGTTTACGGTTGCCTCTCAACTTGGAATCGTAATGTACAAAGCGGCATCGTTAGCGAATAATGCAAAAAACAGTATTACAAACTCGTCAATATTGCCCTCCGGCGGTATTTACGGACAATGGGTTTCTTTGCTTGACGGTTTTAAAAAAAGCTCAACAAGTATAAGGGAAACAATTACACAAGAGGAAATCGATAATCTTTTAATAAATGATTCTTCGGCTACGCTCGCTCTAATTTCTATGGGCGAAAGTCTTATTGAGGGCGAATACGAAACAAGAGCCGAGGCGGTCGAAGCGGCTAAAACAATAAAAGAACTTGAGCAATCTTGGACGGAATATATCGAAAAAGAATTAAGCAAAATAACAACCCTTGAGGAGTTTTTAATTCGTGATAATTCGTTAAGCGATATAATAGACACCGTTGCGGCTGAAATTCTCGAGCGTTCTTGCGAGCTTAAAGTTGAACAAATAATTACTTTAAGCGAGGACTCTACGGTTCTTGATTTGGCTTTAGAATATTACGAGGAGGATTTTAATAAAAATCCCGATGAAACTCTTGATTATTTTATTAGGACAAATAACTTGAGCGATGATGATTTCTTTTTGTTAAAAAGAGGAACGGACGTAAAAATATATGTATAAAAAATTTACAAAAACAAAGGGCGGAACTTATGACGATATAGCTCGTCAAGCATACGGAACAACCGAACAAGCGGGAAATATTGCTAAAATTAACAACAATATCGAAGAGGGGGAAGTCCTTGTTTTTGTTGAGGACAAAAATACAAAAGCTCCGGGAACAAAAAGCGTAGCTCTGCAGATGGGTGATTGTGTTTTTGATAATTTTGCAGAGTATTCTTTAATCGATATTTTAGGAGGGGTTAAAGGGGCGGTTTTTGTTTTTAATAAAACCGATATAAACTACTCTTTTAAAATGGGTGAGGAGGCTATTGTTTTTGATGATAACGGCGAAATTTTCTTAAAAGGGCGAATTGCTAATATCGACAACAATTTAAACTCTCGAGCTAATTGGTCGCAAATAGAAATAAAATCGCATGCGGGCGTGTTGATTGAAAGCGATACACCTTATCCGTTAGAATCGCAAGTTTTATCTTTGAAGAATATTTTAGAAGAAATTGCGGGAGCTTATAATCAAAAAATAAGTTTTTCCGATGAAAAAGAATTAAACGAAATTTTTACAAACGAAATCGGGACATCTTTTACGGCTGAAATAAACGAAAAGGCGTTCTCTTATATGTCAAGGCTTTGCCGTTCGAGAGGTTTGCTTTTAACGGATACGGGCGACGGGCTTTTTATTGGACGTTTTAAGGGAAACGAAGAGGAAAAGCTCAATCTTATAGACGGCTCTTGCTTGGGGGTTAAATCAATAAAATTGATTTTCGCCGGCGACGGGCTTGGGCGATATTATGAAGTAAATTCACAATATCCGGAAACGGCAACGGCTACGGTTTCTATTCCTTACCCCGTTCCGATAATAAAAAGATATAATTCGGACGATTATAACGCTCTTGATTTAAAAACTATCGGGGAACAAATAGCATGCACGGATATCGGCAAAGCGTTTAAAGTTTGGGTTGTTTTAAGTGAAAATAAAAAATTAAAGTCGGGCAGTTTTGCAATATTAAAAAATGAAAAAATAAACATTGATAAAGAAACCGACTTTGTTATTGAAACTATTATAAGAAAACACCCCGACGAAACAGTTTTAACGCTTACACTTCCTTGTGCTTATACCTATAAAATCCCCGAAACACTACCTTTAACATAGGAGGATTAACCGTGTTTCAAAAACTAAAAATTCTTGAGATATTTCAAGAATTAAATTTGAGGTTTTTTAAAATAGCCTCTTTTACTAATAGATTGGGGAAGTTTGTTCAATTTCATTCGGGGGGCGATGATTATTGCCCTTTAAAAGAATGTGAGGGGCTTGGAGGACAAATAGGAAACACTCCCTCAAACGGTGTTGTTTTAGCGTGGCGTGATTCCATATTGAGGAAATCACTTCCGGGGGAAAAGAGGATTTATTCTATATTAGTTGATGAGGAAACGCAAGAGCCAATTTTGGACGATAACCAAAATATGACCGTTGCGGCTGAAATATGCCTTAAAAACGACGGTTCGATAATTATAAACAATGCGGCAAAAGATTTAAACATTACCGTCATAGGAAATGTTAATTTAAAAGCCGAAAAAGTAAATATTGATTCGACTATTACTAATCTCGGAGTTGAGGGGAAAAATATAGCAAGGCTCGGGGACGAAATAACGGTTGAAGTAACGGGCGGAAGCTCGGCGGGAACTTATAAAGGGACAATAACTTCGGCGGGGGTTAATACAAGTATATGAATATTTTTTTGGAAGATAAAGGCGACGGCGGGGAATTTGCTCTCGTTGGTGGCGATTTAAAGCAAGACGAAACCCTTTTAACGGCTTTATATATTAGTTTGTTTTCGGGAAAAACTTTTTATAATGTTTACGAAAAATATAAAACCGACGGGGATTTTGAAAGAGCTTTAAATCAACCTATAACGCTCGGCAATTTAAAGAAAACCGAAGATGCCGCAAAAAGAGCGACCGAGTGGTTTATTGCCGAGGGGATTGCTGAATCTATCGAGGTTCGAGCGTTCGGCGATATAAACGAAAAGCAAAATGTTGAAATAACAATAAAAGAGCCGTCGGGTGTAAATAAAACATACGGCGTTATTTGGGATAACGAAAAAGCAATTTTAAAGGCGAGGTAAATTTTGAATTATGGCAGAATTTGAAACAAAAACAATAAAACAAATATACGACGGGTTTATTTCCTCTTATACAGTTTTGAGAAGTAAGTACGGCGACAATGCCCCTTTGCTTGAAAAAGCGGTTGTTAAAAGTTTGGGTTACGCTATGGCGGGCGTTGCGGGGAGTATTTGGAAGCTCTTAACTTGGGTTTATAAACAATGTTTTCCGCAAACTTGCGATTTAACGGTTCTTAAACTTTGGGGAAATCTTATCGGAGTTGATTATAAAAAAGGCGAAAGCACAAATTTAATAATAAAATTATCGGGCGTAACGGCTTCGAGCTTGCCTACGGGTGTAGTTTATAAAGATTTAGACTCCGGCTTAATTTTTAAAACTCTTTCGCAAGCTACCGCTATTGACGGCGTAATTGAGGCGACTTGTGTATGTTCTACGAGTGGAAGTATTGGAAATATCCCCGTAGGGACAATTTTAAATATTGCTAACCCTTACGACGGAATACCTCAAACGGCAACGGTTTCGTCTATAAGCATTCAAGGTACAGAGGACGAAGATGTCGAGGCTTACCGTAAAAGAGTTTTATATAGGTTCAAAAACAAAGCTCAAGGCGGAAGTGCGGTCGATTATTTTCTTTGGGCGACCGAGGTTCAAGGTATTGCCGATGCGTTGCCTTATATAATTTCCGACGGAATAATTAGTCTTTATTTGGTTACAGACGGGAGCGGTTTAAATAGAAGCCCGTCGGGCAAATTAACGCCGAACCCTTTTCCAAAGTGGAACGAGGGGCAATTTGTTGAGCTTGCCGGTTCGGGACAAATGTTAGCCGTTGCGAAATCGATTGAGGGTTCGCAAGAGGGTAAACACGACCGACGACCAATAAACGCAAGAGTTGAATTATTAAATCCGAATTATACGGGTTTTTCCGTAGAAATTAACGGGATAACCTCAACGGAGTATAATTCAAAAATTCAAGAAACTTTAATACAAAAACTTGATTCCAAAAGACCGAACCTCGTTGTTTTAAATTATCCGGTTTCTAATTCTAAAATAAACAAATTGCAATTATCTGCAGACGTAAACGAAGTTATCGGCGACGAAACTTTTACCTCTTTTGTTTTGAAAAACGCCAAAGGCGAAGAAATAGACGAGGCAATTTTGGGAGTCGGCTCGCTTGCTTATTTAGCAAGTTTAAAAATTAACAATGTAAGTATCTTTACGGCTTAAAAGGGGAAAAAATGAATAATACAATCGAGGTAACTTTTAAAAAGTTGCTCGGTAAAGGGAGGGCGTTTTTAACCCCGAGAGGGTTTACGTCTGATTTTTTGGATTGCTTTATTGCTCCTTTTACCGTTCTAAAAAATAAAATAATTTCTTTAAAATTTACTCATTTCCCGAGTTTATTCGTAAATGAAATAAATATAAAAAACGGGGAAGAGTTATTCGATATAAAAGATACAGGCGATAAAACCTTTGTTGATAGAGCCTCGCTCGTTGAGGCTCAATGGGGGTTATTGAATGGCTCTTTGAATTGGAAACCTTTAGAGGAGGCTCTTAAAAAACTTTCAATAAAAGTTTCTATTTCGGAAAATATCCCGCCTAAAGCTATAAACACCGGCTCGCTCTCTTTGTACGGAGGTTTTCAATATAGCGAAACTTTGAGCGATACTGACGATTATGTTCGCTACGGTATGAACGCTAATAGGCAAATAGGGAACGGGATTATCGAGGTCGAGGGTAAAAAATACGACCCTTGCGAAGTTGAAAACAAAGGAGTTTCGCAATACGGCTCTTATTGTTATGGCGGCTACGATTCCGATATTGAGTCTTATATCCAATACGGTATAAAAGGCGGCTCGGCTAATTGTTTCTTTATTACGTCCGACGAACCTATTACATCTAAACAATATGAGGCTCTTGTAAAAATTGTATTGCAGAAAAAACCGGCTCAAACGGTTGCAATTTGTAATTTAAAAGTAATTGATTAAAGGAGGTTAAATAATGAAAAAAATGTCGAATTATAGCTTGACCGAGCCTGAATCTATCGACAAACCGTTCGGGGCATTTAAAAACGAAACAAGTCCCGGAACAAAAGACGGAACTCAAGCAACTGCAGAACACATGCAAGACTTATATTATCCGCTTTATCAAGTTTTACAATTAGCCGGCGTTGAGCCGAACGGTATTCTTGAGGACGGGAACGAAAATAAACAATTTTTATCGGCTTTGGGAAATATTGCTCCCGTTTTGTATGTTGAAACAAGCGTTTATAATAAAAACGCTCTTGTTGTTAAGAACGAAAACGATGTAACCTATGTTTATAAATCGTTAATCGCTGAAAATACATCAGATTTAAGCGACGTTAATTCTTGGATTAAAGTTTTACAAATCAACGCCGACGGTTCTATTGATTTCGCTAAACCGATTAAAGATAAAAATGTCGAAATATTGCTTAAAAGAATGGACGGCATTTTTACCGGCGAAAATTTAGTTGAAAAACACGCCGAAGAAATTAACTCGGAGTATAACGGCGACGAGTGGGCTTGGACACAAGCAAGAATTAAAGCCGTAAATTATGACGGAATCCATATCGGCGATTATATTCCCGTGCAACTATCGGGCGGAACAATCGGGGGCGAGGTTGTAATTCCGGCAAATCAACAACACTATATGCAAGTTGCGGGGATAGACACTTATTACAATTCGGGCGACACGCCAATTCCTCATCATATAGACTTTTTTACTCTTAATACGATTGAGGCTTGCTCAACTTGGAACGACGGTAACACAAACAACGGAACGGCGGCAGAGCCGAATCCTTGGTTATCGTCAAAAATTTATGCAATTTGTAACGGTGTTAATAACTATACAACATCAGCTCAAGGCAATTTAAAACACGGTTTGAACTGTTCTTCGGGTGGTATTTTGCAAATGCTTCCGAGAAATTGCCAAAATGTTTTAATAAATGTCCGTTCTTGGGTTGAGGAACAATATAGTGCATCGGCTCAAACCGTTCAACCTACGGGGAATAAATGGGCGGATATTGGCAAAATTATAATTCCTCACGAGGTCGAAGTTTGCGGATATCAACCGAACTCGTACAATAGGGGCGAGGCGGGCAATATTGACAACTTAACAAGAAACTTGACTAAAATGTATCCTCTATTTAGGGAGCAAACAAGAGTTAAGCTCGGGGCAAATACTCAAGCCCGTTCTAATTATTGGTTAAGGTGTCCTTCCGGTGATGCTTCTACGAGTGTCTGCCTTGTGGCCGGCCTCGGGGGTGTCGGCCTGACCAACGCCACGACTACGACTATTTCCGTGTGCTTTGGCTTTCGAATTGGCTAATCAGCGGGGAGGGAGGTTTTGTTTTTTACTTACAAACAAATTATTCCCGCCAAAAATCTTTACTCGACCGCCTTGTGCGGTCGGGTATTTCAACAAGGAAAATTTAAAAAATGAGTGATGTTTTTCAAAGATTAAGAGGGAGAACGGGGACACAATTCGAGATAACGGCTTTAGAATTACAAGCCGAATTAACTCAATATTGCGTAAAAGAAAAATTTGTCCCGAAAAAATATAGACTTCTTGTCGGGATTCCTCTTGTTAATAAAGTAAACGAGTTAGTCGATAATATTAGCTTCGGAAATTCGATTTATCCTACAAACGAAATCCAACTCCAAAGAAGAAAAGATTTTCAAACAAAAGCGATAGCAAATTGTTATCAATTACAAAATTTAATTATTGCTCTTGAAAAAACGGTCGATTCGGTAAAAATTAAAAGTTTAGATAAAATAATCGATTTGTTATGCGAGGAGCGTAATTTATTGATTGCTTGGAAAAAATCAAACAAAAATAAGGTTACACGCTGAAAAGTCCTTCCGGTAATGCTTCTACGAATGTCTGCAATGTGAACGGCAACGGGAATGTCAACCAGAACAACGCCACGAATACGAATATTTCCGTGTGCTTTGGATTTCTTTTAGCTCGACTTAGTAACAATGACGGGAAAAGTTTTTAAATTTTTCTCGCAAGTGAAAACAATGCAAAAAAATGAAAGGAGCGGCGTAACCCTTGAGGGCGTAAGCTCTCAAAAATAGGTGCTTTGTAGCCGAGGAGCGTTCGCCGTTAATTCGTGCATTGCGAATAAATTAGCCGATTATAGTTCGTTTTATGTTTTGAGGCTTTATAGGTACAAACAATCAAAAGGTCGATTCAAAAACGAGTAAATTGTTAATTTAACTTTTGTTTTTGTTCGGTTTGTCTATACAAGGCACAAAAACGGAGGTTCAATGAGTAGGCGTTCGGCACGGCGTGAAAGACGGCAAGCAAAAAGAGAGAAAAATAAAAAAGATTACACTATGGAGGACGTAGCTACAAACTCCGTGCTTTATAAATCTTTTTGGTTATCGTGTAAACAAGTAATGTTCAAAGAGAGCGTTCAACGCTATCGTTTAAATTTGTTTTTCAAAAACTACGAACTTAAAGAGAAAATGCTTAACGGCGAGGACGTAGTTCAAAATCTTATTAGCTTTTGGAGGTTTGAGCGTGGAAAAGCTCGTTTTATTCAAAGCATGCTTTTTCCGACAAGGGTTTCTCAAAAAGCGATTGCGGTAGATATTTTACAACCCGAATATTTTAAAAGGTTAATAAAAGAAAATTCGGCAAGCCAAAAAGGAAAAGGCTTATCGTTTGCGGCTAAAGTGTTTGAGGAGCAAATAAGAGAGTTTCTTAAAAAACATCAAGTCGGTTATATTTTATTGATTGATTTTACAAAATATTTCGAAAATATCGACCACGACAAAATTATTGAATTTTACAAAAAGAATTTTAAAGATGAAAGATTGGTTAATTATTTTATCCAAAGTATAAAATGCTACGATAAAGGTTTGGGGCTTGGCTCTGAAATAAGCCAATTCAACGCAATAATTTATTTAAACACTATCGACCATTATATTAAAAGCCGTTTCAAATATTACGGTCGCTATATGGACGATTCTTATATTATTCATTCGGATAAAAAAGAGCTTGAGAATTTTCTCGAAGAGTTAAAAGTTCTTTATTCCGATTATAAAGTTGTTTTAAACCCAAAGAAAACAAAAATCTTTTCTTTTAAGCAACATTTTACATTTTTAAAAACCCGACACAAAATAACCGACGAGAAAATTGTTAAAAAACCCGCTCATAGTTGTATTGTCCGAGAACGGCGGAGGCTTAAAAAGCAAATAAAACTACACGAAAAAGGAGTTTTAACTTTTGAACAAATTAACCGGAGCTTTGTAAGTTGGCGGGGTTCTATGAAACACCGAAACGCTCGTAAAAGCGTTTTTGAAATGGAAAAATTATTTGAAACTTTAAGGAGGAAATAAAATGCAAGAAATTTATTTTTTTAATGTTGTAAGTGGCGAGCTTTGCTACTCTACACAATACAACGGCGAAGATGTACCCGAAAACGCAACTTTAAAAAACCCGCCCGAGGTTAAAGAAAATCAAACTCCAATATTTAAAGAGGGCGAATGGGTAATCGTGAGCGATTATAGATTTACCCATAAAATGATTGATTCCGAAAATAATATTAAATTTATTGAGGAATTGGGCGACATTCCCGAAGATTGCCGCTTAATTACAATGGAAGAGGCTAAAGAGCTTGAGGAAATTATAAGAATAAATAATCTTACAATGACTCCTCTCGATTTTATTAACTTCTTAAAAGCATGCGGCTTAACTTTGGAGCAAATTCACGCTTATTTAGACTCAAATTTAGAAATAAAAACTCAATTAACTTACTGTGATAGCGTTTATTGTGGAGTCGCTAAAGCGTTAATGCCTATAAAATTGGGCGAAATTACTATTACGGCGGAAATGGTGGAAGCGGCGTTTATTGAAAAGAACCCCGTTGAAGAACCCGAGCAAGTCGAAGCCGAAGTAATATAGGGACATTTTAAAAACAGGAGGTAAAAATGCCAAAGGCAAAAGAAAAAGTCGTTGATATTAACGACAAGAAAAACGAAAAGAAAAAGAGAAAAATCGATGCTAATACTTTTATCCAAAAAATTAGAATCGACAAAAAAACGGATATTCCGGAAATTTATTATAGCGAGCGTAACGAAAAGAACGACAAAACTGTTATTTTAAAAGGGGCGGCAGAGCCTCTCGATTCATTCTTGCAAGCAATGCAAGCGTTATCGACCGTATTTTGTGAGATTTGCGAAATGGAGGAAAAAGTCGAGGACGTTACAATTACAACCGTTAATTTTTCGCCAAAAGGCGGGGTAATTATTTCGGGGCAAGTTGAATTAACTAACGGCGTTCCTCAACCGCTTTGTCTAAATACGCCTCATATTATGATTAAAAATGAGAGCGGAGGTTACGAGTTGCCGCAATACGCTCAAGAACAAATCGAAGAGCTTAAAAAACAGGCGATAATGTACGCTCAAGGCGAAGCAAAAGCCGTGCAACAAGATTTATTTGACGGAACAAACGATTAAAACGCCTCCTGCGTGTGGAATTTTAGGCGAGAGGTCGCCTTGGTTTCGGTTGGGTGGTGGGATTTAGGAGGCAAAATGAAAGAATCAAAAGCGAATATTGTTCGTAAATTTATTGAAAAAGAGGACGAAAATCTTATCGATTTAAAGCTCGAAAAAGAAAAAGAAATTGAGCCTTTTATCGATAAAAACCTTTTTTGTCCTAAATGTAAAACGGACACGCTCAAAATAATTGAAACTGCAGAGGGCGAATCTGAAAGAGTTTTTGTTCAAATAAAATGTCTTAATTGCGGTTGCGAGTTTGTTTTGTTAGAAGATTTAGCGACATCTTGCATGCGTGGAATTGAAAACTCAAAAGCCCGTATTCGTTACGAAGAAAAGCGACAAGAATATTTTAAGCAAAAAATGAACGCCGGCTATTAGGCA
>JAZNHF010000042.1:0-5242 GCA_045576835.1 Clostridia bacterium
TGATATAGCCGAAAAGCGAATAAACGAAGCACAAAATATATAGGAGCGTGATATTTTGGGATTTTGGAGTAATTTTTGGGGATTTGTCAAAAAGAAGATAGACCAATATGACGAGGAAAAGAAAATCGTTGTAAAGGTGCAAGCTTGGGAGAATATAACGGAATATAATCCGTTAGCGATTGCAAACACAAAACTGACCTCGCTTGTATGTGACGAGGCAACAGTTGAATTGCAGACGGATAGCACACTTGTTCAGCCGTTGATACCTCTTGCGGAAAACCTTGAAGCAAAGCGGTATGAAATTTGTGCAATGATGAACGGCAAGGGCGGTTGTTTTGTAACAATGGCAACAGGCGAAGATGACGAGCCGTACCACCGTATTATCGCTCCTGCGGATGTTTCTGTTTATCGTATGGTAGCAGACAAGATGTATGAGGTCGCTATGGTTATTGATAAGAAGATTGTCAAGCATAGGGAATATAGGCTTATAAGCCACCATATCCTTGACGAAAACGGCACTTTGGATGTTTACTATTACACAACCGACAAAAGCGGTAACGAGGGATATTTGGCTGAATGGGAGCATTATAAGAATGACAATGTAATGTATATGAATGCCTTTAATATTGGCGTTGCTTATTTCCGTTCTCCGCAGGACAGCAGAGGGATTTCTCAGCGGGGCGTTCCACTTAACTTTGGTTGCGAGGAAGTGGAGCAGTCAATCAAGACCGCACGAAGCAACCTTGATGAAGAAATGCGCTTGATGAAAACAAAGCTCTTTGCGGACGAAACCATAACACGAAAGATCGGAACAAAAGATGGAGATCGCTTTGATCTGCCAGAGGGAATATTCACGATACGGAAGAAAGCCGGTGTTGATGGGGTTCTGATCGACAGCTTTGCTCCAGCCACCAGATACAACGATTATAAACAAAAATTGATTGATTCTTTGCGAGATTGGGAAAACCAAGTCGGATTGGACCACGGATTCCTAACCGAACAGGAACACACTGCAGGGGCAACAGCAACCGAGATACGCACGGCAAACACAAAAACAAGGTCTTTCGTCAAGAAAATTCAATCTGCAATGTTTGACGGCATAAAAGCAACGCTTGAAGCAGATGCGGTGTTCTTGAATATTCCGCTTGATTTGTATTCCGTGGCGGTGGATTGGTTCGACGCGTTCCAAGACGAAACAGAACTTTATAATCGTATTGTTTCAGCCGTTGACCGTGGAGTGCTTGAAAAGGAAGATGAACTCCGTTGGCTTTACCCTAATATGACAGACGATGAAATAGCCGACAAACTCGCAAGAATACAAGCAAACAATCAAGTAAATACAGATATGGCTCTTGAACGGATTTTACAAGGGCAATAATACACACGATACCGAGAACAGAAATGTTTTCGGTATTTTTTTGTGAAAAATTAAAAAAGTTTTGAAAAAGGTATTGATAAAGTAATTACAATGGTGTATAATGAGTATGTAATCAAGAGAGGGAACTCTTAATAAAAGAAAGATGAGGTAATGAAAAATGGTTGTAGAAATTAAAGGATTTAATGAAGCTTATGAAAATGCGAGAAACATCGAAACAGTAAAGAAATATGCAAGACAGGCTATGAATAAAAAAGTCAAGGCTCTTGTCGAACAGTTAGTAGCCGAAGGAACAGATATTAAAATGGCAAAAGCGGTTGCAAAGTCTATGGCAGAAGGTGGTTTGCTTTGAAAATAAAGTGTAAACATTGCAAGTATTATTACCGAACAATGACAAGCGGACAGGGATACAACCCTGCTCCGTATTGCCACTTATTTGAAGATACAGGCAAAAGACCAAATGTATTATCACAAGAATGTTTTGCGAAAAGAAAGCGATAAAACAATATTAAGAGGGATTTATAATGAATGTGATTAAAGTTATAAAAATTGAGCCTTGCAAAAAATGCGGAGAAACACCAAAAGTTAAAGAAAATGTGTTGCAATATTCCGAAACAAGAGGAATGAGATATTATTCTTGTTGGTGTACGAAATGTCAATTATTTGAGGTTGCAAATACCAGAGAAGAAGTGGTTGAGAGGTGGAACAAAAAATATGGTCAACAATTGTAAGTGTATTATTGCCGTCAAAGGAGAAGACCTTGTAACATTTGATGAGTTAAAAGAAAGAGGCGATAATTTGAAAAAAGAAACATTCCAAATGCGAATAAGCAAGGACACGAGGGCAGACCTTGACAGAGTGGCAAAACATTATAATCTGTCGGCATCTGCCACCGTTGATATGCTTATAGCGAAAGAAACAAGGCTGATAGATAAGCAGAGAAAGGAAGATGGGAAGAATGGCTGAAATTATAGCACATAAATATGTCAAGACAAGAAAAACACATAATTGTTTTGGCTGTGCAAGGGAATTTCCAAAGGGTAGTATTTTGAACAGAGAAGCCGTTGCAGATGGCGGAATTGTTTTTGCTGCTTATATGTGTCCCGATTGTGAAGATTATTTGCATAGCAAAGATTATGAGGGCGATGAATTTTGTTATGGAGATTTGCGAGAAGCGATTGATATGAGAAAGGAAGATGAGGGGAAATGAAAAAGCAAGAAGCAATTTTGGTATCGGCATTTACAGGATTTTTATTGACAAAGGATTTTGCAGATGTTCATAAGTTTTGTGAGGATTTACTTGACAGACCGATTTGGACACACGAATTTGCAAGTAGAACTGTTCAAGAAGAAATAAAAGAAAAGTGCAGACCGCTAATTCTTGAAATGATTAAGAATGAAGCGGACGATGACTACCCAACCGAGAAAGGCGGTGTGAAGGAATGAACAGAATTGAAGTATGGCACATTGAAGATGAAAACGAAATCGAGGAGACCGTAAACACATATTGCAGACAGTATGAGTTAAACCCCATTTCAATATCCGTTGTATATTGTGCTAAAAAAGATTTATGGGTAGTTTCTCTTGTAGTTGAATTGAAAGGCGGTGAGGGGTGATGGCAACTTGTTATGATTGTTTTCATTGTGAAGCTTGTTCTAACATAGGTGATAGTGGATATTCTTATCTTAAAGAAGATGCAAGTAAATGCAAGTATTTCAAAAGCAAAGCCGATGTTGTGGAAGTGGTAAGGTGCAAGGATTGTGAATATTGGCAGGATAAAAATAGCAAAGGAACGCAGGGCGTTTGTTTGTGTGGCGAAAAGGATATGAATTATGGCGGTGAGTTTTATCCGTTTGCGAACGATTTTTGCAGTTACGGCACACCAAAAGAAAGAGATGGGGAGAAGTGAAAGGATTTAGATTTAGTGCTTATGCCTTTTTAGAAGAAAAAGAGTTGATATTTTCTGCCATCTATTTTTCAGAGGGTAGATGGTGGGGAATGATTGACGACAAAACCAAAAATGAAGAATACGGCACAGGCAGTTATGCTATTGATGAAAACACGGTAAAGCAATTATAAGGCGGTGATTAAGTGGAGAACATAGAGAAGTGCGGATTTATGGAAGATGAAATATATCCGTTAATAATTATTCGGGATAGATATACAGGGGTTTATTCGGGTGGAGAATATATTGCTTGGAATGTTGAGTTTGAAGAAATACCAACAGAAATAAAAGATAGTGATGTGCCTTGCAGAAATTTTTGGTATGAACAAGAAGATAATCCGACATATGTAGTCGGAAAAGGCAGAACGGTAAGTGAAGCGTTGGCAGATTTGTATATCAAATTAAAGGGTGGTGCGAATGGCTGATATTATGGATAATATAGTTTTTGCAACAAGTCAACGAGTAATAGGCGATACTTTGATTGTTGCATATTCAAACGGACAAATAAAGACTTTTGATGCGGTAAAATTAGGCTGTGAATGGTTTAATATGAGCAATGACGGATTTTATTCCACTTATGGCTTTAATTTTAACCCTCATAAATGGGGGTTGTATGACCGTTGCAGAAAGTTGGTGTATGGCAATGGCTGATATTTCAAAGTTAGAACAACAGGCAAACCTATTGATGAATAATGTTGCAGGGTGGGAAAACTCCACCTTGCAACGAATAGGAAAGCGAATTGGCAAATATGGTAAAATAAGCCTTGCAGATGTTAAGGCGATAAATAATATTGCGGTTGTAAAATCGGATATGGATGCCATAACAAAAGAACTTGCACAGGTTACAGGCTACAACATATCGCAGATCGAGCAGATCTATGGGGAGTTATTGGAAGAACAACACCTTGCAAATCAGCCGTTGTATGATTACAGGGGAAAGAAATTTGTGCCGTTTGCAGAGAATATGGAACTACAAGCCATAGCAAGAGCCTACGCAAAGACCACAGGCGAAACGATGATAAACCTTGCAAAGACAAAGGCATTGTGCATTCTCGATCATAATGGAAATATCAAGGGATTACAGAGAGCATACACCGATGTTCTCGACAAGGCGGTTATGCAGGTAACAACAGGAGCGACAGATTTTCATACGGCTATGCGGGATAGTATCATTGAATTAGGCGGCAGTGGTGTAAGGGTTGATTATGGCGAACAAATCGTAAGAGGCAAAAAAATGAGAGTCACAAGACGGCTTGACACAGTTGTACGGCAGAATTTGTTATGGGGTGCAAAACAAGCATCGAGGGCATATAATCAGATGATCGGGGAAGAATTGGGATGCGATGGCATAGAAGTGGATTGGCACAGTTTCCCAAGACCGTCCCACGAATTTATGCAGGGGAAGCAATATTCAAAAAAAGAGGGCAAGACTGTTAATGGCGTTTATTATCCATCGGCTTCAAAAGAGGGCGTTTATGCAAGATTGTACGAAGACTATGGATGCAATCATTACGAAACTGACATAATTCTTGGTGTTAGCGAGCCTCGATATTCTCCCGAAGAATTAAAGCGGTTGAATGAGCAAAACGATAGAACTTTTGAAATCAATGGAAAGACAGTCACTGGATATGAAGCCACGCAGATGCAAAGGAGGTTAGAAACTGCTGTACGAAACGAAAAAACAACAAGGGAGTTAGCAAGGGCAAGCGGTGATAAAGCCCTTGTAAAGCGTTGTAATGAGCGTATAAAGGCATATCAAGGAAAATACAACGAGATAAGCGAAATCACAGGTATTCAAGGCGATAAAAAGCGTATGTCTATTACAAGAGGCACGGCATCTGTTAAGGGGGCGGCACCGACACCGAAAAAGGTTCCCAATATTCCAAAAACCATAGAGCAAGTGAATGAAAGAGGAACAAACG
>JAZNHF010000043.1:0-19448 GCA_045576835.1 Clostridia bacterium
GCATAAACCTCCATTTTTATAGTTAATATTTTTCTAATTTTAACACACCTTCCTGTCTTTAGTAGAATGAAATATCAATATAACATTTTACCATATTTTTCCAAATAAAGTGTGTCGTAAAAAAGAAGACAAAACAATAAATTGAATATATCTTCTAATTTTTAAATTATAACATAGTAAATATTACAATTCAATATATTTTTTTACAAAATTTTCACATTTTTTTGTATAAAATAATACACTTATTCCAAGTAAATGTAATATATTAAAGTTATTTCATTTTTAACATAAGCGTAATCACTATAATAGGTTATAAAGTATTACACATGATTACTAATAAAATTCGTGTTCTAAACACACTATAACACAACCAAAAGTGCCGTAGCGTGCCATTATAATCTTTTATGAGGAGATTGGACATCTTCCTCTCTCCTCCCTACTTACAAGCTATATCTTCTTTTTCAAGTAGTTCATAAATCCTTTCACTGCATCATTTGAATCGTTTACATGTACATCTTTAATAGTATTATAATAGGTATCCCCAAATGCATTATTAGTTATAGCATTACTAACAGCGTTGTTAATCCGTTCTTCGATAGCAGTTATCTTACTGAAATCAGGCTGACTAATAACAGGAGCAAAGCTATAATTCTGTTGAGCCATTTCCCACAGCCTATCAGCCATTTCAGGAGAAAATACATGTTCACCACCTTGGAACTGCGTTAATACCCCATCCTTGGTTAAGATGAATTCAGAACCCAATCCTTCCTCATCAAACAAACCAAGACCCTTGCGGGCGTTCTTGGTTCCGGTTGCATAAGCATAAGTTCCATCTGGTTTCTTCCACCGCCCGGTAGAGTCGTCATAGTCTAATCCGAGTATGTCGCCAATCTGCTGATTTCTGTTCGCCAAAACTCCTTGTTGAACACTGTCGACTCCATGCCATTTATCAGAATTATCTTTCATTTCTGTTAACAACCCCAACTTTTCCTTTGTGCTGATGGAACTCCATTTATAAGAGTTCTCCTGTGTTTTTGCCATAGGCGAAGCCTGACGATAAGATTGAATTGTTTCACTCGAAATTCCAAATGAGTTCTGTAAGGTATCACCAAGGGATTGAATAATAGCATCAAAAGTAGGCAAATCAGTTTCAGCAATGGTTTTCAGCATATTTGTGATTTCTTTGCCGGAACCCTCCATCTTTTCTGCCATTTCATCAATAGCAGTTGCAAGGCGATTCTTTTCTGTTTGTAATGCATCTGCGTTGGCATCAAGAGCATTGATAGCGTTCTGTTGAGCTTCTTCGGTCTTTGCCTTGGCAAGTTCATACTCTGCATTTGCAACTTCTTCTTGAGCGTCCAAAACATCCTGAATGACAGATGTATATATCCAGCCCGACCCACTCCAAGTTCTAACAGACTTCTCGTTTTCAATATTTTCAAGAACTTGTTTCTTTTTCATCAAGTCCAACTCTGCCCGTACAATCTCGTACTCTTTCATCTTGAGTTCATACTGACGCTCATAGTTGTTGGTAATTTCTTCAATTGTGTCTTCAGTTGCAGTAGCAAGGTCGTGCTGATAATCGCTTTGTAAGTCTGTGATATCAAGCATGACATCATTGAGTTTGCCAGACAAACGAGTATGTTCATTCTTGGTAAACAAGGTTTCTCGTTCTTGCTCATTCATTCTTGCACCGATGGTTTCAGCTTCAAGAAGTTCTTTATTCAGATTGTGTTGCTCTTCGGAAATTGCGTTGACTAAATCAAAATGAGTTGAGATTAGCGAAGACTCGGATTCTAATCGACTGATTCTAATATCATACTCTTTATCAAGTCTTTCATTTAGTCGGCTAAAGAAATCGTCAAGAACACTCTTGTTGAAGTCCAGTATTGACTTTTCGGCATCCCACCAAACATTTTGCCATTCCTGAATTTGCTCTTTATACTTTTCAGGGTCTAAAGTACGAAGACGTTCAGCCTCAGCATGAGCGATATCTTGGATTTGTTTATAGTAGGCGTTGTTATTGAACTCTTCACCGTAGTTATTGATGTTTAAATCGATTTGATGCTCGATATCGTCGATTTGTGAGTTTGCCAAGTTGTCGCGAATATCAAGAATCTTTTCTTGGTCGTCCCACCAACCGCTTTGCTGTTCTTGAATAAAGTCGGAGTTTTCAATCAGTCGAGATATTTCATCTTCGTCTGTATAACCCATACCAAGAAGCTGTTCACGCATCCAAGCACGATAGCGATTGGCTTCTTCTTCACGAATGCGTTGCATCTCTTCCAAATTAGCAATACGTTGTTCTTCGGTGCCACCAACCTGTTCAAGAAGTTCATTTTCATGCTCTAAATCTTTGATGCGATTTTCAGCATAATCACGACGAGCCTGTTCAATCTCATCAGCGATTTCTGCTTGCTCTTCCATAGTTTTAGCAATGTTGTTGAGTCCCCATTGTAAATCATTGATGTATTTGGCTTCGTCTTGGTGAACTTTATAAAGGTCTTCGGCATATTCGAGATAATTGTCAAGTGCTTCGTTTTTGTTGGTAGAAGAACCGCCACCTCCGCCACCTGAACCCGAGCCTTTACCACTTGTGATTCCGCCGCCCGAGCCTCCTCCAGAACCACCAAGACCAGCAAGCGAGCTTGTAATATCGCTGTACATTGCCGCATTTAACGCCGCTTGTCCACTTTCATATTCCACACCATTATAACTATAACCACTTGCTGTCCTTTTAATGCCATATTGATGTAGCGCGGTTGACATTTGGATTCTACTATCTAATGTTTTTCCTGCCAACGCACTATTCAAAGCAATTGCCGCACTCGTTGTTAGACCGAGCTGCTGTTGCAAACTGGCAAGTGCGGCGATTTTTCCAGCAACATCTAAATTGGTATTATTAAACACAATTTCTTTTGCTATTAAATCAGCAATAGCGTTTTCGGTGAGTCCGCACTGTCTTCCAAACTCAAACAGCTTATTTATTGTACCATCTGTGGTATTTTGAGAGTTGATTTGAGCAGCCTGTTCTTTAAAATGTGCCTGAACAGTTTCATCAATACCATCACACATATTCGGGAAATATGTATTGGCAAGCCCAATAAGATTTCCTTTAACGCTATTAGAGATGTCCTCTGATGTCAGCATAGCATTTATCCAAGAGACTAGCTCTTCTTCAGTATCAATTAACGCGCCCTTAAGTCCGTCAAATTCGGTCTCATTAAATTGAATAACAGCCTCGTTTATATTGTAGTCTGATAAAGCATCTTTATACTTTGTAACAGCATCCGACATCTCGCCAATCTTCTTATTCAGGCTATCATAAAAATCTTCAAGAGCGCCACCTTCTTCAATTTCTTTTCCATATGATTGACGAATAATATCTCTTAGTTTAATCATATCCTCATATGATTTTATTGCAGGCTCGGCAGAGGATGTGTCTACATTAAACGTTGACAATACCTTTTCACCATAGCCATTTTCACCCATATAATCTTCAAAGCCATGTTTCTTCATTACGTCAGCTATTGCGTCTGTTTCTTCGAGAGTTTCCCATACTCCCGCCGTAGCGATTATATTTTTTGAAAGCAGACTGTCTTCCGCCGCTTCCTTCGCATCGGCTATAGTCGCATATTTATCATTTGCTTTTTCGTATTGAATTTTTCTAAGTAGTTTTAACTGCTCTTCATAGTTTCCATTAATAAGATTTACTTTAACAGCCTCATCACCTAACAACTGATTTATCTGCTCTTGTATGTTTTTTGCCTGTTCCCTGTCCGAATTATCAAGTTTACCATCCTCACCAAGTTTACGATACTGCTCAACAAGACCATCTAAATCTTTGGTTAATTTTGCCGCTTCCTTGCCAGCCTCAATCATTTCTTGACGAGATTCTTCAAGCTTTTGGTTATATGCCCTAATACCAGAAATCAATAAAGATATTCCAGCAATCGCGATTGTAGCCATACCAAATGGTGTGGCAGCCCACGCAGCGGTTTGTTGCCATAAATGCCCTGTTACAAGTTGAATTGCCGTACCAAGACTTCTTTCGGCTACACCCATAGAGAGAATATCTGCAACAATGCTTCTTGCTCGTATTGCTTGCCATAATCTGCCTGAAACCGCAAGTGCTGTGTTTACAAGAACAATAGATGTTGCTATTCTTCCAATAGGGGTATCAAGAGCAACAAGAACACCATACAAAGCATTTAATGAACCTGTTATTACGGCTGTATCTGCCATACCAGCAATAAATTCAGTCCACTTTGCACTTACTCTTTTCTGAGTTGCTTCCCATCCTTGTAAATACAATTCGTTTTCTTTAACAGCACTATTGGCAGAGTTGAAATATTCGCTCTGCATTTTGCCTACCATCTCGTAATTCTCCAAGATAGCCGCCAAAACGTTTGCTTGTCTCTTATTTGCTAAACCTTCAAGAATAACGCTCTGTGCTTCGGTATTAAGAGTAGACCATTTTCCGGCAAGCTCATCAAGAATATCCATCGGGTCTCTTAATTCACGAACACCATTTACAACTTCTTTAGTTGCAATGCCGACACCTTTTAATGCTGCCTCTGCTTTTGCAATAGAGTCATCGTCAATAACTGTGCCGTCCTCAAGTTCGCCTTTGACCTGTCGTATATTCATCATGATTGTACGAATTGCTCTTGCAATTTCGCCACCTTCACGCTGAGTAACCGCTGTACCCGTACCTATAAGAGCAACAAGGTCAGAGATTTCAAGACCTGCTACTTTTGCCATAGATGCTGATACTTGCATACCGTCTGCCATCTTCTGCATCGAAGTGGGGTTAAGGTTTGCGATATTATTCAAACCATTTACAACATTGGTAAGTTCTGATACGCTGCCCTTTAGTCCGTATGCCGCATCGATTGATAGGAGCATACGATCCGCCGTTTCTGAATTGACGTCACCTACGTTTTGTGTAAGCAATGATACCTTTGCAAGCTCTGTACTAAGTTCTTTATAGCCACCTCTTGCAAACTCAGATACACTACCTAAATATTCGCTTGCAGTCCTACTGTATTCAGTAGCAACACCATAGGATGCCTTACGGATTTTTTCAATCTCGTTTTCTGCCATTCCTGTAGTCTTTCTTACGGAAATCAATTCTTTATCAACATTCTTCATTTCAGAGAATGCTTCTCCGATTTGATTCATAATCTCATAAAGACTTCGGTAAACAACTATGTATCTTACGCCATCTGCAAGATAGTCAACAAAATCTCTTACATGACCACCGGCAACATTCATATTATGTCCAATATTCTGTGCCCCTTGCTCAATTTGATGTGTTACATTATTGTTTATATTCAGTGTTCTATTCTGCTGTGCAAGAGCCGATATTGCCTGATTTTCGGTCTGTAATGTTCTTTGCCTCGATAATTCTAACTACTGTGCTACACGCATACGTTCCGTTTCAAGGCGGTACTGTTGCTGAGCCGATGTAAGATTGGCATTGATATTCATAGGAGTAGAATTTATCGTCTGCATCCGCTGTTGTATATCGTTAAGTCGATTTGCGATATTATCAAGATTTCGCCCATTGATATTTAAACTAATATTTTGATTATTTAGCCTATTTGCAAGGTTACGCACTCTGCCCTCAACGGCACTAACAGTAGCCTCGTTTAAGACTAAATTAAGTAGGATTCTATCATCATTAGCCATAGACTATCTCCTTACGCTTTAATCTTTACGGCATTAGCGTTTTCAACAAGTTTGGTAATCTTCTTTAATTGTGAAGTAAACTCTTTGGCGTTTTTCTGCATAATTTCAAGGTTTTCAGGAGACATATCTGCCTTTATTGTTTCGTTAAGCCGAGCGGTAACATCATTTTCTTTAGCAAGACAATTTGCGATTTCGTCATCAAGCATAGATGTAAATAAGTTATAATCCTCTTTCAATTTGGTTGCGTTCTTACCCGAAAAATCTTCAATAGAACAAGCATTATTTTTATAGTATCCCAGATTCATAACTTTGTCTTCGGGGATGTTAACGACATTCAAAAATCTTGCCAGCAAAACCGTTTTAGAATATAACTCTTTATGAAGTGTATTAACCAGCGTAATACCATTCTCATTCTTTTCTGTTACAAACTCTGCACCAATAAGAGCCAGCTTGTAAATCTCTGTAATATCCGTTCCTCTATAATCAATTCTTTTGTTCATAATAATTAATTCCTCCTAAAATTTTATAAATACTTTCTTAATATGCTATTTGCATATCTTTCCGCTTCTTGTTTAACCACCTCAATAACATTGGTAGACTCACCATACCGGGGGTTAGTTTTAGAACCGCCCATACCATGGATAATACTGCTAATAAGACCCTTTCTAAAGTCGCCACCATCAAAGCCTGAATGTGTACCCCAGCCATAAGTACTTGATTTTGAACTCATTAGATTCTCGTCAAAATACACCTCGATAGTATAACTGCCTTTGCTATTTTTAACTACCTTACCACTAACCGCATTTATGATTTCGTAGGAGCGGGAATAATCTTTCGGTGAATAACTTCCGTACCATAAATCATCAATAGACTCTTTCAGTTTTTCCTTTGTCTTCTGCATGACCTCATCGGCAACTTTATCCATTTTAATATCGAGCCTATTTACGATTTTTTCTAGTTGTTGACGAATACTCATTTAATCTCCTTTCTGTTGCAATTTAAAAGGCTACATCAGACAATTTAATGTCTGCCATAGCCTTTATGTTATAAAATCAATATGGTTTTACCTCAACGGCAAGTAATTTGTTGTAAATGTAATCAGGAATCTTATCCTTGTATCGGGCAGCGGTATAAAGGATATTTGCTTGCTTCATGATCTTGTATTCCTCAAAAGCATCTTCAGGTGTAGCAAATTCTGAAAGGGTAATAGCTTCGGTTGACCCCGTAAAAGTAATCACCCCACTATATCCGTCCCTTGTTTTCTTCACGCCTAAAGGTAAAACATTGTCTGCGGTCTGTCCTTCAAAATATGATTTTTTACAGTTTACAATGAGGTTGTTAAGTGTCTGCGGAATCAAACAGCAGTTGTCCGGTGAATACATATTTAAACCATTACCGAATAAGTCCTTGTCAACCGCCATGCTTTCACCTTCAACTTCATAATAATGTTCAAAGTACCATTTTATAAACGCCTTTGGATCATCGAGCCATTCCTGACACATAGTTACATTATCATAGCATCTGCCAATATAATCTTTATCTATTGTATCAACACAACGAGACCTAATAGAGCCATAATGTTTATGTGCAGCGGCAGATGATTTATTTTCATACTCAATGTATTCTTGTTTTGGCTCTAAATCCTCATAAGAAATTTTACCGCTTTGCAGGTCTCTATATTCATTTGTAGTAACCCTTATCAAATTCTTGTACCAATTGTTTTCTTCGTTGCCGTCTTTGTGCCATACCTTAGTTCCGTGTCTATTTGCAAGAAAATGTTCAGCAACTAAAAGCTCCGGAGCGGTGTTCTTTTGGTATCTTGTGGTCTTGATAAAATACTTTCTCTTTTCATCCTTGCTCTGCAAATCCTCTAAGATGGCATTGCATTCATCCTCAGTTAAGTTGAGACTCAACATTTTTACAACTTTTGTTTTACTTTCATCAAGTTTAATCTTACCATTTTTGAATTGTTTAAAAGGACATCTTCCTATGTACTTTTCAATTTCATAGACGGTATAGTGGCGTTTGCCTGTCCTATGTTCGTAGAAAGTCTTTTTGTCCTTATGGTTTAAATTGTTTACGCATCTGCCGTAATTTGAAATCCAATAATTTTCTGTGCCATCTACTCTTACAAAGACCTCAAATGCACTTGATAATCTATAGCTTATTGGAAATTCAACAGGTTTACATAAGTTCTTTGATATTTCTACTAACTCTTTGTTTTCGTTTAGAATATATTGAACCTCATTCTCGGATATATTCGTTTCATTGTTTTTATTGTCATTCATCGTTCCTCCTTTATAATACCCATAAATTCAGGCATAAAAATAGACCTTACCGCAGTGGTAAAGCCAACAATGCCCGATTATGGTTCTGCAAACTTTCTTTTTACTCCGGGCAGATGGGAGTCCCTACACTTCTAAGGCTGTAGTCTCACCGTTTTTTCTTCGTTTTACCTTTGGTCTTGTTCTTATTTTCTTCCGTAGCGGAAGCGGAAATGTGCGTACACTTGATACCGAAAGAGTTTAATATCTCTATGCCAGCCATGCCGTCATAAGTACCTTTTTTGTATTCGTTAATTACACCGATAAGCACCACATAGAGCAAACTTCTTTTCTCCGGCTCTGTAATGTCTGCTAATGCTCTTGTAAATGAATCAATCCATTTAGTATCACTCATTCTGTGCCTCGTCTTTCTTATCCTTATCATTTAATATCCTACAGGCTTCTTTGAGATTTTCTTTTGCCTTAGTTTTTACGCAATAGGAATTGACATTGCCATTAGTTGCATACTTTGGGTATATCGTCATATATTTTTGAATTGATATTTTATCTCCGGTAGCTATGGCATCGGCTACAACGCCCCAAAAGGCATCTACTACTTTACTAATAATTGCTTCAGTATATTTCAGGTGATACATCTTTTTATAGGTGTGTTTATTACCACCGACTACAATACGCTCTTTATTGAGCTTTGCGGATATTCTGTCAATCAATTCATTCTTATTTATAGTGTCCATTCATTTCTCCTTTCGTTGTGATATTATGCCAATGAAATCATCGTTTTAAGGTTTGTCTTCAATTTTTTAAGCATTGTGTTTTTTAGTATGGTGGCGTTTTTAGCAATACAACTGTCATATCTTTTTCTTTGTACCTTAAATTGCTTTCTTCATGTGTATGGGACTTGGATGCAATGCAGTAGGGGTTACGGGTTGTCGGATTATTTCTTCACCGCAAGAGCGGCTTGTCGCAATTCTTACAAATACCTTTATGCCCTGCAACGGAAGATTTGGGATGTTGATTACACTTTCTGCCATTTTTATCGGCGGATATTTTTCGGGCAGTGCCTCATCATTTGTGTCAACGGGATTTGTGCTTTTGCTTATCCTGATCGGCGTTGCTGTAACCTTGATTGTAACAAAGCTTTTGACCTCAACGGTACTGAAGGGCGAGCCTGCCTCTTTTGCTATGGAGCTTCCGCCGTTTCGCCGTCCGCAGCTCGGCAAAATTCTGACCCGCTCGCTTCTTGACCGAACTCTTCATATCCTGGCAAGGGCACTTTCGGTATCCGCACCATCAGGGGCAATAATATGGTTATTGTCGAACATAACTATCGGTGATGCAACAATAATCTCCTATCTTACCGAGGGCTTAACCCCCTTCGCAGTCCTTATGGGACTTGACGGGGCAATTTTGTTGGCATTTATACTTGCTCTTCCTGCCAACGAGATTGTATTGCCGATAATCCTTATGTGCTATCTGTCTGTCGGACAAACGGTCGAGGTACCTGAAATAACCGTACTTGCGGAAGTTCTGCACAGCAATGGCTGGACCGTTCTTACTGCTGTAAATGTTATGCTTTTCTCGCTTTTACACTTTCCCTGTGCAACAACCCTCAAAACAATCAAATCAGAAACGGGAAGCACATTTTGGACACTTATCGCCTTTGCTTTGCCTACGGCAATCGGAATATTGGCTTGTATGCTGACAACTGCAGTATCGAAGCTGTTTTGCTTTATATTCTAAATTAACTCTCTCTTATATTTAAAAAAATTTTTATCTAAAAAACAGTCTATCCATATATTTAATGGATAGACTGTTTTAATCTGTCGTTTTTCACTTGCCTATTTCAAAAGCTCTAAAATCTGTTCCTTGGGCATAAAGCCTACACCATTATTTACGACCTTTTTATCTTTTATAACTGTAAGCATCGGTATGCTTGACACCTGAAATGCCGAGCTGAGTTCAGGCTCTTCATCTACATTTACCTTGCCAACCTTAAACTCTCCGTTTGCCTCGTTTGCAATTTCCTCAATTATGGGTGCAATCATTCTGCAGGGTCCGCACCAGGTCGCCCAAAAATCTATAAGCACGGGAACATTTGAATTCATTACCTCCTGTTCAAAATTTTCCTTTGTAATTTTAATTTCATTCATTTTTCTGTCCTCCTGTATTATTTTATAATTTGTTTTTAAATAATAAGCATTTTTGTTTCCGCTTAAAATATAGCAAATATATCCCGTATTATCAATAGGTAATTACCAAATTTTTTAAAAATATTATTTTCTGTTTATAATTCCAATGATTTATCTGTTTAAAAGTCTTTTAAAAATTAAAACTATATATGTAAAATCTTTTTGGAGGAAAGCTATGAAAAACGGACTATGTGAGCAGGAAATTTTGATGTGCGGGGTTTATATTCCCATTTTTTTGTAAATTATAATTTTATGACCGATAATTCCTTATCGGTCTACATAGAAAAGTCATTGGCAGATAATAATATAGACTGAATTTCAAACAAGCGGGAGGCAAAATTTTATGGCAAAATACATTATTTCACCTACATCATCACTGTCAGGCAGTGTCAATATAAGCGGTTCTAAAAATTCCTCTTTGCCTATAATGGCGGCGTCGCTTTTATCAGACGGAGCGTCTGTAATTAAAAATATTCCCGTTTTGTCCGACACAAAAAATATGTGTGCCCTGCTTGAATGTGCAGGGGCAAAATGCATACAAGCACCAAACGGCGAGCTTATAATTGAGCCTCATACCTCGGGGGTAAAGTCCGCCCCTGTCGAGCTTGCGTGCAAGCTTCGGGCATCCTTTTTAATTATGGGTCCGCTTCTTGCAAGATACGGTAAAATAAGAGTTCCTCTTCCCGGCGGTTGTCAAATCGGTGCCCGCCCGATAAACCTTCATCTTAAAGGATTTGAGGCAATGGGTGCAAAAATAAGCCAAGGCCACGGCTATGTCGAGGTAAAAAGCAGCCGTCTGTCATCTGCACGGGTATATCTTGATTTTCCAAGCGTAGGTGCGACCGAAAATATTATGATGGCTGCTTCTCTTGCAGACGGCGAGGTTATAATAGAAAACTCTGCAACCGAGCCTGAAATTGTAGATTTGGCAAATTTCATCTGTAAAATGGGCGGAGAAATTTCTGGTGCAGGCACAGACACCATAAAGATAAATGGTAAAAGCGAGCTTCATCCTGCGGTTCACACCGTTATTCCCGACCGAATAGAAGCGGGGACCTTTATGGTTATGGCGGCGGCTTGCAAAAGCAAGCTTAAGCTTACCAATGTTGTTCCCGAACATCTTGTCCCTATTGTTGCAAAATTGGAGGAAATGGGCTTTTGCATAAACAAAACCAAGAATAGCATTGAAATTGTTCCGTGCGAAAAAATTAAATCCGTTGACATAAAGACGCTTCCTTACCCGGGATTTCCGACAGATATGCAGTCACAGTTTATGTCGCTTATGAGTATCGCAGACGGAACAAGCGTAGTAATCGAAACAGTTTTTGAAAACCGTTTTATGCAGGTTCCAGAGCTTCTTCGTATGGGGGCATCCATTAAAATCGACGGCAGAACCGCAGTTATTGACGGAACAAGACAATTGAGCGGGGCAAAGGTTCGGGCTACCGATTTGCGGGCAGGGGCGGCTTTGGTGACTGCCGCACTTTGTGCAAGGGGTCAAAGCGAAATAAGTGATATTGAGCATATAGAACGGGGCTACGAGAATTTTGAACAAAAGCTTTCTCAAATCGGGGTAAAAATAAAAAGAGTTTAGAACTCTTTTTAATACATATTTTATATATATCTGTCTATATCCTGAAGTGTTATTCCTTTGTGCAGAGAGATGTTTATTCCGTTTGCTATTACCGATGATATATCGTCAGTTATACTGTCAACATCCTTTGGTGCAACAATCATATTCCCAAATTTTGGTTGTATTGCTTCTCTTATTCTTTGGTATTCCTCGGCTATTGCTCCTGCCGCATTGTTGTTTTGCATATAATGATTTTCCATAGCAATCTCTATCCCTGCCGTAGCTATTGTCGCAGCATCTACAACTGTCGGAACACCGATTGCAATAACAGGCACCCCCAAAGTATCTGAATTTATTGTCCGTCTCTTGTTGCCGACCCCCGCACCCGGAGTTATTCCCGTGTCGGTTATCTGTATGGTGGTGTTTATCCTCTCTACTCTTCCTGAACAAAGGGCATCAATTACAATAACAAGCTTTGGCCCTATATGCTCGGTGAGTCCTCTCACTATTTCCTCTGTTTCCATTCCCGTAGTACCAAGAACCCCAGGGGCGATTGCACAAACAGGACGAATTCCCTCATCTATTTCTTCGGGTATATATTTTTTCAGATGCCTTGTAATCATAAGCGAGCCGACAACCTTAGGTCCAAGTGAGTCTGCAGTTATTTCACGATTGCCGAGACCTATTACCAAAACTGCATCATCCTCACCCGAGAGTCTGCACCGTGTAATCTTTTCAAGCTCCTTTGCACACCTTTTACACATTTGCTCGTATATTTTCTGCTCTCCGTAAAATCTTGCGGGCATCTCGATTGTTATATAGCTTCCGACAGGCTTGCCGAGGCTTTTCGCCCCCTCCTCGCTCTCTACTCTGACTCTTGTAACCTTAATATAACCCTCATCATTATCCTCTTCTATCAAAACTCCTTTAACGGAAAATTCGCCCTCACTCCCTGCAGAGAGCATTTCGTGTGCCTCTATTGCAAGGTCACATCTTGTTGCATTATCCTTCATAAAAGCCACCATAACCTTTCGATATTTTGATTGTGATATAATCTATATTTTAAATATTAGCAAAAAAAATATGTAATTTTAAAAATTATTTTAAAAAAACTCTTGCTTTTTCTAAAAAATAGTGGTAAAATATCTTTTACTGATGTGAAATCAAGATTTATTGTTTGGAGGTGAAATTATGCCTAATATTAAATCAGCTAAAAAGAGAGTTAAGGTTATTAAGAAAAAGACTCTTCAGAACCAGATGCTCAAATCTCAACTTAAAACTGCTATAAAGAAGTTTGAGGCTGCTCTCAAGGATGGTAAGGCAGCTGCCTCTGAAGCATACAACTTCGTTGTAAAGAAGACCGACCAGGCTGTAGCAAAGGGTATTCTCCACAAGAATACTGCTGCTCGCAGAAAGAGTCAGTATGCTGCAAAAATCAATAAAATTGCTTAATTTTATCTGAACAAAATCACTGATGTTATTTGAAAAATTCTACACATTCAAAAGGCATAGCTTTGTGCTATGCCTTTTTTGTTTCATATTTTCCAATTTATCGGTCTTTCGCCCATCTCTTCCAAAAACTCATTACATTTTTTAAAATGACCGCAACCGAAAAATCCGTTAAACGCCGACAGCGGACTTGGGTGTGCACAGGACAGAATTTTGTGACGAGGGTCAGTAACAAGCTCTGCCTTTCTTTTGGCATTTGCACCCCAGAGCATAAACACAATCGGCTTTTCACGCTTGTTTAAAAGCTCGATTATCCTGTCGGTAAATATCTCCCACCCAATGTTTTTGTGGCTGTTCGCCATTCCCGAGCGTACCGTGAGAACCGCATTCAAAAGAAGCACACCCTCGTTTGCCCAGCTGGTGAGCTCACCGTGGCTTGGTACAGAAATTCCAAGCTCGTCATAAAGCTCTTTAAAAATATTCTTAAGCGACGGCGGTACAGGGACACCTTTTTTCACCGAAAAACAAAGTCCGTGTGCCTGACCCTCTCCGTGATATGGGTCCTGCCCTATTATTACCGCTTTTACATCGGAATACGAGGTATACTTAAGTGCGTTGAATATGTCATACATATCAGGATATATCGTTTGGGTCTTATACTCCTTTGCAAGAATTGTGCGAAGCTTTTTATAATAATCCGCTTCAAACTCTTCTCTTAAAAGCTCGTCCCATTCATTTCCTATATTTACCACACGCATCACCTCTTTTTTTATTGTATCATATTTTTATCAAAAAGGAAAGCAAAAAGTAAAGATTACGAATAATATTTTTCTCGTCTCGCATACTAAAGAGAGTTATATTCAGGCTACAAAAATAAGCGAAACGGAGTTGTCTTGAAATGAAGGCAGTTATTATCCCCCAATCCTCTCACCTTACCTTAAATCCGCTTCTGTGCAACCGCGAAATATCTTCTCTTCCCGTTATGGGTGAACCAATTCTTTCCCATATCCGAAAAATTCTTTTTGCCCACAATATAGATGAAGCAGAGCCCCTGAATGAAAAGAACATTTCAGAGCTTCAATCGGAAGCTGATGATATTGTTGCCGTAGAATGTAATCTTTTGTCCTCGTCTGATATATCATCTGCAATTTTATACCACAAAAACTGTAACTCTGATTTAACCGTAGTATTGCGAGAAACAAAGGACGGCTCACAAAACGGTCGGATTGTCATAAAGGACAAAAATAAAATTACGGGAATTTCTAACGATGATTATTTCCCGTTAGAATTAAAATATGAGACAGAGGGTATATATATAATAAAAGCTTCTGCCTTTGGCAAGCTCTTTAAAAGTGTCGATAAAATATGCGGTGAAGTGCTGATAAAGAATGCACTCTCACACAGACTTGATATTAGAGGTTATGTATCTGATTGCTACTCAATATCGATAAACAGTATAAGTGATTATCTGACCTGTCACAAGGATGCTATGAACGGTTCTCTTCCGCTTAAGCTGTCGGCGGTTCAGGTTAAGGACGGATTATGGCTTGAAAACGGGGCATCTTTAGAGAGCGGGGTCAAGCTCGATACACCCGTATACATCTCTCACGGAGCAGTTATAGAGCGGGGTGCACACATCAAAAGCTATAGCTTTATCTCAAAAAATTGTATTATAAAAACAAACTCTGTCGTTTCTCATTCGGTTATAGGTTCGGATTGTTGTTTAGCGGAGAATTCTTCCGTTACAGGCAGTGTTCTTGCAGAAAATATTACTCTTGGCAGAAACTCTTGTGTCAAGGACAACGCAGTTATAGGAAGCGGTTGTCGTATAGAGCCTGACTGCAATATAAATTATGGTGTTAAAATCTGGCCGAACAAGAGAATTTTAAGAGGTGCAAGTGTAAACGATAACCTTGTCCTAGGCTGCGTCGGCACAGACCATCTTTTCAGATACGGAAAAATCTGCGGAGAGGTCAATGTCGATGTCACACCCGAGTTTATGGCAAAGCTCGGCTCGGCGGTCGGAACAATGTATCATAACAAAAAGGTCGGCATCAGCTATGATTCCTCACCCGTGTGTTCTATGCTCTCCTCTGCTCTTTTATCGGGGCTTATTTCGTCAGGTGCAAGGGTGTATATTTACGGCGAGCAAAGTCTGCCGATAACAAGACGGGGTGTTCGCTACCACGGCTTATCGGTTGCAATGCACATCGGTCGGGAAAGTGCAGACGGCACACTCTGTCCAGAGATCGAGTTTTTAGAGCATGACGGCTCGGATTTTTCGCCGAGCAACGAGCGAACGCTCGAGGCAATATTTTTCAACAATATTTTTATCCGTTCCGATGCAAAAAAGCTTCAGGAAAGTGTCCGTCTTGACGGCTACAAGCTCTCGTATATTCAAGAGCTTTTAAACGAGCTTAAAAGCCGACACTTCCGCAAAAATATGGAAATCCGAACAAAATCCGAGACGATATCGGAAATCCTCGAAATTCTTCTCGGCGAAATAGAGCTTAAAACCTCGGAAGATACAGAAACCGAGTTCTCTCTTGACCTCGGCTTCAGCGGTCAACAATTTACCGTATTTTCAGCCTCGGGCGAAAAATTGGATAATTATAAGCTTTTCTCGCTTATTGTAATTGTTCTATTAAAGCATCTCGGCATAAGACGGATTGCTCTTCCTGTTTCCGCACCTCTTCAGCTTGAGGATATAATTTATGATTATGGCGGTGAGATTATAAAATGCGGAACCTCTGACAGAGAGTTTATGTGTACGCTTATAGAAAATAAGCTTTTTGAACAATTCAATATGTGCTATGACGGAATTTATACTGCTGTTACAATTCTCGATTGCTTAAACTATGGCGGGCAGAGCTTTGAAGCTCTCTTGGCAGAGCTTCCGTCCTGTGCACACAAGGAAACGGAGGTTGAATGTCCAAACAGCAGAAAATCAAAGCTTATTGAGCTTTTGCTCGACAAATATAACGACTGCGAAACCGACACAACCGACGGAATAAAAATCTATCAGAAGGATGGTTGGGTTCTGGTTATCCCTGAAAAATACAGACATTATGTAAGAATTATAACCGAGGCTGCAAGCACCGAGGCTGCAGACGAAATCTGTTCAAATTTTTCAAATCAAATAAAAAAGCTTGCCAAACCTGAATAAATGGTGTATACTGTATATGGTTAATTTGTTCGGAGGTTTTGCAATACGGATATTTTAAACGCACGAAATTGGTTTAAATAGAAATTCTGTTGCAAGCAACCCGCCTTTTTAGACAGGGCGGGCGTATCAGATAATACAAAAATATATGGAAGTACACTCTTGTTCTTCCTCTTATTTTTGTTGCATCTTGAAAATTGTACATAAAGTATTTTTTAGTATTGGAGGATATAATTTGAAAAAAAAGGAAAGTATAAAATGGATACCGCTCGGCGGATTAAACGAAATCGGCAAGAATATGAATGTTTTTGAATACCAAAACGATGCCGTAATTTTGGACTGCGGAATGGCGTTTCCTGATGAGGATATGCCTGGAGTTGATATTGTAATTCCCGATATAACCTATCTTCACAAAATTGCAGACAAAATAAGAGGTATTGTCTTAACCCATGGCCACGAGGACCATATAGGGGCAATTCCTTATGTATTAAAGGAATTCAATATTCCCGTTTACGGAACAAGGCTCACTCTCGGAATATTAAAGAACAAATTAGCAGAGCACGGAATACTGAATTCTTCAAAGCTTGTAAATGTAGAGGCAGGCGAGACTGTTACACTTGGAAAATTCAGGGTCGAATTTATACACACCAACCACTCTATCGCAGATGCTGTTGCACTTGCTCTGCATACACCCGCAGGCGTTATTCTGCATACGGGCGATTTTAAAATTGACCCGACACCTATAGATGGTGCGATGATTGACCTCGCCCGCATAGGCGAGCTTGGAAATCAAGGTATTCTTGCCCTTATGTCAGACAGTACAAACGCTGACAGAGCGGGCTTTACAATGAGTGAGCGTTCCATCGGCAAAACCTTTGACAATCTCTTTGACCGAGGCGTTGACAAGAGAATTATTATTGCTACCTTTGCTTCTAATGTTCACAGAGTACAACAGATAGTCGACGCCGCATATAAGCATGGCAGAAAGGTTGCAGTCTCGGGCAGAAGTATGACAAATGTAATAAACGCTGCAATCGAGCTTGGGTATATGGATATACCCAAAAACACCCTTATCGACCTTGAAGAGGTTGACCGCTATCCAAAGGATAAGCTTGTAATTATTACAACGGGCAGCCAGGGCGAGCCTATGTCAGCTCTTACCCGAATTGCATTTTCAATTCATAAAAAGATAAATATAGAACCGACAGACCTTGTTATAATTTCCGCAAACCCCATCCCAGGCAACGAAAAGAATGTCTCAAATGTTGTAAACGAGCTTTTAAAGCACGGGGCAGAGGTTGTGTACGAAAAGGAAGACGATGTTCATGTTTCGGGTCACGCTTGTCAGCAAGAGCAACAAATTATTCTCGCACTTGCAAAGCCGAAATATTTTATTCCCGTACACGGGGAATACAGACATCTGTGCCGTCACAGAGATATTGCACTTCAAACGGGAATAGAGTCTAAAAATATCTTTATATCCGACATTGGCAAGGTTCTTGAGCTATCAGAAAAGAGTGCGAAGCTCGTCGGCAGCGTTCCCGCAGGAAAGGTGCTGGTTGACGGACTTGGCGTCGGTGATGTCGGTAACATTGTACTTCGCGACCGCAAACATCTTGCAGAGGACGGTATTATAATTGTAGTTATCACAATCGACAAGGCAAGCTGCGAGTGTATTTCAGGCCCTGACATTATTTCAAGAGGCTTTGTCTATGTACGCGAGTCGGAGGACCTTATGGACTCAATAAGAGAAATATCTGCCGAGGTTGTGGGTAAATGCACAGAGGGTTCGTCTGTTAATTGGACTACACTCAAAACCAAAATTAAAAATGATGTGGGTGGCTTTTTGTATTCAAAAACAAAGCGTCGTCCCATGATTTTGCCCATTATAATGGAGGTATAAGCTTTGCCCGAAAAGAAAGGTGATAAATTATGACAAGATATATACCCTCAAAAGACAGATATTCAGATATGGAATACCGAAGCTGTGGCAATAGCGGTCTTAAGCTCCCTGCAGTTTCACTCGGTATGTGGCATAACTTTGGCAAATTTGAAAGCTTCGACAATATGAAAAGAATGTGTTTTTCTGCCTTTGACTGCGGAATTACACACTTTGACCTCGCAAACAACTACGGTTTTCCACATATCGGCAGTGCAGAAGAAAATATGGGGAAAATACTCAAAGAAAATTTTTCCCGATACAGAAACGAGCTTATTATCAGTACAAAAGCAGGCTACCGTATGTGGGAGGGTCCGTATGGCGACTTTGGCAGTCGGAAATATTTACTCTCAAGCCTCGACGACAGTCTGAAGAGGTTAAAGCTTGACTATGTGGATATTTTTTATCATCACAGACCCGACCCCGATACACCTCTTGAAGAAACAATCGGGGCACTTGACTCGGCAGTAAAAAGCGGAAAAGCTCTCTATGCGGGGCTTTCAAATTATGACGGCGAAACAATGAAAAAAGCGGCCGAAATTTTCCGCTCTCTTAACTGTCCGTTTATCATAAATCAAAACAGATACTCAATTCTTGACAGAAGCATTGAAAATACGGGATTACTCTCTGCAGTCAACAGCGAGAAAGTCGGACTTATCATCTTCAGTCCTCTTGCCCAAGGACTTTTGTCAGATAAATATATCGGCTCTATCCCCGAGACAAGCCGAGTTAAGACAAGCGGAATTTATCTTAAAGAATCAAGCATTACACCACAGCTTGTCAAAAAGCTTAAGGATCTCAACAAGCTCGCACTTGAGCGTGGCGAGACACTTGCACAGATGGCACTTGCGTGGGTATTGCAGACAAAGGGCGTAACCAGCGTCTTAATCGGTGCATCTAACCCTGAGCAAATAAGGGAAAATGTCGATGCAACGACATCAACACCCTTCACAAAAGATGAGCTTGAGCTTATAGACAAAATTTCAAAAAGTTAAAAAAAACAGGAGGACTTTAGACTGCACCAGTTTGTGCAGACAGCACAAAAACAGACCATATGGTAAATAAAATTAAATTTTAAGCAACATACTGACATCGTTTTTCAAGCGGTGTCAGTTTTGTTTTAAGTTGAATTCGTTGGTGGTTATAGAAGTGGATA
>JAZNHF010000044.1:0-33669 GCA_045576835.1 Clostridia bacterium
CTGCTGATAAGGCAATATCTTCTCAAGAGCAGCTTCTCTCTCTTCTACTGTATCTGCACAAATCATTTCACGGAATGCAGCAATTCTCTCTGCCTCAAAGAACATATGCTCTGTACGGCAAAGACCGATACCCTCTGCACCAAGCTCGCGAGCCTTTTTAGCGTCTGCGGGGGTGTCTGCGTTTGTGCAAACCTTGAGAGTTCTGAACTCGTCAGCCCACTCCATAATTCTTCCGAACTCGCCTGCAATTTCAGCGTCAACAGTCGGGATAATTCCGTCGTAAATGTTACCAGTTGAACCATCGATAGAAATGAAGTCGCCCTCAACATAGGTCTTGCCTGCGAGAGTGAATTTCTTGTTTTCCTCATCCATAACGATGTCACCGCAACCTGATACACAGCAGGTACCCATACCACGGGCAACAACCGCTGCGTGAGAGGTCATACCGCCACGAACAGTCAGGATACCCTGTGTTGCCTTCATACCTGTAATATCTTCAGGTGATGTTTCAAGACGAACGAGTATAACTTTCTCGCCTCTGTTGTTCCAAGCTTCAGCATCTTCTGCTGTGAATACAACCTTTCCGCATGCAGCACCGGGAGATGCACCAAGACCTCTGCCTGCAGGTGTTGCAGCCTTGAGAGCCTTTGCATCAAACTGCGGGTGGAGAAGTGTGTCGAGGTTTCTCGGGTCAATCATAGCAACTGCCTTCTTCTTATCAATCATACCCTCATCAACGAGGTCACAAGCGATTTTAAGAGCGGCCTTTGCAGTTCTCTTACCGTTTCTTGTCTGGAGCATATAGAGCTTTCTGTTCTCAATAGTGAACTCCATATCCTGCATATCTCTGTAGTGGTCCTCAAGCTTTGCACAAACCTCGTTAAATTCTGCAAACGCCTCGGGGAACTTGTGTGCCATCTGTGCAATCGGCATAGGAGTACGAACGCCTGCAACAACATCCTCGCCCTGTGCGTTAACAAGGAACTCACCCATAAGTCCTTTGTCGCCTGTTGCAGGGTCACGGGTAAATGCAACACCCGTACCGCAGTCGTCACCCATATTACCAAATGCCATCATCTGAACATTAACGGCTGTACCCCATGAATACGGAATATCGTTATCACGACGGTATACATTCGCTCTGGGGTTGTCCCATGAACGGAAAACGGCTTCTACTGCACCCATAAGCTGTTCCTTCGGGTCATTGGGGAAGTCCTTTCCTATCTTGTTCTTGTATTCAGCCTTGAACTGACCTGCGAGCACCTTAAGATCCTCTGCTGTAAGCTCAATGTCCTGAGATACTCCCTTTGCCTCTTTCATTTCGTCGATAAGCTGTTCAAAATACTTCTTGCCAACCTCCATAACGACATCTGAATACATCTGAATAAATCTTCTGTAGCAGTCCCAAGCCCATCTTGCGTTGCCTGATTTTGCAGACATTGTCTCAACAACCTCTTCATTTAAGCCAAGGTTCAAGATGGTATCCATCATACCTGGCATAGATGCTCTTGCACCTGAGCGAACAGACACGAGAAGGGGATTTTCCTTGTCGCCGAACTTCTTACCGCAGATAGCTTCCATCTTAACGATGTATTCCATAATTTCTGCCTGAATGTCGTCGTTGATTTTTCTTCCGTCCTCATAATACTGTGTGCAAGCCTCTGTTGTAACAGTAAAGCCCTGCGGAACAGGAAGACCAAGCTTGGTCATTTCAGCAAGGTTAGCACCCTTACCGCCGAGAAGCTCTCTCATTGAGGCATCGCCTTCGCTAAAAAGATAAACATACTTTTTTGACATTTTGTACCTCCAAAATATATAGTATTTTAATTTATTTGCTTTTGTTAAATTTATTTTTTTCCCGCAAATCGGCAAAAAACGCGGTTAACAGCTCCGAACAATCGCTCTCCATTATACCACAATAATATTCAATTTGCAAGAGGGGAGATTTTGACCCAAAGCTGTCAAGGTTTGAAACCACACACCCGCCTGTTTTATCATACGCACCAAAGTAAAGCCGTCGGAGGCGTGCATGAGATATTGCCCCGCAACACATCGCACACGGTTCAAGCGTGACATACAAATCACAATCATCAAGACGGGAAGAGCCAAGCACCTCCATCGCCTTGCCTATTGCAAGCACCTCTGCGTGAAGCAGAGAATTCCTCTTTCCCTCGCAAAGGTTATGTGCAGCGGCTATAATTTGCCCTTCCTTTACAACAACCGCCCCGACGGGAACCTCGCCCGCAGCCTTTGCCAGTCTTGCTTCAGAGAGAGCAACCTGCATAAATTCATTATTCATAGCATACTCCCGATGGTTTTAAAACGCGACAAATCCCCGCATATACTATGCAGGGACCGACATATATATAAATTCCTATTTCTGAATAAACGCCTCAAGCTCCGATATAAGCTTTGAGCAATCCTCGCCGTGTGCTTCAACTTTTATGGGTTTGGTTAAATCAAGACTGAAAATACCCATTATTGACTTTGCATCAACAACATAGCGACCCGATGTAAGGTCTATCTCATAATCATACTTTGTAACCACATTAACAAAGCTTTTAACATCGTTTATTGAGCTTAAAACTACTGTAAATTCCGTCATTTAATCAACCTCCAAAAAAATATTGTTTTTTCTATAATAAATTATACAATTTTTTCTTGCATTAGTCAATCAAAAAATATATAATAATTTTATAATTTTGGTTTCTCAAATTTATGCAATAGTTCTAAATGCCAAAAAGCTTGTAACACGGGATTATACAAAGTTTTGTCCCTACATTATAGATTGGATGTTTTTTGTATAATTATTCCTGAATATAAAAACTTTGTCAAAGGGGGGCGACGGGCATAACTGTAAAGCTTATAACACTCGGCTGTAAAACTAATATTTACGAGAGCGAAGCCATGGCACAAAGGTTTGAGGACGCAGGCTATGAGATAACCTCGGGCAAAAATGCTGACATCTGTATTATCAACACCTGCACCGTTACGGGTACAGGGGCAACAAAAAGCCTTAAGCAAATCCGCAGAGCCAGACGCGAAAACCCGACCTCGGTTATAGCGGTTACGGGTTGTCTCGCCCAGACGGAAGCAGAAAAGCTCAAGGCAAGCGAGAGTATAGATGTGATTATCGGCAACAAGCACAGAGACGAAATTGTCGCCCTGTGCGAGGAGGCACTGAAAGGCAACAAGGTTGACAAGGTAGAGGATATTCTTAAAGTAACCGAATTTGAAGAGCTTGGCATCGTTCACAGACAAAGACGAATTCGTGCCGAGATAAAAATCGAGGACGGTTGCAACAACTTTTGTTCGTATTGTAAAATTCCTTTTGCCAGAGGTCCTGTGCGTTCAAGAAAGCTTGAAAATATTGTCAAAGAGGCAAAAGCTCTCTCAGACGACGGATATTCGGAGATTGTGCTTACGGGAATACACATAGGCTCTTACGGCAAGGATTTAGATGGCAGGATATCCTTGATTGATGTAATCGAGGCAGTTGACGAAGTTTTAGACGGCGTGCGTCTGCGTCTCGGCTCTCTTGAGCCTGTTATGATAGACAGTGACTTTGTATCCCGTGCGTCAAAGCTGAAAAATCTCTGTCCGCAGTTTCATTTGTCGCTTCAGAGCGGTTGCGACAAGACCCTTTTAAATATGCGGAGACGGTACACCACCAAGGATTTTAAAAACGCCGTAATCCGCATACGCAGTGCCTTCCCTGACGCCGCAATTACTACCGACCTGATTGTCGGCTTTCCCAAAGAGACAGAAGCGGACTTTGAGGCATCGAGGCTCTTTTGCGAAGAAATCGGATTCTCGCAAATGCACATCTTCCCCTATTCGGCAAGAGAGGGAACGCTCGCCTCAACTCTTCCCGAGCAGGTGTCCGAGGAAGAAAAGGCAAACCGCACACACATTATGCTCTCTCTTGCCTCAAGGCTTAAACGCGAGTTTTACGAGAGGTATATAGGGCAGGCTCTTCCCGTTTTGTTTGAACAGAAGAAGGGCGGGTTTTGGTGCGGCTCTGCCGAAAATTATATGGATGTCCGACTGCAAAGCGACAAGGATTTGCGTGGAAAAATCGTTATGGTTATACCCACGGCTTATGATGAAAAAAATGAATATTTAATAACAAAAGAGAGGATTTGAAAACTATGAAACAGGTATCGGAAAACCCTGCAAAAAACCGAGATTTAACCGCACTTACGATTATTGCGGCTCTGCTCTCTACGCTCTATATTGCGTCTAACGCGATGGCAGTAAAGGTTATCTCAATCGGGGGCCTTGCTCTGTTTGACGCAGGAACAATTACCTTCCCCGCAGCGTATATGCTCGGCGATGTACTGACAGAAATCTGGGGCTTTAAAACCGCAAAAAAGGTCATTTGGCTGACCTTCGTGTGCAATATTGTGTTTGTCTTATGCACCGCTTTAGGTTTGGTCCTTCCCGCTCCCGATTATATGCAAAGCACAACCGACGCTTACGCAATTATCTTTGGCTATGTCCCCAGAATTGTCGTTGCATCACTTGTCGGATTTTTGTGCGGAGAGCTTACAAACGCGTTTGTAATGTCAAAGATGAAGAAGCTGACAAACGGAAAATATATGTGGACAAGAACAATCGCAAGCTCGGCTGTCGGGTACATATTTGACACCGTTTTGTTTGTTTTATTCGCCTTTTGGGGCACATCACCCGCAAAAGATTTATTCTCAATGATAACGATACAGTATGTCGCAAAGCTTCTTATAGAAGCCCTTTGCGGTACACCGCTTGCATATCTTGCCGTGCATATAATACGAAAAAAGAGATAAAGCTATAAAAGTATTACTATTAAAGAATTAGAAATCTTATTGAATAAGCGAGATTTATGTGGTACAATATTTTTGTTGCTTAAGTATATAACAGATATTGAAATATCGACACATTGAAAGGAAGGTTTTCAATATGTATAACGGTTTTATAAAGGTTGCGTCGGCTACGCCCGAGGTTCGGGTTGCCGATGTGGAGTTTAACGCCGAAAAAACAATAGAATGTATAATCACCGCCTCTGAAAACGGGGCAAAGCTTGTTGTTCTGCCCGAGCTTGGGTTGACCTCTTATTCGTGCGGAGATTTGTTTTTGCAGTCAAGCATTATAAATCGGGCAAAGAAGGCTCTGCTCACCGTTGCAAGAGAAACGGCGAAACGGGACATTTTATCCGTAGTTGGTCTGCCCGTGGCACTTTTCGGGAAGCTCTACAACTGTGCTGCCTTTTTAAAGGGTGGCAACATTCTTGGTTTTGTCACAAAAAATAACCTTCCGAATTATGGCGAGTTTTGCGAAGCCCGACACTTTAACCCCTTGCAGGAAAACACAACCGTCACATTTGACGGAAAAAGTATACCGATTGGTCCCAAGCTCATTTTTGTTGCATCGGAAATGGAGGATTTTGCGGTTTCTGCCGAAATCTGCGAGGATTTGTGTGCGGTTTCTCCGCCCAGCGACAAGCATAGTGCAAATGGGGCGACAATTATTGTAAATCAATCGGCAAGCAACGAGGTTGTCGGTAAATCAAACTGGCGACGCAAGCTTGTTGAGGTTCAATCCGCACGCACAAAAACTGGATATATATTTACGGGTGCGGGCGAGGGTGAATCGACTACCGACCTTGTCTTTTCGGGGCATAGTATGCTTTACGAAGCGGGCGTTTTACAAAGCGAGGCAAAGCCGTTTTCAAACGGAATAATATATGCAGACTTTGACATTGAAAGGCTCCTCTTCGAGCGTGCCCGCACTGCATCAGTAAGCGACGGAGCTGACAAGAGCTATCAGAAAATATACTTTGACACAAAGATGGAGGAAACAAAGCTTACACGCAGTTTCCGCAAGACACCCTTTGTTCCGCTTTTACAAGATGAGATTGACTCAAGATGTGCCGAGGTTTTTGAAATTCAATATCACGCACTTAAAAAAAGGCTTGCTCACATTGGTGCAAAAACCGCTACAATCGGCATTTCGGGCGGTCTTGATTCTACGCTTGCTCTGCTCGTAACCGCCAAGGCATTTGAGAGCCTTAACCTGCCAAAAGAAAATATTATTGCGGTCACAATGCCATGCTTTGGCACAAGCGACCGAACCTACAATAATGCAAAAATGATGGTTTCTCTGCTCGGGGCAACATTGAGGGAAATCAACATCAAAGACGCAGTTACCCTGCATCTTAAAGACATTGGTGCAGACATAAATTGTCATGATGTGACCTTTGAGAACGCCCAGGCACGGGAGCGAACCCAAATTTTAATGGATATTGCAAACAAAACGGGCGGAATAGTTGTCGGCACGGGAGACCTTTCAGAGCTTGCACTTGGGTTTGCTACCTACAACGGCGACCATATGTCGATGTATGGTGTAAACGCCTCTGTTCCGAAAACCCTGATACGGCATATTGTAAAATATATTGCAAAAAACAGCGATGCCGAGCTTGGCACCATTCTCTGTGATGTTGTCGATACTCCCGTCAGTCCCGAGCTTTTGCCTCCTACCGATGCGGGTGAAATCTCGCAACAAACCGAGAGCATTGTCGGGCCTTACGAGCTTCACGACTTCTTCCTGTATTATACTGTCCGCTTCGGCTTTACGAAAGACAAAATTGTCAGGATTTGTTCTCTTGCTTTCGATGGGATATACGACAAAGCTACAATAGAGAGATGGTTTGATATATTTATCAAAAGATTTTACAACAGTCAATTCAAACGCTCGTGTATGCCCGACGGAATAAAGGTCGGAAGCGTCTCTCTTTCCCCGAGAGGCGACTGGCGTATGCCGTCAGACGCGATGCCACCTGTTTTTTAACAACTAAAGGAGAAAATTTATGAAAATAGTTATTCTTGATGCAGCAACTCTTGGCGACGACATATCTCTCTCTTCAATACAAGCCTTGGGCGACTGCAGTATTTACAAAACAACACCCGACACCGACATAGCAGAGAGGGTGACAGACGCCGAAATTATAATAACCAACAAAAAAAAGCTTGGGGAGAAAAATCTTGCAGACGCAAAGGCTCTTAAGCTTATTTGTGTTTCGGCAACAGGCTTTGACAATATAGATATTGACTATTGCAAAAAAAGAGGTATTGCGGTCTGTAATGTTGTCGGCTATTCCTCACACAGCGTTTCACAGCTGACAACCGCAATGGTGTTGTCCCTTTCGGTCAACCTTTCGCAATACACCAAGTTTGTAACAGATGGTGGCTACACAAAAAGCGGTGTTGCAAACAAGCTTACACCCGTATATCACGAGCTTTTCGGCAAGGTCTGGGGGATTATTGGCTATGGAAACATAGGCAAGGAGGTAGCCTCTGTGGCAAAAGCCCTCGGATGCACTGTTATAGTCAACAAGAAGTCTCCCGTGCAGGGTGTTGACTGTGTTGACCTTGACACTCTGTGCAAGAGAGCAGATATAATAACTATACATACTCCGCTTACTGACGAAACACGGGCGATGATTAACAAAGACCATCTGGCCTTGATGAAGAAATCCGTTATTCTTGTGAATTCTGCAAGAGGTGCCGTAACCGACGAGGGAGCAATCTGTGATGCAGTTTTAAACGGGGAAATCGGGGCTTTTGGTACAGATGTATATTCGGTCGAGCCGTTTGATGACACTCATCCCTTTAATAAGATAATGCATCTTCCGAATGTTTGCCTGACACCGCATATGGCGTGGGGCTCTTACGAGGCAAGATGCCGTTGTATAGACGAAATAGCAAAAAACATTACTGCCTTTAAATCGGGCGAGGTGCGAAATCGCATAGACTTGTTGTAAGTCGGAACGGAGAATTGTTATGCTTGGAATTATAGGAGCTATGACTATTGAAATCGAGGGTCTTAAGGAAATTATGACCGAAAAAAAAGAGCAGATTATCGCAGGAATGACCTTTGTAAGCGGTAAGCTCTGCGGAAGGGATACGGTTGTTACCGTTTGCGGCGAGGGCAAGGTCAACGCCGCAATGTGTGCACAGTCAATGATACTTGCCTACTCTCCCGATATAATTATAAACACGGGCGTTGCAGGGGGACTTGCAAGCGGGCTCGGAATTGCAGACATAGTCGTTGCGACAGGCGTAGTTCAGCACGATATGGATATGTCGCCTCTCGGTCATCCTATCGGATTTGTTTGCGGGGTAAACGCAATCGAAATTGAATGTGACAGGAAAATTCACGAGCTTCTGTGCAGCTGTGTTTCGGATTGCAATATAAAACATCAAACGGGAATAATTGCGACGGGCGACCAATTTATAAGCTCGGATTCAAAGAAAAAATGGTTGGTCGATGAATTCTCTGCCTCCGCGTGCGAGATGGAGGGCGGAGCAATCGGTCATGTATGCAAGAGAAACGGTGTTCCGTTTTGTATCCTCCGTGCAATTTCAGACGGCGGGGACGATGCGGCAAGCATTTCATTCCCTGAATTTGCAGCTCTTGCGGCAAAAAATTCAATAAAGGTTATGACGCTCTTTGCAGAGCGGGTTTAAAAATCAACGGCGAGTGTTCATAAATGAACTGCAGACAGCACAAGCTGGTGCAGTTCAAAATTGGACACTCGCCGTTTTAAGTCTTGTTTTAAAAGCCCGACAGCCTTTTTCTTTACATATTGCGTCGTTGCTCGCCTGCGTTATAGTTCCGCAAAAGCTCAATATTGTCAAGAGCCTTTCCCGTGCCGAGTGCAACACATTCTTCCGCACCCTCGGCAATAACCGTTTTTATTCCGGTTTCGTTCTGGATAAGTCTGCACATTCCGTGTATCAAAGCCCCGCCGCCGGTCAGGATTATCCCTCTTGCACTTATATCTCCCACAAGCTCGGGGGGTGTTTCCTCAAGAACACTTTTCACAGACTCTACAATGCTTTGTGCCGTCTCCGAAAGAGCTTCATACATCTCATCAGAGGTAATCTGAAGCGTTTTTGGAAGCCCTGACACAATGCTTCGTCCTCTTATATCCATAGCCAGAAGCTTACTTCTCTTCATAACGCAACCAATTTTTATCTTTAGTTCTTCTGCGGTTCTCTCACCTACGAGGATATTATACTTCCTGCGTATGTATTTAATAATAGCATCATCAAAGGTGTCACCCGCAATCTTAATAGATTCGCTATGCACAATTCCGCCAAGCGAAATAACAGCAATGTCCGTCGTACCGCCGCCCATATCAACAACCATACTTCCGCAGGGCTGCGTAATGTCAATTCCAACACCCATAGCAGCTGCAAGAGGCTCTTCAATTAAATGCACACGGCCCGCACCCGCTTGAGTTCCCGCATCAATAACGGCACGCTCCTCTACCTCGGTTACGCCGCTCGGCACACAGATTACAACACGCGGCTTAAAAAGAGCAGACATAATTCCGCCCTTGGTCGCACGCTGTATAAAATATTTGAGCATACGCTCTGTTACTGTATAGTCGGATATTACACCGTTACGCATAGGTCTGACTGCGACAATGTTGCCCGGGGTTCTGCCAAGCATCTGTTGTGCCTCTGCACCTACCGCAAGCAAGCGATTGGTGTTTTTATCTATGGCAACCACAGACGGCTCTTTGGCAATAATCCCTCTGCCCTTAACATACACCAAAATCGATGCCGTACCTAAATCTATACCTATTTCCTGTCCAAACATAACTATCTCCTTTTGTTCTATATCGGTTAAAGCACAATCGCTAATGTTACAATTATGTTACAAAGAATATAATACAACATTTTTGTTCTTATGTCAAGGAAGATTTGGGCAAATTTTAATTCATTTTTTTAAAATTCTGCCCGTATTGTGCGGCAAGAATATCAGCGTCGCTCTCTGCAAAGGTTGTTTATTATTATCCACGCCATCCACAGCATTCCCACATAGCCAAAGAAGGAATAAAGCTTTGCTACAAGCGTTGAAAAGCCGAAGCTTGAAAAAGGCAAGGCAACAAGGCAGAGAGTTGCCGAGAGCAATACTCTTTGTGAGACGCTTTTTATTTTGCCTGAAAAATAGGACATTATACCAAATCCGTGAGAAACTGCCGTTGTGCATATAGCCATGAAAAGTACAGCGGTATAAATCTTTTTGCAGGTTTTTCCGCACAGAGAAGCAAGCTCAAGCATAGGAAGCTCGCTATTCCATATAATCGAGAAATTCATTCCTTGAACCGCCCAGACAACTGCTATAAGCAAACCGACGACAAACCCGCCAATTACAGCCGAGTGAATAACCGTTTTTTTATCTGTGCCCCCTGCAAGCGGAACAAGCACCGCACCTGCAGTTATGGTGTTGTAGGCAGTGTAGCAAACCGCCGAGAGCATCGCCTCATTATTAAAATATTCTGACGGCGAAAAGGCAAGCTCGTCACCAAAAATTGCGGTACATACCGAGACATATATTATGCCCGCAATCATCAGGGGAACAAGCAAAATATTTACTGCAACTATTCCCTTTAAATCAAACGAGAGTGCACCAAAACAAATTATGGCCATCAACAAAGCACCAACAAAGCTTGACAGGGGGGTCAAGGTATACACAAGTGCACCGCTTCCCGAAAACATAACAAACAATCCGCAAAACATAAAGATAAACATAAAAAGCTTCACAAATGGGGCAAGCCTACCCGTCACAGAACCTATGTAATCATTAAAATTACCAATGCACTCCTGAGATGCCCTTGACAAAATGGTATAACACACCAGGGTAAATAAAAGCGACGCAATAACTACACCGAAAATGCTTGTGCTTGACTTATAATTAAAATATTCAAGCACCTCTCTTCCCGATGCAAAGCCTGCACCTATTATAAGTCCGACAAAAACAGAAACAATTTTGAAAATACGCTTCAACTGCACCACCGCCATTTATAATTCTGTTATATTTATATAATGCAGACAAGCATAAATATACAAAAAAGACCCGTTTTCTTTTGAAAACGGGTCTCTTGGTTAAACAAAGCTCTTATTTAAGCTCGATTGTAGCACCAACTTCTTCAAGTTTAGCCTTCATAGCTTCAGCTTCGTCCTTTGCAACGGCTTCCTTAATTGTCTTAGGTGCACCGTCAACAACTGCCTTTGCTTCAGCAAGACCAAGGCCTGTGATTTCTCTAACAACCTTGATTACCTTAATCTTCTGGTCGCCTGCAGATGCAAGAACAACATCAAAGTCGCTCTTCTCTTCTGCAGCAGCAGCACCGCCAGCAACAGCACCAGCCATCATAACGGGAGCAGCAGCAGATACGCCAAACTCTTCTTCTAAAGCTTTTACTAAATCATTTACTTCGAGTAATGTTAATTCTTTTATTTCGTCAAGAATCTTTGTTACATCAGCCATTTTTAAATCCTCCATTTAATTTTATAAAATTTCTTTGTTTTTTAAATTAGTTTATTTTAGTAATCTGTTGATTACTCTTCTGTTGAAGTTTCTTCTGCGGGTGTAGCTTCTTCTGCAGGTACAGCCTCTTCTACGGGTGCAGCTTCCTCTACGGGTGCAGCCTCTTCTGCTGCTTTTGCACCGGGCGTAGCCTCCTCATCAACAATAGCTTGCAATGTACGAGCAAGAGCAGAGATGGGTGACTGCAACGAGCCGAGCATCTTTGAAATAAGAACTTCCTTTGAAGGGATAGCTGCATAGGTCTTAATCTCATCAAGAGTAACAACCTTGCCGTCTATAAATCCACCCTTAATCTCAAGAGCTTCGTTCTCCTTTGCAAAATCTACAAGAACTTTAGCAGGTGAAATAACATCTGTTGCACTTGTTGCAATAGCAGTAGGTCCGTGAAGAACCGCATCAAGCTCTGAAAGACCTAAATCATTTACCGCAAAGCGAGTAAGGTTGTTTTTTACAACGGTATACTCAACACCGGCTTCTCTGAGCTTTACACGAAGAGCAGTGTCTTGTTCAACCGTCAAGCCTCTGTAATCGGCAAGAACACCCGCTTGTGCGTTCTGAAATCTTTCCTTGAGTTGTTCAACTATCGCCTTTTTGCTTTCTAATACTTTTTGACTTGGCAATTTAATATCCTCCTTTCTGCCTTTTAATTCCGCTATGGAAATTCAATGGCAGAGCCAATGAAAAATCCCCGTTTGCCGACAGACACACGGGGACAGATTGCAAAATTGCATTTTCTCCTCGGCAGGATTTACGGCAAAGCCACCTGCTGTCTGCGGAACATTATATAATTTTGTTTTTTTCTAAATAATATTAACCAAGCTTGTTCTGGTTAACCTTAATACCGGGGCCCATCGTGGATGCAACCGTAACAGACCTCAAATACTGACCCTTTGCAGCAGCCGGCTTTGCTTTGATAATTGCATTCATCAATGCGTCAAAGTTAGCAGAGAGCTTTTCTGCACCAAAGGAAGCCTTTCCAATCGGGCAGTGAATAATGTTGCTCTTGTCAAGACGATACTCAATCTTACCTGACTTGATATCAGCAATAGCCTTTGCAACATCAGGAGTAACAGTACCCGCCTTGGGGTTAGGCATAAGTCCTTTAGGACCAAGTATTCTACCAATTCTACCAACAACACCCATCATATCGGGAGTTGCAACAACAACATCAAAATCAAACCAGTTCTCTGTCTGAATTTTCTGTGCAAGCTCTTCTGCACCTACATAATCTGCACCTGCAGCTTTAGCTTCATCAGCCTTGCCCTCACGAGCAAATACAAGAACACGAACATCTTTACCTGTACCGTTAGGAAGTACAACCGCACCTCTAACCTGTTGGTCAGCGTGTCTTGAGTCAACACCGAGCTTAACATGGAGTTCAATGGTCTCATCAAACTTTGCAGTTGCAGTCTTGCAAACCAAATCCAAAGCTTCAACGGTGTCGTATAACTTACCCTTTTCAAGAAGCTTTACGCTATCTTGATACTTTTTACCTTTCTTCAATGTTAATCCTCCTACTGTGGTTACGCAGAGTGTTTTATAACACCCCTCCCACTATTTTGAAAAACCGCTGAATTACTCCTCAACGGTAACACCCATAGAACGGGCTGTGCCTGCAATCATCGACATAGCAGCTTCAACTGATGCCGCATTGAGGTCAGGCATCTTCTGCTCTGCAATAGCCTTAAGGTCTGCCTTGCTGAGCTGTGCAACCTTTGTCTTGTTAGGAACACCCGAACCGCTCTGAATTTTGCAAGCCTTCTTAATAAGAACGGGAGCAGGGGGAGTCTTGGTGATAAAGGTAAAGGAACGGTCCTGATATACGGTAATTACAACCGGAATTATAAGACCTGCATCCTTCTGCGTTTTTTCATTAAACTGCTTTGTGAAGTCCATAATGTTAACACCGTGCTGACCAAGTGCAGGACCTACAGGGGGAGCCGGAGTAGCTTTGCCGGCAGGAATTTGCAATTTAATGTAACCTGTGATTTTCTGTGCCATTTTGATACACCTCCTCATTTCACAAACGTGGTATTATCGGGGAGCCCTTATTGGCCCTCCCTCCCACAGACCGCAATTTTGCGGAATATATATACGGAATCATCCGTGTGGGTAACAAAACAATTATACCAGAGCCTCTATCTGATTGAACTCAAGCTCTACATCGGTATCTCTGCCGAACATAGAAACCTTGGAACGGATTTTCTTTTTGTCGAGCTGAATTTCGGTAATAACACCGACAAACCCCTCAAGCGGTCCGTATTTAACTCTGATATTGTCGCCGACTGCAAAATCAATTTCTATGGTCTTATGCTCAAGTCCCATATTCTCAACCTCAGTCTCGGTAAGTGCAACCGGTTTTGAACCGGGTCCAACAAAGCCCGTAACGCCGCGGCAGTTTCTTACAACATACCAGCTCTCGTCCGTCATAATCATCTTTATCATGACATAACCAGGGAAGATTTTGCGTTCAACAACCTTTTTCTGGTTATCCTTCATCTCGATAACCTCTTCCATCGGAACCTTTATCTCCTGAATAATATCGGACATATTTCGGTTCTCAACGGTTTTCATAATGTCGGCCATAACCTTGTTCTCATAACCTGAATAGGTATGGGCAACATACCATTTTGCGTCTTTTGAAGCCATAATATTCGGGAAAAAATCCCTTCCCTCCTACAAGTTATCTGTTTAGTAAAATAATGACATAAGCCATGTAAACAGCCAATCAAGCCCACAGATAACAAGACCGACAATAAGTACATACACAATAACTGTGATGGTGTTCAGTCTTATTTTTGAAAAGGCAGGCCATACTACCTTTTTCATTTCGGCTTTAACATCTTTAAAATAATTTACCATTCTGGTAAAAACATTCGGCTTTGCCTTGTCCATAACTTTCACTCCTCAACCTTATTTGGTTTCCTTATGCAAGGTGTGTTTTTTGCAGAAACGGCAGTACTTGTTCATCTCAAGCCTGTCCGGGCAGTTCTGCTTATTCTTTGTTGTATCGTAATTTCTCTGCTTGCACTCGGTGCATGCCAATGTGATTTTTGTTTGCATTAAAATTCACCTCAATATCATCAATTTCAAAAGCAAGGCTTTTGTCAACACAAATAAACCCTCTTCGCAGAGGTATTACTTATAATATCACAGAAATTCACCTTTGTCAAGAATTTTTTTATTTTTTTGGCAATGTCAGGCATTTCCTATGCTGTAACAAGTTTGTAAGTTGAAATTTCCGCAGTTTTATGATATACTGTATTATGGTATACTTGTCATCAAAATGGTATTAAAGCCTTTGGTCAAAGCATAAAAATATACCGCAGGGGATTGTCCCTTTCTTTTAAAAACAAATCCGGGCATGGCTTTCATCTGCCCAAGATAAGGAGATGTATATATAATGAAGAAAAACCTTTTCAGCCGTATAAAATTCGGAGGCTTTAGCTTGAGGCTTCTCTCTCTTATTCTCTGTGCGGTAATCTCGACCGCAGTATTCTATCCGCCCGAGGCAGAGGGAAGCATTCTGGCAGAGAACGCCGAGCTTCGGGGAGTATGGGTCTCAACGGTTTTCAATCTTGACTATCCCTCCTCTGCTACCACTGATGCAGCCGTTCTTCGCACAGACCTTGACAAAATTCTTGACAACTGCGAAAAAATGGGCTTTAACGCAATCTTCTTTCAGGTCCGTCCCTGCGGTGATGCGTTTTATAAATCCGAAATCTTCCCCTGGTCAAAATACCTGACAGGCAAACAGGGGCTTGCACCGAGCGACGGCTTTGACCCGCTCCTGTACGCAACGACCGAGGCACATAAGCGAGGAATTGAGCTTCATGCCTGGATTAACCCATACAGAATTACCGCTTCGGCAAAGGACACTCTCTCGCAGAACAACCCTGCCGTTTTAACCCCCAACCTTGTACTGACCGACGCAGACGGCAAAATGTACTACAACCCCGGCGACAGTGCGAGCGTTGAGCTTATTGTAAACGGTGCGTGTGAAATAGTTGAGAACTATGATGTTGACGGAATTCATTTAGACGATTATTTCTACCCAAGTGCAAGCTTTAACGACGAGGTTACTTATTCGTATTTCAAGGACGACTATAAAAGCATCGAGGATTGGCGGAGGGCAAATGTTGACAAGCTTGTTAAAACCCTCGATGAGAAGCTTCACGAAATTGACAAGGACATAAGCTTTGGCATAAGCCCTCGCGGGATTTGGGCAAACAAAACCGACCTTGCAGAGGGAAGCGATACCGCAGGCAACGGCTCATATAACACGATATATGCAGACTCCCGCGGATGGGTAAAGAATGGTTGGGTTGACTATATTATGCCCCAGCTTTATTGGAACATCGGCTATGAAATTGCAGATTATTCAATTCTGTGCGACTGGTGGTCAGATGTGGTCCGCGGCACCGACACCAAGCTTTATATCGGCGAGGGGGCATATCGCACCACAACAGAAACCACACCCGCATGGTCAGGCGAAAATGGTTTAAGCGAGCTTCGCACTCATATATTAAACGGCAGGGCAAGCGACAGCATCAGCGGATTTTGTTGCTTTACATATAACGATTTTCTCGAAAATCCGTCTATCTTCGCACTTATGCAGGAGCTTAATCACAACAGCTCTGCCGAAAACTCTGTCCCTGTATACGACAGTATGTCAACCGCCGACGGAGACAGTGTCCCGACAATCGGAGGAAAATATGTAAACAAATTTACCGATATGAACGAATATTGGTGGGCAATGGATGCTGTAAATGCTCTTGCCGAAAGAGGTATTATAAAGGGCAGAAGCGAAACCGAATTTGACCCTGACACTTACATCACACGGGCAGACAATACGGTTCTTCTGCTTCGCATTCTCGGCAAGACGGCGGAATTTGACGGCAATTTTGCCGATGTGGCAGAGAACTCTTATTATTATAACGAAATCGGCATGGCTCGTGCACTTGGAATTGCATCGGGTGTCGGCAACAACAGATTTGACCCCACCTCTCCCGTCAGACGACAGGATATGGCAACGCTTGCGTACAGGGTAATGAGCAAGGAAGGTGTTCTTACATCTATCCCGAACACCGCAGTCCTTAACCAGTTCACCGATGCGGATTATATAGATTTTTACGCAAGAGAAGCGATTGCCGCCTGCATCGACAGCGGTCTTATGAGCGGTTATGGCGACGGAACAATCAATCCCCAAGGCTATGCAAGCCGTATCGAGGTTGCTCTCTTTATGTATCGTATATCAGAATTGATTAAATAATTACACCGTGTTGTTGCAATAAAAAAATCGGTTGGATTTTAGCCAACCGATTTTTGTTTATAAATTATTATTTGCCGATTACAATGCTTACTGCACTTGTCTGAGGCGGAAGGCTCATTGTCATATGTCCTGCATACTCAACAGTAATTTTCTGGCCTGCCTTTAAATCCTCAACTGAGGCTTCCTTGCCGTCTTCGGTGATTTTGGTGTCCTCTGTTACAAAAACAATTACCTCACCGTTTATCTCGTCATTTACAACTATAGCACCGTTTTCCTCAATCGAGAGGATTTCTGCAGAAACAACGGGCTTCTCAAGCTCTTCTGCAACCTCTTCGCCAACCTCATCAAAATATAAAAGCTCGATGCTGATTGCGGTTGTCTGCGGGGGAATACTTCTTGTCATTTGCTCAGAGTATTCTACATTGAGAAGCATATCCTTTTCGATAAGCTCTGCCGATACCTCTTTGCCGTTTGCGGTAATTTTTGTATCCTCACCGATTAAAACAAGCACTTCACCGAGGCTCTCGTCAAGAACTAATATTCCGCCCTCTTCGGTGATTTCTGCAACTGTTACAACATTCGGCTCTGAAAGCTCTATCTCGCCGTCTGCAACCTTTGAAGAGAAACCTATAAGCTCTGTGAAGAAGCTTGCGGGAACATATGTTGTCTCGTCATTGAACAAAATCGGTGCGGTGCCGAGCTTTTGAGGTGCCATCTTTGAAAACGAGTAAGCGTCCTCGTCTATTGCAAAGGTGATGTACTGTGCACCTCTGGTCATTGATACTGAACGGCTCTCGTCATGCCACTCAACTGTGTAACCGAAATGCTCTGCAATACTGCGAAGCGGGAGCATTGTAACATCGTTTATTGTCTCATATGCTACTGCGAGAGGTGTTGCCTTAACTTCTTTTACCTCTGCCCCGTTTGCAAATATTGCTCCGCTTGCTATCATTGCAGCGATAGCTGCTGTTGCTGTTGCTTTTTTCAAATTGAATTTCATAATTTTTTGTTTCCTTTCTTGTGTTTTGTTTAATTCTTACATTTGTTTAGACTATTGAGAAAAATAAAAGTTCCATATTTTTTCAAAAAAATTTCAACATTAACAACAAGGCCACATATATCAAGGGTTTTTTGTATGATAATATCATTGACAAATCTCCCTTTTCGGCGTTATAATACAAATTGTAATATGAAAAATAAGGAGAATACATATGAAAGCTTTTGTTACGGTAATGGGGCAGGACAGAAAAGGAATTATTGCGAGAACAAGCACCCTTCTTGCAGATTGTAATATTAACATTCTTGATATAAACCAGACTATTATTCAGGATATCTTTACAATGATTATGCTTGTTGATATAGAGAAAAGCACAGCTTCATTCTCGGCTCTTTCACAACAGTTAGACGACCTCGGTGCAGAGCTTGGTCTTGAGATACGAATTCAACACGAGGATATCTTTAAATCAATGCACAGAATATAGGCATTGTATATCCCAAAAACAGACAGGGGGTTTGACATATGATAAATGTAAGCACTAACGAAATAGTAGAAACAATAAAAATGATACGAGACGAGCATCTTGACATCCGCACAATTACAATGGGAATTTCTCTGCTTGATTGTGCAGACGAGGACGCAAACAGAGCTTGTGAAAAAATATATGATAAGATTGTCCGTTATGCAAAAAATCTTGTCAGAACGGGCGAAGAAATCAGCAAAAAATACGGTATTCCGATTATAAACAAGCGTATATCAGTTACGCCTATTGCGATTGTTGCCGCAGCAAGCAAGACGACCGACTATACTCTTTTTGCAAAGACTCTTGACCGTGCCGCACGCGAAACAGGCGTAAACTTTATCGGCGGATATTCCGCTCTTGTTTACAAGGGCTTTCAAAAGGGTGATGAGTATTTGATAAACTCAATCCCCGAGGCTCTCTGCTCGACCGAGCGCGTTTGTTCCTCGGTTGGTGTTGCCACCACAAAGGCGGGAATAAATATGGATGCAGTGCGAATAATGGGCGATGTTATTGCTAAAACAGCAACCCTTTCTGCAGACGATAATTCTATGGGTTGTGCAAAGCTTGTGGTATTTGCAAACCCCGTCGAGGACAACCCGTTTATGGCGGGTGCTTTTCACGGCGTGGGCGAGGGTGATTGTGTTATCAATGTCGGCATCAGCGGACCCGGGGTTGTGAAATACGCACTTGAACAGGTTAAGGGTGCGGATTTCGGCGTTGTTGCAGAAACAATAAAAAGAACTGCATTCAAAATTACACGGATGGGTCAGCTTGTCGCACAAGAGGCATCAAAAATGCTTGGCGTTCCGTTTGGAATTGTTGACCTCTCGCTTGCACCGACTCCCGAGGTTGGCGACAGTGTTGCCTACATATTAGAAGAAATGGGTCTTGAAAAGTGCGGAACTCACGGTACAACGGCGGCTCTTGCACTTCTTAACGATGCAGTTAAAAAGGGCGGCGTTATGGCATCGGGATATGTCGGCGGTCTCTCGGGGGCGTTTATCCCCGTAAGTGAGGACGCGGGTATGATTGCAGCTGCAGAGTGCGGGGCTCTTTGCCTTGACAAGCTCGAGGCTATGACCTGTGTTTGCTCTGTCGGACTTGATATGATTGCGATTCCCGGCGATACCCCCGCATCTACCATCTCTGCCATAATTGCAGATGAAATGGCAATAGGCGTGATAAACCAAAAGACAACCGCAGTACGCATAATTCCTGCAATAAACAAAACGGTCGGCGACAGTGTTGAGTTTGGCGGTCTTTTGGGGTCTGCTCCCGTTATGCCCGTTCACAAATACTCGAGCGAGGAATTTATAAACCGAGGCGGCCGTATTCCCGCCCCCATTCACAGCCTTAAAAACTAAAAACAAAGGGAAACGATATTCTCGTTTCCCTTTTAATTTTCCGCGTATTTTCTAATCAAAGTAATATCTAAATCGCATAAAATCTTCTGCATCGCCCGAGGCAAAAATCGTAACTACGATAATTCCAATATAAACAACAAAGCTTAAAAGTGTCAGGGTTGATGCAATAATATTAAGTATCCTCGCAATTTTGATTTTACCCCTCTCCTCCGCCTCGGTTGCAGACGAGGTCGCATCGCTTGTATATATAAGGGCAACTATACCAAGAATAAACGATATAAACGGAACAAAGAAACAACACGACAAGGTTCCCGTCGAGATGTTTACAATCGACCATGCAAGCTGACCCCCGTTGATGGGTCTCTTTTCCTTTTTAACCTTTGTGCCCGCGGCTACATTCTGCACAGGCTCGGCAGATTTGGGTGACTCCTTGCCCGTCTCGATTCTTGCACCGCAGGTTGAGCAATACATCACCTCATCAGACAGCTCTGCACCGCAATATTTACATTTAATCATAAAAAACCCTTCCTTTCTTTACTTGGGTAAAAACGGATATGTCGGCAGATTCCTCAACACCCCAAAGGCAAAAAACAAAACTGCAAAAACAAGCACCGCCACAGCAATCCCGACCTTTGCACTTTTGGGCAGAGACGGCAAATATCCAAAAATAATTCCAAAATACAAATACAGCCCAAGCATTATCGCAGGAATTATCATCACCGTGACACAGGCATTGTATTCAAACGCAGAACAAAAATCACCCTCAAGCATTGAGATTATTGCTCTTGTAGCCCCGCACGACGGACAATAAATGCCCCAAGTCCGATAGATTACACAAGGCAGCGGCATCTTTACAAAAACCGCCCATGCCGCCACGCACAGCAACGCAAGGGGCAGGGCAACTGCCACAATCACCTTAAAGCTTTTGTTACTATTCATTCTAATCACCATAAATACCTTAACAACATTTTACTATAAACAAGCATAAATTGCAAGAGGCAAACAAGCTATTCCGACAATCAGTACAGTAATTTTTGACCGCCTGTTTGTGTATATGTATCTTTTTTTGTTGTGATATTTTAAATATTTGTAATTTTTTTCTTTTTATAGTGGAAATTATTTATACTTTATGTTACAATAATTATTATTGTAATTTCTGTAACAATTTGGAACGAAATCATTCCTGAATTTTTGAAAGAGGACGAACAAACCCTCCTTTTTCAAGCGAGGATATATCTGACGCTATAATTTCGCCGCGATATACAAAAATATTTATTCGTATATGCCCGTCTGCTCGGCCATCATCTTCCTGCAGTCTATACGAATATCTTGTTACGGTCTTGCCGCGGTAACCGCTTAAATCAAATCCCGCCTCGCTTATAATGTTATTATAAGCCGTATAAACAGGGTCAAAGCTGTCTGGAATTGATACATAGGCTATATCAACGGGGTTTTCCCATACGGTATATCCACACCCGCTGATATACTCAAGATTTACACGGTTTACCTCTTCATCCGTATGAAAGAGGCTAAGAATAAGAAAAATTACAATTAAAGCTATTGTAATCACAAATGGTATCGGACTTTTTTGAGAAGTCTTTTTGCGGACAGACATTTTATAAAACCTCCGATTATGCAAGAGCGTTGTAATATTAAATTTATGCTTGATTGAAATCCATTATGTTAAGGGGGAAGCGAGTTGCGTCTTGACAAATATCTTGCCGACTGCGGAGTGGGAACAAGAAGCGAAATCAAAAAGCTTATCCGCTCGGGTGCGGTTGCCGTTACGGGCGTTTCCTCTCCTGCTCCCGAGCTTAAAATAGACGAAGCCTCTGCCGGGGTTTTTGTAAACGGGAATAAACTGAATTATCGCAGATATATATACCTTATGTTAAACAAGCCTCAAGGTTATGTCTCTGCCACATGGGACAAACACAAGCCCGTCGTTCTTGACCTTGTACCGAGCGATTATCTGCATTATGAACCTTTTCCGCTCGGCAGACTTGATATTGACACGGTGGGGCTTTGCATACTCACAAATGACGGGGCACTCGCTCACCGACTGCTCTCGCCAAACAACCATATTCCCAAAACATATATCGCAAAAGTAGACGGTCCTCTCGGTGAGCGTGAGGTCTCTGCGTTTCTGGGCGGAATGGACCTTGGCGACTTTGTCTCAAAACCTGCAAGGCTTAATATTTTACAATCAACAATCAGCGAAAGTCTTGCCGAGGTTGTTATTTTAGAGGGAAAGTTCCATCAGATAAAACGAATGTTTGAGAAGGTGGGCAGACGCGTCACATATCTCAAACGGGTCAGTATGAACCGTCTGAAGCTTGACGAGAGTCTTGCCGAAGGTGATATACGAGAATTGACAGATGAAGAATTGGAGTTGTTGACATATGATGCCGAGCATAAAAAATGAAAAAATTCTGCCACGCGTTGCCGTGGTTGCCGATATGTCGGGGTTTGGCAAGGTTTCTCTTACCGAGGCGTTGCCGATTATCTCTGCGATGGGAATAGAGGCGTGCCCTCTTCCCACTGCTCTGCTCTCGACACATACCTACGAATTTAAAAACTATACTCTTCTTGATTTGACAGACGAAATGGAACGGATAATCAAGCATTGGGAAGCCCTCTCTCTTGAATTTGATGCCGTATACAGCGGGTATATGAGTTCTTCAAGACAGATAGAAATTACTCTTGACTTTATGTGCTCGCAAAAGCAAAAGGGTGCAATCATAGTTGTAGACCCTGTGCTTGGCGACAACTCGCTTTTAGATGTAAAGAGCGTTTATTCAGACCGAATGACCGAGCTAATAGACGGAATGAGGGATATGTGCAGGGTCGCAGACACTATTACCCCAAATCTGACCGAGGCATGTCTGCTTCTCAACTGCGAATATCCCAATGCACCCCTCTCCGACGAAGAGATTAAAGCGTTGCTCTTGAGGCTGGCAGAGCTTGGCCCGAAATCGGTAGCAATCACAAGCGTTATGGACAAAAGCGACTCTATGTGTGTTGCTGTATATGATTCAACAAAAAACCGCTTCTGTAAGATTGATTGCGGATATGTTGACAGAATTTTTCACGGTACGGGTGATATATATACAAGCGTCTGCACAGGTGCTCTGGTTCTTGGGAAAGACATTATTGAGGCAGCAAGCCTCTCTGCAGACTTTGTTGCAAATGCCATCTCATATACAATGAAATATCCGCAAATTCCGATAAGATACGGCGTCTTGTTTGAACCCGTAATTGCAAGCGGGTATTTTGCAAAGCAGATGCATTCACCCAAAATAACCGAAATATAATTATAAAGAGGTGTGAGAGTATGATTACCAAGATTAACAGCGTTGGCCTTACGGGAATTGACGGCTATTCAATAAGCGTAGAGACCGATATAAGCAACGGTGTCCCGAGCTGGGATGTTGTCGGGATGCCCGACACCGCGGTTCGTGAATCAAAAGAGAGAATTCGCTCTGCACTTAAAAATTCAGGTCTTTCCATCCCGGGAAAGAGAATTGTAATAAATCTCGCACCTGCAGATATAAAAAAGGAGGGTGCCGCTCTTGATTTACCTCTTGCACTCGGCATTCTTCTCTCTAGCGAACAGCTTACCATTGCAAGCCTCAAAGAATACTGCTTTTTCGGCGAGCTTTCTCTTGACGGAGCCTTGCGTAGTGTTCGCGGGGCGTTGCCTATGGCAATTACCGCTTATCAAAGCGGGATAAAAAAGCTGTTTCTTCCAATCCAGAACGCCGAAGAGGCTGCCGTTGTAGAAGGACTTGAGGTTTACGGTGCCCGGCATATTGAGGATATAATCAAGCATTTTACGGGCGAGATAAGTCTTTGCAGAACCTCTGTTGATACAAACAAGCTTTTTAATATTGCTATTGAAAATATGCCCGATTTTTCCGAGGTAAAGGGTCAGGAAAGCGCAAAGCGTGCCCTTGAAATTGCGGCTGCAGGCGGTCACAACATTCTGATGTTAGGTCCGCCGGGTTCGGGCAAAACAATGCTTGCACAAAGAATACCATCTATTCTGCCCATTATGACCTTTGACGAAGCCCTTGAGGTAACAAAGGTTCACAGTATTGCGGGCAAGCTGCCCAAAAATACGCCTATGGTGGCAAGCAGACCCTTCAGAAGCCCGCATCACACCGTCTCGGCAGTCGGTCTGACGGGTGGGGGCAACGGTATCCCAAAGCCTGGGGAAATAAGTCTCTCGCATCACGGAATACTGTTTTTAGATGAGCTTCCCGAGTTCCGTAAGGATGTTTTAGAGGTTATGCGTCAACCGCTTGAGGACGGAACTGTCACCATTACAAGAGCGGGCGGAAGCTTCTCGTATCCGTGTAACATTATGCTTGTTGCATCAATGAACCCTTGCCCTTGCGGATACTATGGCGACAAAAACCACGATTGCAGTTGCTCGCCGCAAAAGATAAACAAGTATCTGTCTAAAATCAGCGGTCCGCTTCTTGACAGAATTGATTTGCATATTGAGGTTCCCGCTGTTGACTATGACGCTCTCGGCAAAAAAAGCTCGGCAGAATCGTCTGCCGACATCAAACGCAGAGTTGACAAAGCAAGAGAGCTTCAGCTCAAACGATATGCGGGAACGGGCATCTACTCAAACAGCCGCTTGACCTCTACTATGCTCGACGAGGTATGCGAGCTTGACCCTGACGGGTCAGAGCTTTTAAAGAATGCGTTCGAGCTTTTGGGTTTAAGCGCGAGAGCTCATAACCGAATTTTAAAGGTTGCGAGAACTATTGCCGACCTTGAGGGCAACGAAAAGATTAAAAAAGAAAATGTTGCAGAGGCAATTCGGTATCGTTCTCTTGACCGAAAATTCTGGTCATAAACATTTTAATCGGAGGAATGACTTTGAAGCTTCATATAGTATTGGTTGAGCCTGAAATCCCATCAAACACGGGCAATATTTCAAGAACCTGCTCGGTTACGGGTGCGTCGCTTCACCTTGTTCATCCGCTCGGCTTTGACATAAGCGAAAAGCAGGTCCGCAGAGCGGGGCTTGATTATTGGAATGAGCTTGACCTTAAAGAATATCAATCGTTTGAAGAGGTACAGCTTGCCTATCCAAACGGAAAATTTTTCTACTGCACAACAAAGGGTAAACATACCTATTGTGAGGTAAACTATAAAAATCAAAAGAGTGATGATATTTTTCTTGTATTCGGCAAAGAGACAAAGGGCTTGCCCGAAGCAATTCTTGCCCAAAATTACGAGGATTGTATCCGAATACCGATGCGGAAAAATATGCGGTCTCTTAATTTGTCAAACTCTGTTGCAATTATCGCTTACGAGGTTTTAAGACAGTTTGACTTTTTGGATTTAGAAAAGGAGGGGGAACTACATGGTAAAGATAGTAACTGATATGGCAGCGGACATCTCTAAAGACGAGGCTCTTTCTCTTGATATTAAAATTCTTCCGTTTATGATAACAATAGGCGGCAGGGAGATAGTCGCAGACATAGACCTGTCAACCCAGGAGTTTTACGATATCGTAGAATCATCAGACGATATTCCGCACACAAGCCAGATGAGTCCGTCTGATCTTGAAAACATTTACCGAAGTATCGGCAAAGAAAATGAGATTGTTCATATTTCTATGTCCGCCAAGGGCAGCGGAATTTATAATACTTCAATCCTTGTCGCAAACCAATTAAACGACGAGGGCTTTGACATTACCGTAATCGACTCGGGAATGTTTGCAAAAGCAATCGGCTGTACTGTTATAGAAGCCGCAAAAATGGCAAAGCTCGGCAAGTCAAAGCAGGAAATCATCGACTATGTTACAATGGTATATTCCCGTGACACAGCATATTTCCTCGTTGACGACCTGACTTATCTGAAAAAGGGCGGACGGATAAAGGCTACAACAATGGCAATAAGTATGGTTCTTGATATAAAACCTATTTTGGTAATCAGCGACGGACTTGTTGAGGCATTCCGCAAGGTCCGCGGACTGAAAAAGGCATTGTCCGTATTGGTCGATTTTATTGAAGAGAGAATGGCAAGCCCCGAAGAAAACGAGGTTCTTATACTGCATTCTGACGCAAACGACAAGGCAGACCTGCTGGAGGCTATGATAAGAGAGCGAATAAATCCCAAGGAGATAAAACGGGATTATATCGGGCCCGTTATAACCTCGCATGCGGGAACAGGCCTTGTTGGTGTATATTTTAAACATAAAAAGCCTTTTACTCAATACGAAAATAATTAACGGAGGTTTCGGATATGTTTCTTGAACATGATGAAATGAAATTTGCAATTCTTTATACTCTTGAAAAGAATATCGAGCCGATAAGTATGCCTGCACTTTGCGATATATTGACATGGGAAAAGCAGGTTATGAACTATTTTGATCTTGCCCTGATGCTCAATGAGCTTATAGATGACGGGTTTGTTGAAAGCAAGTTTTATCGCGATGAAAGAGCCTTCACCTTGAGCGAAAGAGGTGCCGAGACAAACACCTTCTTTTTCGAGCGGGTGCCCAAAAGTATTAGAAGCAGAATTGACAAGGCAATATCCGAAATCAAGTACGAGGAACAAATAAATCCAAACGCAATTATGACAGAGGTTATCCCCGTTGCCCCGCATCAGTATATGGCATCTATGACGATGCTCGATGCCAATCTGCCGATGCTTGAACTTAAAATCCACGCGGGAAGCCGTGCAGACGCCGAGCAGGCAACAAAAATCCTCTCGAAATCCGCAGACGAAATATATAAAATAATAATAGATAAGATAAAATAAAATAAAAAACCCCCATTCTTTTGAATGGGGGTTTTCTGGAGCTGCCCAGCGGATTTGAACCGCCGACCTCTTCCTTACCAAGGAAGTGCTCTACCTACTGAGCTAGGGCAGCATATTGGCGATCCGGATGGGGCTCGAACCCACGACCTCCAGCGTGACAGGCTGGCATTCTAACCAACTGAACTACCGGACCTTCTTGAAAACAGCGTATTTATAATAACATATTTCAATCTTTCTGTCAATATAATTTTAAAAAATTTCTCAAAATCCGACCCTTTCAAAAAGCGACCTGTATCAACAAGTCGCTTTTTCAACATATTTAACATTCGGCAAAAACTGTCTTTCTTTAACACAATTTGCGGAAGCTCTTTAATATGAGCTGCCAGCTCACAAATATTGCCTTTCACTGCAAATTAGTTAAACGACGGCTTGGTAACATTTACTTCTGTCGGGGTATCACCTGCAGGAGACGGTTCAGACATACTGAAGTACATTCTTGCCGCCTTTGTTGTTCCAAAATCTTGATTAGAACCTGTGTTCTGAACCTTATTAAACGCATCTCTGAACATTGCATTATGTGCTTCTTCACGGTTTAGAAGAAAATCAATGGTTTCTTTTACTTTTTTATCATCAATTTGTCGGTACAGGTATTCGTATACAACTTTTGCTCTTTGCTCGGATGCTATATTTGACAATAAGTCCGCACACAAATCTCCGGTTACGGTTACATAGTCGCCTGTCCATGAGTATCCTGATGCATTTATAAGTCCGGGATTTAGCCCCAGTATGACATGTGACTGGATTTCTCCGGCAGGAACCTTGCTTGCATCAACATCATGTCCGTTTAACATGTTTATAGTCTGTGCAACCATTTCCATATGCCCCAATTCTTCTGCAGCAATGTCCAAGAACAAATCCTTGATTTCCGGGTCCTTTATTCTGAAGCTTTGTGACATATACTGCATTGCCGCTTTAAGCTCACCGTTTCCGCCTCCCAGCTGTTCTTGTAAAAGTGCCGCATATTGGGGATTGGGTTTTTCGACTTCTACCGGATGAAACAACATTTTTTCGTGTTTAAACATAAAATCACACCTCAATTTCTAATAATATATAGATATTCTTACCATTAAAAGGTGTAATTATTCCCGTATAATTTCAGATAGTATATGTAAAGGGATGCAATTATTTTGCATCCTCACCTCCCGGCCCATCTTTTCGAACCGATTTATCTGTCGGGCGGGTTAAGCCTGTGGAAATCCACTGATTATTAGTTGCTGTTTTTTCGTTGTCTTTTTCTTTCTTGTCGCTCATAATTGAATCACCTCATAAGTAGTATAACATATTGTGATAAAAATATAAGCTTTACATTATACCTAAATTTAATTTTACTTATAATGTTAATATTGTATATTTATAACCGAAATTGATATAAAAAGACACAAACATCATTATAAACATGTTATAAAAAGCGTTTGCCTCATTTGACAAAATTTAATCACGTCATTAGGCTTATGCTCTCGGTCGCTCTCCTTAAAGTTTGCTCTCGCAAGACAGTACGATAAACTAATAAAAAAATACCTCCTGTAAAATGAACCGAACGAGGCTCACTCCAAGAAGGTGTACTTTTTATTTAAATGAACATCCGGTCTATCTGTATCCTCTGCAATTATTCAAAAGACTTTGCAAAAATTCCTCCACTGCCTTTGTCATATATCGCTCACCGTTCCAGAATACAAAGGTATCGCGTGTAATTTCTCCGATATACTTATATTCCACATTCCTTTCAAACTGTCCTCTCCATGAGATTTCTGGCACAAAAGAAACACCCAACCCCATAGAAACATACTTTCGTATATAATATGGATCATCACTTTGTATTGCAATATCAGGAATAAAACCTGAATTTTCACAAAGTTCCTTTGTAAGTCTATACTGACTGCTCCCCTCAGGCATCGTAATAAACCTTTCTTTGTGCAGGTCTCTTATGTCCTTACATTTTAAAGCTCTGCTCCCTTGCTTTGAGGCTAAAACAATATTCTCTCTTATTAAAAGTTTTCTTTTAAAATTCCTGTATTCAAGGACATTGTCCGAAATCACAAGGTCAAAAACTCCATTTGCGTTATGATTATGGCATACATTAAAGGCTACATCAGGGTAAACCTCTCTAAATCTCTCGATTGTCTCCGTGATAAGCCTGCGATTAGTGCATATCTTGATACTGATTTTGCCTGAAACACATGTATCCTTCAAAATCGTTTTTGCTTCATCAATGCTCTCCAAGGCCTTTTCTACACGCACAAAGAAAGCTTTCCCATTATCATTTAACGCAATTTTATTGGCACTCCTGTCAAAAAGCTTTACATCCAATTCCCTCTCAAGTCGGGATATCATCTGCGATATATTTGATGCAGGAACGCCATATTTAACTGCCGTTTTTGAAAAATTTTGTGTCCTTGCAGCATCGCAAAAATATTTCAACTGCAAAAGCTCCATAACAAATCACCAATTATATAATATCACATTTTACTATAACTGTCAACATATAGTAACCATATTAGATGTAATGCTTTACAATATGCTTATTATGTGATAATATTAGCAAAAAGGAGGATAAAGATCAATGTCAGAAATATTTGAAATTATTATGATTGTCAGCTTTGGTTTCTCGTGGCCTTTAAATGTTATTAAATCATATAAATCAAAAACAACAAAAGGAAAAAGTCTATCATTTTTATGCCTGGTACTTTTCGGCTACATAGCAGGAATTACTTCAAAATTTGTAAACCCTGTATATATGTCTCAAATTGCAGAAAAATGGTTTGTTTTGTTCTTTTATGTATTAAATTTTACAATGGTCGCAGCAGATTTGTGTCTCTATTTTAGAAATCTGCAATTAGAAAAAAGAGAATAGGGTATGAGATAAATCAACGAAACTTTTTAGTGCCCTAATTTATATTTTTTACAGAAAAGGACGAAAGTATAAAAATGCATATTTTATCAATTGGCAATAGTTTTTCCCAAGACGCAACCCGTTATCTTTCACAGATTGCAAAAGCAGATAATTTTAATTTAAATGTTGTAAATTTATACATCGGCGGATGTTCGCTTTATAGACATTTTACAAATATGATGTCCGACAATAAGGCATATGTACTCGAAGTAAACGGCGAAAGTACGGGCTTTTTAGTTTCACTAAAGGAAGCCCTTTTAAACCGTGAATGGGATTATGTCACTTTGCAGCAAGCTAGTCACTTAAGCTTTAAATATGAAAGCTATCAACCGTATATTACTGAACTTTCCGAATATGTTTCAAAATACGCCCCTAAAGCAAAGCAACTTATCCACCAAACATGGAGTTACGAACAAGGAAGCAGCCGCTTGATAGACACAGCCGGATACAGCGATCAAAAAGATATGTTTAATGACATAAAATCTGCATATAATATGGCAAAAGAATCAACAAACGCAATAGGGATTATACCCTCGGGTGAACTTTTTCAAAACTTGCTCTCAAGCGGTATAGAAAAAGTGCATCGTGACACTTTTCACGCAAGTTTAGGTGTGGCGAGATATGCACTTGGACTTTTGTGGTATAAATTCCTTACCAATAGAGATATTACAAACAACACATTTTGCGACTTTGATGTACCTATATCAAGCGAGGAAGCCGACATTGCTAAGAAATGTGTAATTAAAACTATTGATATGTATTTATAATTACTTGATAAAAATGTCACTTATTCCTCAAGCAACATATAAATAAGTAAAATCGACAAGATTTGATATAATCTTGTCGATTTCTTTAATAGCCAAATTGTTAGATGCCGTTATTTCAACTGTTTTATATAATTGAAAAAAATAACGGAATCGTTATGCAGGAAAGCAGGTGGGAAATTATCGTCATACCTGCTGCAACCTTTGTGTCCTTACCATATGCACTCGGAATTACAATAGTATTGATTCCAAGAGGCATTGCAAGGGAACAAAGTGCACAAATAAAGGTTGTTTTCGGAACTTTGAAAAACGATGCCACAGCTATGAAAATTATAGGTATAATAATAAGTCTTATAATTGAAACAATATAAATTCTTACATTTGTAAAAGTCTTTTTCAAAGATATTGATGATACCACCACTCCGGTAAGAATCATAGCAATCGGCGACATGCAATCACCCGATACATCTATCAACGACATAATCCATTCAGGAAGTCGAATATTTAACAAACCTATTATCATACCTATTATCATCGCTATAAACATAGGATTAACAAAAGATTTCAGAGATTGGGTAAATGTCTGTTTTTTATCTGAATCTGTAATAAGAAGTCTTGGTACTGCCCAGATATATATAAAACTCCACATAGGCAGCGTAAAAATCAGGTACTCCAAGAAAATATCCGGAAATAAGCTGCTTACCACAGCGTTTCCCATAAACCCAAAATTTGAAAACGACAACCCGTATGTATAAATTTTCTGGATATACTTATCTTTTGTAACCAATCTGGAAACCAAAATTGCAAAAGGAATTGCAATACACAATATTGCAAAACTTACGGACAATAGTTTCCATGCAGCACCAATTCTCTCTATGGTAAAGTTTTCAATAAATGTTGCCATAACAAGTGCAGGTATAAAAATTGTGTTTTCCAGCTTTGATAAAACCATAGCTGAACTTTCAGGCAATACTTTAAGCTTAACAAGTATGTATCCTATAACAATAAACCCAAAAAGAAAAAATATCTGATTCAATGTAGTTGCAAAAAGACTCATTTATTCACATCGCTTATAAGCGATTTTCCCTCCCATTCTTTTACCGTCGTAACCCCTATAATACTTAATTCAAAACATTTCCTATCATATCATAATCATTTTTGTTTGTCAATATAAAATCACACCTGTAACACCTGTTTAGATGCACATATATTTAAAATGAGAAACCATAGAGATATTTTAATGAATTGACAACTTTGTTGTCCTGAATTGGCTTCGCCATAAATTCACGCCGCCAGACAATTCATTGAAAAAACGACTTGTCAAAACAAGTCGTTTTTTCTGGAAGAGCCGAACGGTTTAGATGCCTTGGTTTATTTTACCTTATCCTCTTTAATTTCCTCAGAACTTTTTTCAGTAAAGGATTTTGCTATTTTCCCCAAATCATCATAAGACACCATATCATCCCAAGCAATCATATATATTTTCTCATCCTGTCTTGAAACATAAATTTCTATATGTCCCTTTTCGCGCCATTCTCCTTGTATATAATATTTTTTTATTCCTCTATAGGCACTATTTGAATAAACCTCTCCTTTCTTACTTTCGACTTTTTCAATTTCAGGAAACACTTCAGATGAAGTATGCGAATTATTCGCACCACTAATATAGCCCCCAAGATGCACATTTTCCTCCGAAAACTCGGTTACTCCCTCGTCAACAAAATAGATTTCATTATCCTGAATATGGCACACCCATCCTTCGGGAACCTTAATGCTTCCATAACCCTGTAGTTCGATTTCCTTCCATCCCTCGTACTGTCCCGAGCATCCAGAGAGAGAAAAAACAAGTATCATGATTAACAAAAGTTTTTTCATCATTTATAATACCTCCATATTTCTTTAACGGCTTCAACCACATCGGTTGCTTTTGGATTAACGATATCCTCCGCAAGTTGAATCCCTTCAAATAACCACGCATTGCTATCATAATCATCTTTTTCTTGAACAAGACCGCCAATATCAGCAACTTTAGCATTCTCTTTCTTAATACCAGTTTTATACGCCGCCCAATGCAATTGAAGTTCCGCATTGACTCCATCTACGGTCCGTCCTGACAAATTATCCGACGACAATTCCCTGCTGGCATCACAAATGGCTTTTGCCAAAGTTTTTCCGCCACCCCTCCACATAATTGACCAATAATCATCATTGTTCTCAAACGGAAACCTTATAATTCCATTATCAATTCTATACTCAACCTGAAAAGTTTTTCCTAATGTTGTTACATCTGTAATAACATGATAGATTGATTCTCCCGGATTTTCTGTTTCTTCTCTCACAAAACTATTTTTATAATTCTTTCCTTTTGTTGTAAAGCTTCCTCTTGGCTCACTTTTTGTATGTAGAGAGTGTAGGTTGATATAATCATTATATAATAACAATTCTCCATCGTCAAGAATATCTAACTGTTCACCTCCCCCAAGTCCTACAATCTCGGCACAGCGCCAGCCGTAAATATCATTTGGGTCACTAAGCGGTCTGTCGCATCTCCTACATCTGTTTTGTCCGTCATACTTTTTGTTTTGATTTTCTTTTGACATAATTCATTTTTCCTTTTTGTGTTTTTTATTGTGGAAACAACAAGGTTTCGGGGCACCCGACCGCAATCTTTGATTGCGTTATCGGGTCGAGCTCTTATTTTATTTTAACACGAAAAAGAGTGTCATAGCGTGCCACGCTTATGTTGTAGCGTATATTTTTATACCCCTTCAAAATCTTAGGTTTTTGCCAATTTTACCGATTTATGCTACAATAGAAACCATTTTATCTTTAAGGAGGTTTCTATTTGTATGAGAAAATCATATTCAAAACAAGACAAGGAGAAAATTATTACACAATATGAAAGCGGCATTTCCATCACTTCCATTCACGATTCCACCGGAATTGCAAGAAGTACACTATACAATTGGATTAACGAACATAATTCCAACAAAAAGATTAAGCCGTTAAACAGAAACGATTACAACAAACTCAAGATGCATTGTGAGAAACTTGAAAATATAATTCAGATTCTCAAGACCTGCGGTTGTACTGTAGATGCACCATTAAAGCAAAGATACGAAGTTATCAAAGAGTTTTCCTCCGTATATAGCATAGCCACATTATGCAACGCACTTAATGTTCCAAAAGGAAGTTATTACAACCACATTTTTCGTAATAAAAACGAAGACACATTACTTGCCAAAAGAATCAAAGAGTTAACTCCTGTCATTGAAGAAATATACAATGACAGTAAACAAACTTTTGGTGCTGGCAAAATAGCCGCAATAATGAATGACAGAGGCTACAAAACAACAGAGAAAACTATCGGTAAGATAATGCGCGAAAATGGTTGGTTTAGTGTAAAATCAAGGGCAAAAGAAATATATCTTCAAAATAAAGAACATAAAGAAAATATTCTTAAGCAACATTTCAATCCAAATTCTCCAAACGAAGTATGGGTAAGTGATGTAACTTATTTCAATCTAGATGGTAAAAGATATTTTATTTGCGTTATTTTGGATCTATATGCAAGAAAAATTATTTCACATACTATCTCAAAAAGAAATTCCACATGGTTAACAAAAACCTG
>JAZNHF010000045.1:0-21448 GCA_045576835.1 Clostridia bacterium
ATACTTTTTGTTTTGATTTTCTTTTGACATAATTCATAACTCCTTTTTGTGTTTTTTATTGTGGAAACAACAAGGTTTCGGGGCACCCGACCGCAATCTTTGATTGCGTTATCGGGTCGAGCTCTTATTTTAGTCTAACACAAAAGAAATGTCATGGAGTGCCATACTTTTGTTATAGCATCATTTAATCCTATTCTCAAAAGAAAAAACCGAATGGTTTAGATGTCATCTAAATCATTCGGTTTCGATGGAAGAGCCGAACGGTTTGGATGCACGAGGATTTTTATTGATATGAACTTTCTTGGACAATCTTGATTTTTTGCCTATTTTTGCATTCTGGACAAGTAAAAGACGTGTTTACACCATTACTTGTTGTTGTTCCGCCTCCATTTACATATCCACATGCTTCACATTTTTTCTTATATCTATAAACTGCACTCTCTGATGTAGCAGGAGACGTTATAATAGCGCCAGATTCTGCATATCTTGTATAAATTAGTTTTTCCTGTGCGCCAATTGTAAAATCCCCACTTATATTATTTTGTTGCTTTGGATTTTCATTTTGTGTTGCTTGTTCAGGCGTATTCTCTTTTTGTGTTGGCTTATTTTTTTCAACTTGTTTTAATTCTTTTTGTCTTTGCTCCCCTTTTCTTCGTTCTTCCTCTATCTTTTGTTTTTGATGTTCTTTAATAATTTTTTGTTCTTCTTCCTTGATTTTTTCAATCGTTGGAACTTCACTAATGGTTTTATTGATTTTGACAATCCTATTATTTAACTTTTCATAAGAATTATCAAATTCTTTGTCTTTTTCAGGCATTAAAAATTCTTCTTTCTCAACTTTATAAAGTGAAAAATCTATTTTAGTCATTTCATTTCTAACATCGTCATCAATTGAGTTGTAATAATTTGTCGTCTCTTTTACTTTCTCATCAAGAGTCTTTTCCAATTCCTCAAGTTTAGTTATAGCATTATTCCATTTTTCTTCTTGATCTTTTGTTATTTCACCGCACGCTGTTAAGGAAATCAGCGTTGCCAATAATACACATATAATTAAAATTTTTTTCATTTGAAACACATCCTCTTTTATTTTTCTGTTTGTTTAACAGTCATTAGTAACTTTTCGATAATGCGTGGATTATATTCTTGATAAAAGGTGCTGGTATAAACGCTATTTCTTCCTTTATATTCTCTTAAATTTAAATCAAAAGACTTGAAATTTTTGATATACTCTACACCTATAGCACATTTCCCGTTGTGTTTTATATTAGGATTAACAACTCTTCCAATTGCTTTTATTCTCAAAATCATTCCTTCACCCTTTTTCGGGTATGACGATTTCAAATAAATAATATCGCCAATCTCTACCTCTCGCATCATTGCATATAAATCAATAGCATCATTTTCATTCCAACCCATAGCAGCTATGTTGCTATTAAGAAACAACTTTGTTTGGTCATCATATCCACCGTAGCATGTTCCAAGTCCCCACGCTTTCATAAAGTCAACTCCTTTTTATCTTTTAAAGCATTTTTCGAGAGAATACCTCCTTTTATTTTAATTCCCTAAAATTAAAAAATGCGCCTACCGAAGCAGACGCATAAAAAACGCAAACTCCGATAGTCGCCAAACCAGTCTTAATAAATAGGGATAAATCGCACACACTCATTAAGCGGAATTTGCATTTTTATCAAATTCAATATGAGTATGCACAAAAGAGTATAAAAATACCCCTATTAAATATTAAACTGATTTGGCATAATAAGTATATCATACATTTCAAAAAATTGCAATATAAAAAATGCTATCAAAATCTCAAATGATAGCATTTTATAATAATTAATTGAATTTAATTGTGTCAACAGTTCAAGTCTGGTTTAAAATCGTTTAGCATCTACCCTTTTGTTTCAAAACTGTTTTTTGCAAAAAGCCCTTAAGCCATTGAAAAAACCGAATGATTTAGACTGTCATCTAAATCATTCGGTTTCGATGGTGACCCATCGGAGATTCGAACTCCGGACACCTTGATTAAAAGTCAAGTGCTCTGCCAACTGAGCTAATGGGTCATATCATCTTTTTACGGTAAAAAAAGTGGCTGGGCTGGCAGGATTCGAACCTACGAATGCAGCAGTCAAAGTGCTGTGTCTTACCGCTTGACGACAGCCCAAAATTTAAAATGGGGTGGATAAAGGGAATTGAACCCTTGACCTCCAGAGCCACAATCTGGCGCTCTAGCCAACTGAGCTATACCCACCATAGATGGCGCGCCTGAAGGGACTTGAACCCCTGGCCCACTGCTTAGAAGGCAGTTGCTCTATCCAGCTGAGCTACAGGCGCGTATTCAATATGGCTTGTCTGCCTGATAAAAAATAAATGGAGCGGGTGATGGGAATCGAACCCACGCAATCAGCTTGGAAGGCTGAGATTCTACCATTGAACTACACCCGCTCATATCAATGCGACCTTAATATTATATCAGCATATTCCATATTTGTCAATAGTTTTTTTATTTTTTCTAAAATTATTTTATTGATGTGCAGTAAGCCGTAAGCCGGGTTCTGTCGTGAATGGTCATCTATCTGGGATATGCGTCACCGCATATCTCAAGCCACCTTCTTAGGAGATGTCGGGCAAACTTATCCTCCACATCAGGTGTTGCTCCGAATGGGGTTTACACCACCCCATTGTCACCAATGGGGCAGGTGAGCTCTTACCTCGCCTTTTCACCCTTACCTGCATAGCAGGCGGTTCTTTTCTGTTGCACTTTCCCTGGAGTCGCCTCCGCAAGCCGTTAGCTTGCATTCTGCCCTGCGGAGCCCGGACTTTCCTCACACACGGGATTACTCCCTGTGTGCGCGACCATTTGTCTTACTGCACAGCACTGACTTTTATTATAAAAGTGTAACCTTTATAACATCCTTCATTGCAGATAATTCTTCGATTACCGCACGGTCACATTTTTCGGCAATATCTATCATTGTATAAGCATTATCGCCCTTGCTCTTGTTAAGCATATTTTCAATATTCACACCGTCATCTGCAAAAACATCTGTAATGTTTTTTATCATACTCGGAACATTTTTGTGAAGAATTGTTACTCTTGCACCGCTCACCTTGCCCATATCACAGTTCGGGAAGTTTACGCTGTTCTTGATGTTTCCGTTTTCAAGGAAATCTTTGATTTCCTGAGCCGCCATTACAGCACAGTTCTCCTCACTTTCGGGGGTAGAAGCACCAAGGTGCGGCATACATATAACCTTATCGTTATCAAGTAATACATCTGATGCAAAATCTGTTACATAGCAAGCCAAATCACCGTTTTGCAATGCAATTTGAACATCCGCTTCATCTACAAGCTCGCCACGAGAGAAGTTAAGAAGGCGTGCACCTTTCTTCATCTTGGCAAAAGCCTCTGAATTAAACATTCCTTTGGTATTAGCCGTTGCGGGAACATGGACTGTTACATAATCTGCCTTTTCAAGCACCTCATCAAGGCTGTTTGCCTTGTGGGCATATCTCGTAAGGTTCCAGGCTGCGTCAACCGAAAGGAAAGGGTCATAGCCCACAACATTCATACCGAGATGATGAGCTGCGTTTGCAACCTTTACGCCGATAGCACCAAGTCCAACAACGCCAATGGTTTTGCCCTCAATTTCAGGACCGACAAAGTTTGACTTACCTTTTTCAACAAGAGCAGAAACATTTTCACCCTCACCCTTTAAGGTTTTTGCCCACTCGATACCCTGAACAATACCTCTTGATGCGAGGAAAAGAGCAGCTATAACAAGCTCTTTTACTGCATTTGCATTTGCACCCGGGGTGTTGAATACAACAACGCCCTGTTCGGTACATTTATCTATCGGAATATTGTTTACACCTGCACCTGCACGGGCAACCGCCCTTAAGCTTGCGGGAAGCTCCATATCGTGCATTTTAAAGCTTCTGAGTATTATACCGTCGGGATTTTCAATCTCGTCTGCACAAGTATAGTTCTCGTCCAAAACGGCAAGACCTTTTTTTGAAATCTTGTTTAAAGTCTGTATCTTATACATTTTCCCAATTCCTTTCATAAAATACTGAAAAATTAGTTGTTCATTTCAAAATTCTTCATAAACTCAACGAGCTTCACTACGCCCTCTGTCGGCATCGCGTTATAGATGCTCGCACGCATACCGCCAACGGATCTATGACCCTTAAGGTTAATAAAGCCCTGTTTCGTCGCCTCTGAAATAAATTTAGCATTAAGCTCATCGGAATCCGTTACAAACGGAACATTCATAAGCGAACGGTCTTTAGCAACAACTGTTCCTTTGAACATTTTTGAATCGTCAAGGTAATCATAAAGAATTTTAGCCTTTTCGACATTGATTTGGTTCATAACCTTAATTCCGCCCATATTCTTTATCCACTCATAAACAAGTCCGCAGATATAAATGCCGTATGTTGGCGGGGTATTATACATTGAACCATTTTCTGAATGCGTATCATACTTGAGCATTATAGGTGTGATATCCATAGCATCGCCGAGCAAATCTTCTCTTGCAATAACAACGGTAACGCCAGCGGGACCCATATTTTTCTGTGCACCAGCATAAATGAGACCGAACTTGTTGATGTCAACCTCTTCTGATAAGATACAAGATGACATATCAGTAACAACGGTTGCGTCACCGAAATCAGGCATGGTGTTGTAATGTGTGCCATAGATTGTATTATTATATGTAATATGAACGAAGTCTGCCCCCTCTGTCAACATACTCTTGTCAACCTCGGGAAGATAAGAGAAGGTCTTATCTGCACTTGATGCGATAGCATTAGCCTCGATATAACGCTGTGCCTCCTGATGAGCCTTTTTTGCCCACTGACCCGTTATAACATAATCCGCCTTTTTGTTCTTGTTACCAAGGTTAAGCGGAACCATAGAGAACTGTGTCGACGCACCGCCCTGAAGAAACATTACCTTATAATTATCGGGAATGTTCATTATTTCACGAAGCATCGCCTCTGCCGAATCAATTATTGCCTGATAATCCTTTGAACGATGGCTCATCTCCATAACCGACTGCCCGCTGCCGTTGCAATCAAGCATCTCCTTCTGTGCACGCTCCAGCACCTCAAGCGGGAGCATTGAGGGACCTGCGGAAAAATTATACACTCTACCCATTTTAAATTCCTCCATTTAAAAAGTTATACAATTTATTTTGAGGGGCGTCAAAAGCTCGTGCAAACGGGCAATACCCAAACACTCCCCCTATATTTATATTTTTTTATTATATACCTATTGTTGACAAAGGTCAATGTTTTTTTGCAATTTCTGATAGGTTTTGTTAAATTTTTGTCTATATCAGTTTAAAAGAGGGTAAGTTTTATATATTTTTTACTCATTTATCATTCTGGTTATGTCTTTTCGCAGTCTTATCATTATTCTTTTTTCAAGTCTTGAGATATACGACTGCGAAATCCCAAGCATATCGGCAACCTCTTTTTGAGTTTTCTCATTTCCGTCATAGCCGATACCGAACCTTAATTTCATAATGCTTCTCTCTCTCTCCGAGAGTCTTTCAAGTGCAATAGCGAGAAGCTCTCGGTCTACCTCATCCTCAATTCTGCGTTGGATAACATCCTCCTCTGTGCCCAGAATGTCCGACAGGAGAAGCTCGTTTCCGTCCCAATCGACATTGAGCGGCTCGTCAATGGATATTTCGGTTCTTGTGTTACTGTTCTTTCGCAGATACATCAATATTTCATTTTCAATACACCTTGACGCATATGTGGCAAGCTTAATCTTCTTTTCGGGGTCAAAGGTGTTTATCGCTTTTATAAGGCCAATACTTCCTATTGAAACCAAATCCTCAACCGCAATCCCCGTATTTTCAAACTTTCTCGCTATGTATACGACAAGCCTTAAATTATGCTCAATCAGAACTGTCTTTGCAGAGCTTCGCATTGTCGGGTCTGAAAGCCTCTTAATCCACCGCATTTCCTCCTCCTTGCAAAGCGGCGAGGGCAGGGTCTCGCCTCCGCCTACATAATGCACATTTCCTGCAACTGCCCGCTTCAGTCTGTCGATTGCATATGTAATTTTTGCATATAATTGTTTTAATAATTCTTTTATATATTTCATTGTCAGCACCTCAACTTAATCATATTTTGTGATTTATAACATAACTCTGTCTCTACCGTCGCATCGGGATTTATTATCGAGTTGTAAAGCCCGTCATATGTAAAGCTTGTGTCGGAGAGTGCAATCATAGTCCCGTTTTTTATACTGTACCGCCTATCGTCACACTCTATAAAATCAGGTGAAATAATCGGAAGCCTCCCAACCCCCGTTGCAGTGTTTACATAGACAAACTCATTCGGCGGCGAAATTACCTTGAACATTTTCTTTTCCGCCACAAGCATCGGCGTACCGCTAATCGGTTCGGTCAGTTCACAGCCCGTATCTATGAGAGCGGTCAGTCTGCACACCCTTCCCATATACCCCACATTCAGCTTGAGCAGAATTTTCTCACGGGAAAAGCTTCTTATACACAACCGTCTGTGAAGCTCAATTAAAAGATAGAGAACGCCGCAGCTTATCAATAGTGCAAAGGGGTTCAGATTGACATACATTATACAGTTTGATACCGCCGTCTGCATCGCAAGTCCAAAGTCAGTAAAAACAGAAATTGCAAGCACAATTCCGCCGCAGACAAGAGTTGCAAGCCAGAACGCCCCGAACGAGGACAAAAAGTCACGGACCCCCTCTGCCCCAAAGGCTATTGCCACAATTATTGCAGAAAATATAATCTTCAGTATTGCCCCATATAAAAATGACAGAGAGGGGAAAAACATCAACGCCCCATATAGGGCAGATAATGTTGCAGAGAGAAAAATTCTGCCTAATCTTTCCCGTCTTCGTCTCAAAACGGCAACTGCAAAAAGTATCATTGTATCCATAAAGAAATTCATTAAAAAGAGACTATCTACATACAGCGTCACCCTATACACCTCCCCTTTGCGGATTATAATATATTATAACTCGACAAGGATTGAATTTTATGTCATAAACGGTATTAAAAAAACAATTTATTGCCGACAAAAGGTAACAAAAAAGGCGTGCAATTTGCACGCCTTAAATTTCTAAAACAAAAGTCCAGCATATCCTGCTACAATTCCAAGCACCGCCGAAATTAAAATTACCACAATCGGATGAAGCTTTTTCCGAAATATCAAAAACGCCGAAACAAGGAAAATAACCGCTGCACATATTGTGCTGTAATCCAAAAGTCTCTCAAGTGCCATTCCGTTCGGAAAGAGCGAGGTTTTTGCGACCGACACAACTGCCGTTGCAATCAAGCCTATAACTGCGGGCTTAAGTCCCGCCATAATACCCTTTACAAGTGTGCTTTCTTTAAATTTTTCAAAGAATTTAGCAACAATAAGTATTATAATAAATGACGGCATAACCACGCCAAGAGTTGCACACGCCGAGCCGAGCAGACTTATAAGCAATCCCTCACCCGCAACCTGACCGCCAATGTAGGTCGCAATATTTATCGCAAACGGACCAGGAGTCGACTCACTTACCGCAATAAAATTTACAAGTGCCTCTTCCTCTATCCAATTATTTGCCAGAACCTCTGCCTGAATAAGCGGAAGCATTGCGTAACCCCCGCCAATCGTAAAAAGACCAATTTTAAAGAAGGTCAAAAACAATTTGAGAAAAATCATTTTTCAGCCCTCCTCTTTAACAAAAGCTGCGAAACAAGTCCGATTACGGCACATGCAATCAACACAATCAGTACATTAAAATCAAATATACATGCCGCAACAAACGCAAGCCCTGCAATTATATATGAAACCGTATTCTTGGGGCATTGTTTATACATTGACACAAGTGCTTTTATAATAAGTGCAAGAACCCCTGCACGGATACCCGCAAAGGCAAATTTTACCGCAGGGAGATTTTCAAACTGTCCAAGCACAAAGGATATAATTGTAATTATAACAAAAGACGGAAGCACAACTCCGAGCGTTGCAAATACAGAGCCGAGCACGCCTGCAATCTTGCAGCCGATAAAGGTTGCAGAATTTATTGCAATCGGTCCCGGGGTCGATTCTGCGATTGCAATTACATCCAGAATATCCTCATTGGTAATCCACTTCTTGTTGTCAACAACCTCCTTGGTAATCAGAGGTATCATCGCATAGCCTCCGCCAAAGGTGAACGCACCGATTTTAAAAAATGTATAAAACAGGCTAATCGCCCGTTTAAGCTTGCTCTCCATATTACTACCCCTTTTTTATTATGTCGCCGTAAAATATAAAGTTATCCGCCGTCTGTCTATTATATTACCCTTTCAGATTTCCGTCAACCTCTTTTTGACTACTTAAAAAGCCTATAATCATTCCGCCCTCTTCGGCATAGTAGCTGCAAAGGCCTCCGCATTCTTCAATCATAACCTCTGCACCTTGAAAGCTCTCCTTTATTTTCTCTGCCAGAATGCTCGCATCTTCTATATTATTACAATGGGAAATTATAACCCTTCCGCCTGAAAAATTATGTTTCTCCATTTCCTCGGCAATTTTGTTTATCGTTTTTATCTTCCCTCTGCACTTGTGCAAAAGCTCGAGCTCGCCCTCGTTGCTTGCTCTTCCTAAAATTTCTATATCAAGAACACCCGCTATTTTTGCTGCGGTTGAGTTAATTCTGCCGTTCCTTACAAGATTTCTCATTGATTTAAGACAAAAGAAGAGATGGGTTTTCTGTCGGTATTCCTCGATTTCGTTTTCAATTTCAAAAAAGCTTTTCCCACACTCGTGCAGCTCCTTAATCTTCTCTGCAATAAGCCGCATTTCAGGTCCCGTGGACAGACTGTCAATTACACAGATTTTCGCATTTGGATTTTCGTCGAGATATTCTTTCTTCGCAGAGACAGCAGATTGGTATGTTCCCGAAAGGTTTCCCGATATCGTTACGGCAAAAATCTCGTCTGCCCCTTTGAACGCCTCCAACCAATCATAAACATTCGGGCAAGAGGTCGAGGACCTTTCCTTGCTCTGGGAAAAGTCCTTGAGCATCGCATTTATATCAAGCGTTGCATCATCAACATATTCTCTCTCACCAAGATATATCTTAAGCGGTACAACCGCATACTCTATCCCCGACATCTCTTTGATGTTTGATGATGAATCCATTACAATTTTAAAGCTCATATTATACACCCCGTATCAAATAATCTTCGACAAGTTTTTCAAAAACCTATCAAAGGATATTATACTACCTTTTTTAAAGCTTGTCAATAGCTTGACATAAGTAAAAATACGAGATATAATACCATAAAGGCTATTATAAGAGGTGAATATTTTGAACGAACAAATGAAAAAAATTATTTCAGAACCGATTGAGAGCTTTCGGCTTCCGAAATACGAGGAAATCCCCGATGTGGGTCTTTATTTAGAGCAGACAACAAAATATATTTCACAGATATACGAGCCTCTTCCCGAAATTTCTCTGACCTCGTCTATGATAAGCAACTATGTAAAAAACAAGCTTGTTGCAAACCCTGTCAAAAAGCAATATAACCGCGAGCAGATTGCCACCTTGCTGTTTATTGCATCTGCAAAGCTTGTTTTATCTATGGACAACATAAACATTCTGCTGTCGTTGCGAAAGAAAACCTATCCTGCAAGCACGGCATACAACTATTTTTGCAATGAGCTTGAAACCGTCTTAAAGAATACCTTTGATATTGACGCACAAATTTTCGACATAAACAAATCGGACACGAAACACCCCGAGCTTAAAGGTCTTTTGCGTACAACGATTACTGCAATTTCCAACAAGATTTATCTTGACAAATGCTTCGCATATTTTAACCAAAACGAAAAAAATATTATATAGAAAAATGACTGTCAATTTTGATATGCACCCCAAAAGTTTAGACACTTTTGTGGGTGCATATCATTTTTCGCCCGTATTTTATTATTATATAACCAATCCTCCGTTCGGACTTAATACCTGACCCGTCAGGAAGCCGTCCGTCTCTGATAAATACACAATCGCTTTTGCAATTTCTTCGGGCTTTCCCATTCTGCCAAGAGGCGTTTCTCGGCAAAGCTCTGCAATAGCCTCCGTGTCAAGTCCTGAATTCATATCGGTATCAACAGCCCCGGGGGCAACACAGTTTACAATTATTCCCGATGGTCCAACCTCTTTGGCAAGAGCCTTTGTAAATCCTATAATTCCCGCCTTTGAGGCAGAATATGCAACCTCGCACGAAGCACCGCATATGCCCCACATAGACGAAACATTTACAATCGCACCGCTTTTTCTTCTTATCATTTGAGGAAGAACCGCCCTTGTGCAATAAAACGCACCGTTCAGGTTTATATCAATAATCCTCTGCCATTCCTCGTCAGTCATTGCGTCAAGCATATAAAAGCCCGACACACCTGCGTTGTTTACGAGGACATCTATCTCGCCTGCCTGCCCGACCATATGCTTTACCTCTGACGGGTCTGAAACATCTGCCTTTATTGCAATCCCGCCGATTTCTTTTGCAAGCTCAAGTGCCTCTTTTTCCGACTTATTGTAATTTATTATCACCCTGTCGCCAAGTGAAGCAAACGCCCTTGCAGTTGCTCTGCCTATTCCTCTTGACGCACCCGTTATAAGTATACTTCTCATATGTATCACCTCAATTTAATTTTTGCATCTCTTCTTGGATTATATGAATGTCCGTGGCATATTGCAATCGCAACTGCGTCGGCTGTATCGTCGGGCTTTGGCACTTTATCAAGTCCGAGAAGAAGCTTTACCATTTGCTGGACCTGGTTTTTGTCCGCCCTGCCGTAGCCCGCAACCGCCTGCTTAACCTGAAGAGGCGTATATTCAAAAATTTCAACCCCGTGATTGAGTGCCGAGAGCAAAAGTACGCCTCTTGCCTGGGCGACATTGATTGCCGTCTTTTGGTTGCTGTTGAAGAACAACTCCTCTATCGCCATAAATTCAGGCTTTGTTCTCTCTATTATTGCATTTAAATCGTCATAGATTGACTTAAACCGCTCGAACATATCCATAGATGCCTCGGTGGTTATTGCACCATATTCAATTACGCTGAATTTGTTTCCGTCATACTCTAAAACTCCGTAGCCGACGATGGCATACCCGGGGTCTATACCAAGAATTCTCATAAAAAGTCGCAACTCCTTTTGCAATTTTTGTTGGTTTTTTCGTTATATTGCTATTGCAAAAAATACAAGTGTAGGTTATAATAGCTTAAAATATATTTTATTGTAACACAGTTTGGAGGATTTTACAATGGCAAAAGAAAAAGTTGTTCTGGCTTATTCCGGCGGACTTGATACTTCCATTATTATTTCGTGGCTCATCGAGAATTATGACTACGAGGTTATTGCAGTTTGCGGAGATGTCGGTCAGGGTAAAGAAACTGACGGCCTTGAAGAGCGTGCAAAGAGAAGCGGTGCTTCCAAGTGCTATATAGAGGACCTTCGCGATGAATATGTAAAGGATTATATTTTCCCGACACTCAAAGCAGGTGCGGTATATGAGGGTAAATATCTTCTCGGCACATCACACGCACGGCCCATTATTGCAAAGAGACTTGTTGAGATTGCAGAAAAAGAGGGTGCTGTTGCTATCTGCCACGGTGCAACGGGCAAGGGTAACGACCAGGTTCGCTTTGAGCTTACCATAAAGGCTCTGGCTCCGCATCTTAAGATAATAGCACCTTGGAGAATATGGGATATTAAATCAAGAGAGGACGCAGTTGACTACGCAGAGGCACACGGAATTGAAATTCCCGTTACCAAAAAAGACCTTTATTCAAGAGACAGAAATATATGGCACATCAGCCACGAGGGTATGGATTTAGAGGACCCCGCAAACGAGCCTCAGCTTGACAGTCTCTTAAAGCTCGGCGTATCGCCCGAGAAGGCCCCTGATGAGGCGCGCTATGTCACCATCGGTTTTGAGGCTGGTGTTCCCGTTTCGGTTGACGGCGAAAAGCTGGCTCCCCGTGCTTTGGTTGAAAAGCTCAATGAGCTTGGCGGAAAATACGGTGTAGGCATCACCGATATCGTAGAGGACCGCCTTGTTGGTATGAAATCAAGAGGCGTATACGAAACACCCGGCGGTACAATTCTCTACACCGCTATAGGCGAGCTTGAATATCTCTGTCTTGACCGCGACACACAAGCGTTTAAGCGTCAATCTGCAATTAAGTTCAGCGAGCTTGTATACGACGGAAAGTGGTTCACACCTCTTCGCGAGTCGCTCTCTGCTATGATTGACAAGATGGAGGAAACCGTTACGGGTGAGGTAAGACTTAAGCTCTACAAGGGCAGTGTAACACCTGCAGGTGCAAAATCTCCGTACTCACTCTATAACGAAGATATTGCAAGCTTCGGCGACAGTAAAGAGCTTTACAGTCATAAAGACTCCGAGGGCTTTATCAACCTGTTCGGTCTGCCCCTCAAGGTTCGTGCATTGATGAATAAAAAGAACGAAAAATAAATTTTAATATTATGCGGATTTCGGCAAAACCGAAATCCGCTTTTTTTCTTGACCTACTCAAGAAAGTGTGATAGAATATTCTGATAGACTTAAAAGGCGAAAGGACTGACTGTTATGTCAAAGCTTTGGGGTGGCCGTTTTTCAAAAGCCACTGATACATTGGTAGACGACTTTAACTCATCTATAAGATTTGATGCCCGTATGTACGCACAGGATATAGAAGGGAGCATAGCACACGCAACCATGCTCGGAAAGCAGGGAATTATTCCGAGCGAGGATTCTGCCCTTATTGTCAAAACCCTTGGCGAAATCAGATCGGACATTGAGGCGGGCAGGGTTGAATTTGAAATTGACGCAGAGGATATCCATATGAATATTGAGACAATCCTTATCTCAAGAATAGGCGATGTCGGCAAACGCCTCCACACGGGAAGAAGCCGAAACGACCAGGTTGCTCTTGATATAAGAATGTATCTTCGCTTTGAAATAGACGGGCTCTCACTCCTGATTGAGGAGCTTAAGTCCACAATTTTAACTATCGCCGAGAACAACCTCGACACCATTATGCCGGGATATACACATCTTCAAAAGGCACAGCCCATCACGCTTGCACACCACATAATGGCTTACTATGAAATGCTCAAGCGTGACGGCGAGAGGCTCGCCGATTGCAGGAGGCGTCTCAATATCATGCCTCTTGGCAGCGGGGCGTTAGCTGGCACAACATATCCGCTCGGCAGAGAGTTTGTCGCAGAAAAACTCGGCTTTGACGGGGTTACTCAAAACAGTCTTGACGGGGTATCCGACCGCGACTTTGTGTGTGAGCTTGCATTTGACCTGTCAATGCTTATGACACACCTCTCACGCTTTTCGGAAGAGATAATATTATGGAGCAGTCACGAATTCGGCTTTATTGAGCTTGACGACGCATACAGCACAGGGTCGAGCATTATGCCCCAAAAGAAAAACCCCGATGTTGCAGAGCTTGTCCGCGGTAAGACGGGCAGAGTTTTCGGCTCGCTTATGGGTCTTCTCACAATGATGAAGGGGCTTCCTCTTGCGTACAACAAGGATATGCAAGAAGACAAGGAACAAATTTTCGACGCAATCGACACAGTAAAGATGTGTCTGCCCGTTTTCTCAAAAATGCTTGCAACTATGCGGGTTAAACGCGATACAATGCTAAACGGGGCAAAGGGTGGCTTTACCAACGCAACCGATGTTGCAGATTATCTTGTAAAGCACGGTCTTCCTTTCCGCGACGCACACGCGGTTGTCGGGAAAATGGTAGCTTATTGTATCGAAAACAATACAGTAATTGACGCACTCTCAATGGATGAATTCAAGGGCTTTTCCGAGCTTATCGGCGAGGATATCTATGATGAAATATCTCTTGAGACCTGCGTAAACCAACGCAAGCTTATCGGCGGTCCCGCAATAGAAACTATGAAAAAGGTAATCAAGGGCTATAAGCGTTAATAAATTTAAGGAATTGATTTTATGGCAATTTTTGCAATATCCGATTTGCACCTCTCTCTCGGCGTTGACAAGCCAATGAGCGTTTTCGGTGACAAGTGGGAAAATTATACCGATAAAATGTTGCAAAACTGGAACAATGTTGTCGGGGATGATGACCTTGTTGTCATTCCGGGTGACATTTCATGGGCGACCTATTTAGACGATGCCGTTGCAGATTTTGAGTATATTCATTCTTTAAACGGCAAAAAACTGATATTAAAAGGTAACCATGACTATTGGTGGACAACTCCGACCAAGATGAACTCTTTTCTTAAAGAGCATAGGCTTGACAGCATTGAAATTTTACAGAACAAGGCATATATGTACGGAAAAACCGCAATATGCGGGACAAGAGGTTGGCAGTATCCCTCTACCTCAGGTCCGTCAGAGGACAGAAAGATTTTTGAAAGAGAAAAGCAGAGGCTTATACTCTCGCTTGAGGATGCACTTTCAAAGCATCCCGAGAATATAATCGTTGCAATGCACTATCCGCCAGTCGGTACATCACCTTGTGAGAATGACTTTTTAGAAATAATGAACCACTACAAGGCTTCGCTTTGTGTTTTCGGCCATCTCCACGCATCGTCTTACAAGATGGCACCCATTGGCGAATTTTCGGGGATTTGCCTTAAGCTTGTTGCATGCGACTATCTGGATTTTATCCCCAAACTGATAAATGCCCAAATGGGATAAAAATGCAAAAAAAGGCTTGCAATTTCCATAATTTTGTGTTACAATGACCCTTGGTATATTTTAAGAAGCAGAGAGGAATGTTTTTTTGATGAGCACAGTAGAAAAAATCGAAAAAAATGTAGTAAGCTTTGAATTTTCTGTTACGGCAGATGAATTTGAAACCGCAATCGAAAAGGCTTACAGAAAAAATGTTGGTAAAATCAACATTCAGGGCTTCCGCAAAGGTAAAGCTCCGAGAAAAATAATTGAACAGTATTACGGTGCTGAAGTTTTTTATGAGGATGCAATAAACATCGTTCTTCCCGACGCATATGATAAAGCAGTTGAGGAAAACAATATTTATCCCGTAGACCAGCCCGAGATTGATATTAAAGGTGAAATCAGCAAGGCAGACGGCATAACCTTTACTGCAAAGGTTACGGTTAAGCCCGAGTTTGAGCTTGGCCAATACAAGGGCGTAAAGGCTGCAAAGGTTACACACCGCACCCTGAAAAAAGACATTGATGCAGAGCTTGATAAGCTTCGCGAGAGAAACTCAAGAATGGTTCCCGTAGAGGACAGAGCCGTTAAGAAGAACGATATTGTAAACATTGACTTTGAAGGTTTTTCCGACGGCAAAGCATTTGACGGCGGCAAAGGCGAGGGCTTTGACCTTACAATCGGTTCAGGTCAGTTTATCCCCGGCTTCGAGGACCAGCTTATCGGCAAGGAAATCGGTGCTGACACCGAAGTAAATGTTACCTTCCCCGAAGAGTATCACGCAGAAGAGCTCAAGGGCAAGGACGCTATGTTCAAGGTTAAGATAAACTCAATCAAGGTTAAAGAGCTTCCTGAGCTTGACGATGAGTTTGCAAAGGATGTAAGTGAGTTTGATACTCTTGAAGAGCTTAAGGCGGATATTAAAGAAAAGCTTTCTAATGCCGGCAAAGAAAAAGCAAAGCACGAAACTGAAGAAAATGTTATCAAAGCCGTTTGTGATGCAACCGAGATTGACATTCCCGAGGCTATGATAAATTCTCAAATTGACAAGATGATAAGAGACTTTGATATGCAGATGAGATACCAGGGTCTCAATCTTGAACAGTATATGAAGTATACAGGTATCACGGTCGACGCTCTTAAAGAACAGTTTAAGGACGACGCCGCAAAGAATGTTAAGACATCTCTTGTTCTTGAAAAGGTTTGTGAGGTTGAGGGTATTGATGCTGCTGCCTCTGAAATCGAAAAGGAATATGCTGATATGGCGGAAAAGAACAGTATGAAGGTTGAAGATGTCAAGAAATATGTTCAGGAAAATGACATAAAAGAGAGAATTAAGGCAGAGAAAACCATTAAGTTCCTCGTTGATAAAGCAGATTTTAAATAAACACAACTCACATAAAGATGTATAAGTTTAGGTTGAATTGGATATATATTATCCAACTCAACCTTTCTTTCACTACCAAGAATTATTTTAAGTTTAGGAGGATATAATATGTCAAGCTTTGATTATAATTTCAAAAACAGTATGATACCTTATGTTATCGAACAGACCGGAAGAGGCGAACGCTCTTACGACATTTTTTCCCGTCTTTTAAAAGACAGAATTATCTTTCTGTCAGACGAGGTAAATGATGTGACAGCAAGCCTTGTCGTTGCACAGCTTCTCTTCCTCGACAGCGAGGACCCCGACAAGGATATAAACCTTTATATCAACAGTCCGGGCGGCTCTGTTACTGCAGGTATGGCGATCTATGACACAATGCAGTACACCAAGGCAGATGTATCTACTATCTGTGTAGGCATGGCAGCTTCTATGGGTGCGTTTCTTCTCTCTTCAGGTGCAAAGGGCAAGAGATTTGCCCTTCCCAACAGTGAGATTATGATACACCAACCTCTCGGCGGAACGCAGGGTCAAACCACCGATATGCAAATCCATGTTGAAAGAATGTTAAAGATTAAGAATAACCTTAACAAAATTTTGAGCGAGAACACAGGTCAGCCCCTTGATGTAATTAAGGCAGATACCGAGCGTGATAACTTTATGAGTGCTGACGAAGCTATGAAATACGGTCTTATTGATAAAATTGTAGCTAAAAGATAGGGGAGTATTTAATGCCAAATAAAATTGACGAAAATAAGGTTTGCCGTTGTTCCTTCTGTGGCAAAACAGAGGATAAGGTAAAACGCCTGATTGAGGGTCCCGAGGCATATATATGCAACGAATGTGTTGAACTTTGTGTCGAGCTTTTCAAGGACGATTACAGTGCATCAGGCAGCGAAGAGCTTCAAAGCATTCCAAAGCCTGCGGAAATCCACAAATTTTTAAATGATTATATAATAGGACAAAATTCTGCCAAAAAGGCGTTATCGGTCGCTATATATAACCACTATAAAAGAATATTCTCAAAGAATTCTCAATCCGATGTTGAGCTTCAGAAAAGCAACATTCTTCTTATAGGCCCTACAGGCTGCGGAAAAACTTTTCTTGCACAAACCCTTGCAAAAATGCTTAATGTTCCATTTGTTATTACTGATGCCACCTCTTTGACAGAGGCGGGTTATGTCGGCGAGGATGTAGAAAACATTCTGCTTAAGCTTATTCAGGCCGCAAACTATGATATAGAGCTTGCCGAGCGAGGTATTATCTATATCGACGAGATGGACAAAATTTCGAGAAAATCCGAGAACCCCTCCATTACCCGTGATGTAAGCGGCGAGGGCGTTCAACAGACATTGCTTAAAATTTTAGAGGGTACTGTTGCATCTGTTCCGCCTGCAGGCGGAAGAAAGCATCCGCATCAGGAATTTATCCATATCGATACCACGAATATTTTGTTTATATGCGGCGGTGCGTTCGAGGGTATTGACAAGATAATAGAAAGCCGTGTAAACACAAAAACTCTCGGCTTTGGTGCAAAGGTTGAAAGCAAAAAAGACAAAAACCGTGGCGACATATTAAAACAGCTCGAGCCTGAAGATTTGCTTAAATTCGGAATTATCCCCGAGCTAATCGGCAGACTTCCGATTGTTACTACTCTTGATTCACTCAGCGAGGAGGCTCTTGCATCAATCCTCACAGAGCCGAAGAACGCAATAATCAAGCAATATCAGGCATTGTTTGATATGGACGATGTAAGACTCGAATTTGAACCCGAAGCAGTTTCGGCAGTTGCAAAGCTTGCAGCAGAGAGAAACACGGGGGCAAGAGGTCTGCGTACAATTTTGGAGGATATTATGCTTGATATAATGTACGAAATTCCGTCAGACCCGACAATCGAGAGAGTTGTCGTTACAAAGGGTTGTGTCGAAAAGAAATCCAAGCCTACGATAACCTATAATACAAATCGCAAGGCAATAAAAGCACCCTCACCCAAAAAAGAGAGTATCAATTCAACCCGAAACGCAGGATAAACCGATTTATAGTTAGATAATTTTGGCAACAACAAAAAAACACCGATGATTTCCGCATCGGTGTTTTTTGTTATTTAATACAAACAGAGATATTATATTATTGTTGCTCAGCTGCCGCCTCCGCTTGAGCAAAAATCTTTTCAAGCTCCTCGCGAAGCTCTTCTTTTCTTTCAGGGTCGGTGGTAGTGTTGAACTCATCAACAATCTCGCCAAGGTCCTCGGCACTCTCAACAACTACTGTTTTGGTATCCTCTTCGTTTACCACAACTCCGCCATCCTTTGTTTCGCCAGTTTCTTCTCTGCCAGTTTCTTCTTCAGTCACGCTCTGCTCAAGCTTGACATCCTCTTCTGTCTTTTCCTTATCCTTTCCGCAAGCTGCAACCGAAAACATAAGAACAAGACACATCATAATAATAAATAATCTTTTCATTCTTTTCCTCCTGATTTTATATTATTTCAAACACTGCCTGTGGGACATATTTTGAAACATCCTGACCGAAGCTTATAAGCTCCTTTACCATTGACGAGGAAACCGCAACATTGTCCGCCCTGAAATATATGTACTCAAGCTTGGGATTTATAAGCTTGTTTACCTCGGCAATATTTTCCTCGTAGTTATAATCCATATTATTGCGTAGACCTCTTATCATATAGCCGATATCATTCGTCTTGGTATATTCTGCAACAAGCCCGTCATAGACACAGACCTCACAATTTATAATGTCGGCATCAACAAGCGTCTTTTCTATTGCAAGCTTAATTTTATTTGCATCATATGTGCGTTTCTTGTTCATGTTAAGACCGATAACAATAACGACCTTATCAAAAAGCAACGACGCCTTTTTCACCACATCAAGATGCCCGTTGGTAAACGGGTCAAACGAGCCCGGATATATTGCAGTCTTATACATAAAATCTCCCCTTTACTGTCTGCTCTGCACTAATATAATATATCACCTATCTGAATATGTCAAGCACAGAATTTGTTGTTGCCTCTGCAAACATGGGCGTGAGAAACAAAAAGCCATACACCGTGCATATACTCGCCCTATATATATCAACTGTCAGTAAATCAAGACTCGGGAAATACAAGTATTTAAGACCGCCAAGGATTATGCCAATAATTATATATACATCAAGTGCCAAGATATATACGATTGCCGCAACATCTCTTTTGCTAATAACAAAGTTAGAAAAAGCCGTTCTGCCTTTTAGTCCGTATCCGCGGCTTTTCATACTGTCAGCTGTCTGAACAGAGCTTTCAAGCGACCATGTAATCATTGATGATAAAAGCTTTACCCCAGTTTTAATTTTTTTCACAAGGTTTCCTTTTTCCAAGCTGCAATCAATACCCCTTCGTGCAGAAACAAGCTCTTTAAACCTCGCGTTAAATCTCGGAATAAATCTCAAAACCATCGAAAACACAAGCGACAAGGACGGCATAATTCTGCCGAAAATATATATGAATTTATCGCTTGTCATCACCTCGCCGTAACACGCAAACCAACAAACAACACCCGCAATCATTACACCTGTGGCAAGACCGAATATTAAAGACTCAAGCGTTAGCGGGTTCCCGCCAGGGAAATAGGCAAGGATTGTTTCACCGCCGTGATTAAAAATCGGGTTTATGACTGCACAAAGCAGGAGCATCGGCAAAACAAGAGTAAACACAAAGCCTGCCGCACCTCTTCCCTTAAGGGCAAACAAATACCACACTCCCGTTATAAGCGAAATTGCGAGACATATCGGATGCATAACAAACATAGCAAAAATTATTACCGATACAAAATATATAAAATTTACAATCGGGTGAAAGGTTTTAAACTCGTTCATACTCTTATCCAACCTTATCTGTTTTTCAAATCAACATATTCTCTTCTCGGCTCTATCGCCTTGTATGCAGGTCTTATAATCTTGCCGTTATTCACAAGCTCCTCTATTCGATGGGCACTCCAGCCTGCAACTCTTGCTATTGCGAAAATAGGCGTATACAGCTCTCTCGGAAGCTCAAGCATCTCATATACAAAACCGCTGTAAAAATCAACATTGGCACTTACGCCCTTATAAATTTTTCTCTTTTCGGCTATAACCTCAGGTGCAAGATGCTCTATTTTTTCGTAGAGGTTATATTCCTTTTCAAAGCCCTTTGCACAAGCAAGACGCTTTACAAACGCCTTGAATATATCCGCTCTCGGGTCAGAAAGCGAATAAACTGCGTGACCCATTCCATAAATAAGTCCCGTATTATCAAACGCTTCTCCGTCGAGAAGCTTATTAAGGTACGCCGCAATTTCTCCGTCATCAGTCCAATCACTTACATTGTTTCTGATGTTCTCAAGCATTTGTGTAACCTTAATATTTGCACCGCCGTGACGGCCGCCCTTTAGCGAGCCAAGTGCCGCCGCCATAACCGAATAGGTATCCGTGCCTGAAGAGGATACAACATGTGTTGTAAAGGTAGAGTTATTTCCTCCTCCGTGCTCTGCCTGAAGCACCAACGAAAGGTCAAGAATTTTTGCCTCAAGCTCTGTGTATTTTTCGTCAGGTCTCAAAAGAAGCAGAATATTTTCCGCCGTGCTTAAATTCTCTTGAGGTTTGTGTATAAAAAGACTGTCACCCTTGTAATAATGGTTATACGCCTGATAACCGTAAACCGAAAGAACAGGGAAAAGTGCTGTAAGCTGAAGACATTGCCTCAACACATTCGGGATTGTTATATCGTTTGCACGGGTGTCATACGAATAAAGTGTAAGCACCGACCTTGACAGGGTATTCATCATATCCGAGCTTGGTGCCTTTAGTATAATATCCGAAACAAAATTGACGGGAAGCGTTCTGTAACCGCCAAGGATTTTTGAAAATTCGGCAAGCTGATTCTCACTCGGCAAATCGCCGAAAAGTAAAAGATACACCGTCTCCTCAAACCCAAACCTTCCGTCTGACAGAAATCCGTTTACAAGCTTTTTCACATCATATCCGCGGTAGAAAAGCTCGCCTCTGCACGGAATCTCAACGCCGTCTTTATCCTCGCTTGCGTGTATTTCCGAAATTTCGGTCAGTCCCGCAACAACACCCTTTCCGTTTATATCACGAAGTCCTCGTTTGACATCATATTTCTCGTAAAGCGAGGCATCGATTTTGCCGTTTTTCATGCAAAGCATAGAAAGAGCCTCAACCTCGGGTGAAATCTGTGATAGTCTCTCCTTCATATTTATACCTCCTTTTAAATCAATAACCGCCTTTATTGTAACACATTTTCAGATATCCCTCAATAGGAAACCCGAATTCTTTATAAAATATTTACATTTTATTCCATACTTA
>JAZNHF010000046.1:0-44061 GCA_045576835.1 Clostridia bacterium
TGAGAATTCGGTAAAGAATATGTTGAAGCATTATGAGCGATTGGTTTTCAAAAATGAGGTTATGATTGCGAAATTGTATTGGCTGATGATTCGGAGATTGGATGTTATGCAAGAATGGGGTGATGAAATTCATCAGGTAGCATTGTTTGATGCCAAGCGTACACACGGAGAATTTAATTCTCCAAAAGAGTGAATATTTTAGGACAGGCTTACATAGTATGTAACATAAATCAAATTTGGAATTGGAGGAGAATTGTTATATGAATAAGGCGAAACTACATATAACCTTCCATAATCCAAATACAAGGAATGACTCTGAAAGAATAGCAGGTGAATTTATTTCACAGGCGGCGACAGGAGTTCTGACCAAAATGATTTTAGACAAGATGGATAAGCATAGCGAGGATAGTAACTCTGAATCATACAGTGATTTGGATTAGGAATACATAGCAAACATACTCCGCCTGAATAAAATTTTTAGGCGGAGTATTTTCTTAAAGAAGATTAAGACAGGGCTCCCAAAAAGCCGTGGCTTTTTGGGAAAGAGGAAAAGAAATAAAACGGATGAAACTTTTCTTTTAAGAAAAGTTGAAAAAAGTGAAATTTTCTTTGACGACCTTCGTGGACTTTTGAAAAATTGTGTGGTATGTTGTGTGTTGCGCATAGCGTATCAATTTGGAAAGAGAGGTAATCATTTATGAGAATAGCTCCATATTGCAGAGTATCAACTGACAAAACTGATCAGCTGAATAGTTTGGAAATGCAGAAGAAATTCTATGGCGAATTTGCTGAAAGAAACAACCACGAAATTACTCATATGTATGCAGACGAGGGTATTTCGGGAACGCAGATGAGAAAGCGTCCTGAATTTATGAGACTAATGAGAGATGCAAGGCTTGGAAAATTCGATATGGTAGTAACCAAGGACATATCGAGAATGGCAAGAAATGTGGTGGACTTTCTGCAATCAATAAGAGAACTGAAAGCTATAGGAATCCCGGTTGTATTTGTAAACACAAATTTATCAACCGAAGACGGAGAATTGGTGCTCACCATGCTTGCGATGGTAGCACAGCAGGAAAGCGAAAACACATCCAAGCGAATTAAGTTCAGTAAAAGTCTTAATGCAGAAAAAGGCAGAGTGCCAAACATCATATTCGGTTATGACAAAACTATCGGCGATTACTTTAACCTAAACATTAACACCTTTGAAGCAAATGTAGTCCGCCGCATATATCAAATGTACATAAACGAAGAATATGGTGCAAGTAAAATTGCCAAAATCCTTAACGAAGAAAATATTAAAACAAAGCGAGGATGCAAGTGGACCCAAAACGGAATTTGCAGAATTCTCACTAACAGAATGTACTGCGGAATTATCATCAATGGCAAAGAAGAAGTAAAGGATTTTCTGACAGGCGACAGAATTTATAAACCCGAAGAAGAATGGAAAGTTACTGAAAGACCTGACCTTGCGATTATAGATATGAACACCTTTGAGCTTGCTCAAAAGAAGTTGGAAATAAACAAACAAAAATTCTCTCAGGGACAGCGAAAGGATTGCAAGCATGTATTCAGCACTCTGCTTAAATGCACTGACTGCGGGCACTTCTTCAGGCAAGCAAAACGAAAGGTAAAAAGTGGTTATAAATACACATGGGTATGTTGTGGGCGGAATATCAACGGAGCAGATTCCTGCAACAACAAAACAGTCATAGATGAAGGTGAATTACTTGATTCTATCAAGAAATATCTTACAGGCTTAATTGAGGACAAGCAAAAGGTTATTAAGAAAATAATCAAAGACTTCAACAAGAATTACGAGCCGATGCATCAAAATCTTAAAACCGAAAAAGAGATAACAAGAGAGATAGAAAAGCTCAAAAAGAGCCGACAAAGATATGTCGATATGTATGACAACGAAGTTATCTCAATGGAAGACTTAAAAGAAAAGACCGAGTCCACCAATGCAGAAATTAAAAAGTTGGAAGAGAAAATTAAGATGGTGAGATTCGGCATCACACAGGCAGATAAGCTTGAATACGGACTGACTGATACATTCAAGAGTATAGGCGATATCTTAAGTACTGCAGAGATTACCAACGAGATGCTAAAGCGTGTCATAGACCGAATTGAAGTGGCGGAAGACGGACATATTGACATATACCTAAGGCTCCTTGCAGACATAGGACTTGATGAAAAGTATCAATGTTCATCTATCAGTACATAAGGACATCACTGAGCGATTGAGCGAAATAAACGGCTCGCTTGCCGAAAAGGTCAAAAATATTCTTCTTGAAAATAAGCAAGAGCGACATATAAGAGGTGGCTTTGCAACCAGAGAGAAATATCGTATGCAAAAAAAAGCCGTATAAAAATAATATGCATCTCCAAAAGAGTATGACTTTTTGGGGTGCATATTATTTTGCGGCGTTATTTTTAAGGTTGATTTTTGCATCTTAACATAACTTCTGATTTATCCCAATAAAAAATATGCCGCAGCTGCGGCATATTTTTTATATTTTAAGTCGGCTTTTAATACATTCCGCCGCCTGCACCTGCCATAGCGGCAGCTGCTGCTGCATCGGCTGCGGGGTCGGGTTTGTCTGCAACAAGACTCTCTGTTGTAAGCACCATCGCCGCAACACTTGACGCATTCTGAAGAGCAGAGCGTGTAACCTTTGTCGGGTCAACAATACCGCCCTTGAGCATATCCATATATTCGTTGGTAAGGGCGTTATAGCCAACGCCAACCTTACTTTCTTTAATCTTGTTTACTATAATACTTCCTTCAATTCCTGCATTGTACGCAATCTGACGAACGGGCTCTTCAAGAGCACGAAGCACGATACAAGCACCCGTCTTTTCATCTCCCTCTGCCTCGGCTACAACCTTTTCCACTGCAGAGATTGCGTTGATGAATGCGGTTCCGCCGCCCGCAACAATACCCTCTTCAACTGCTGCACGAGTTGCAGCAAGAGCGTCCTCGATACGAAGCTTCTTCTCCTTCATCTCAATTTCTGTTGCTGCACCAACCTTGATTACTGCAACACCGCCAGCGAGCTTTGCAAGACGCTCCATGAGCTTCTCTTTGTCAAACTCTGATGTTGTTGTTTCAATCTGTGCCCTTATATTGTTTACGCGGCTCTCAATTTCATTCTTGTCGCCAAAACCGTCAACAATAATGGTATTCTCTTTTTGAACCTTAACCTGACGAGCACGACCAAGGTGCTCAACAGTTGCATCTTTGAGCTCCATTCCAAGCTCTTCCGAAACTACCTGACCACCTGTGAGTATTGCAATATCCTTGAGCATTTCCTTTCTTCTGTCGCCAAAGCCGGGGGCTTTAACACCGATGCAGGTAAATGTTCCGCGAAGCTTGTTTACAATAAGTGTAGAGAGTGCCTCGCCCTCAATATCCTCTGCAATAATAAGGAGCTTTTTGCCCGACTGAACAATCTGCTCAAGAAGCGGGAGAATTTCCTGAATGTTAGAAATCTTCTTGTCTGTAATAAGAATGTACGCATCATCGATTACGGCTTCCATCTTATCGGTGTCTGTTACCATATAAGGTGTAATATATCCTCTGTCAAACTGCATACCCTCAACAACCTCTGAATATGTTTCAGCGGTCTTTGATTCTTCAACCGTAATTACACCGTCGCTTGTAACCTTTTCCATTGCATCTGCAATGAGGTTACCGATTGTCTCGTCTGCGGCAGAAACTGATGCAACCCTTGCAATATCCTCTTTTCCGTCAACCTTTTTACTGTTTGCAACGATTTCGTCAACAGCAGCGTTTACTGCAGTTGCCATACCGCGTTTTACAATCATGGGGTTTGCACCTGCAGCAACATTCTTCATACCCTCACGGATAAGAGCCTGTGCCAGAAGTGTAGCGGTTGTTGTACCATCACCTGCGATGTCATTTGTCTTGGTTGCAACCTCTTTAACAAGCTGTGCACCCATATTCTCAAACGCATCATCAAGCTCAATTTCCTTCGCAATCGTAACACCGTCATTTGTGATAAGCGGTGCACCGTATTTCTTGTCAAGTACAACATTTCTGCCTTTGGGACCAAGTGTAACCTTTACTGTATCTGCAAGCTGATTTACACCCTTTCCAAGTGCGCGTCTTGCTTCTTCTCCAAATAAAATCTGTTTAGCCATTTTTATCTCCTCCAAAAATTAGAATATTTAAAGCCTGAAACTAATCAATTTTAGCAAGAACATCGCCTTGCTTTAAAATGATATATTCCTCGCCGTCGAGCTTAACCTCGGTTCCTGCATACTTGCTCATAATAACCTTGTCGCCCACTGCAAGCTCCATCTTTACTTCCTTGCCGTCAACAATCCCGCCGGGACCTACTGCAACAACCTCGGCAATCTGTGGCTTTTCCTTTGCGTTTCCTGCGAGTATAATACCGCTCTTGGTGGTTTCCTCCGCCTCAAGCATTTTAATTACTACTCTGTCCGCTAATGGTCTGATGTTCATAAGATAAATCCTCCTTATATAAATATGAAATTAAAACTAACAAAATAATAACTCTTACCCTTTTATTAGCACTCTCGTTTATCGAGTGCTAATAGATGTATAATACAAAATTTTTAACCAGAAATCAAATTTAATTACAGACGGTTATAGTCATTTATATGCAATTATAGTCTAATTTTCTATTGTATATACCTATTTCCTTAAATTCAATATTTTTCATTATTATTTACATATTTTTCTTTTGAATTTTTGCCCGTCCGTGGCGGGTATGATACCACCCGTCATTTGAAAAAAACACTCCTGCTATTCCTATCGGAATCCAACTGAATATGTAGACAAGAAAACCGAATATATTAAATAGTATTTTTAAATTCATTTTTTTATCCGCAGCAAGAGCAAATATTGTTACAAGCACACCAAGTGCGAGATAAAACCATATTGCAGCCCCGCCTATTGTAGTTTGTGCGATACCTCCAACCTTAAAAATTGCAACAAAAAGCAGTACAAAAAATGAGAGCGGACCTAAAATCTCTTGCCACAGGCCCAGAACTGCACTGAGGCGGCCTCGTTTCAAAAGCCTGAATGTAAAATCACCCTGAACCTCACCCGTACCCTTTGCCCAACGCTTGCGTTGTTTTATTGATTCAGAAAAGCTCTCGGGTTTCTCGTCATAGACAACCGCTCTCGGTGCAAAGTCTACAAGAATACCATTTTCTGCAAGAATGCAGGTGTATTCCTCATCCTCTGCCATAGAGCTTGTACTCCAGGGGAGCTTCTTCAGGACATCTGTCCTCATCGTAAATCCTGTTCCGCCAAGTCTTGCCCCCGCACCCGTTTTGGCTCTCCCCGTTTGAATAATCCGATTGGTAATCCAGTACCACATCGAATGAGCGTGCGAAACCCATGAAGCATAGGGGTTTTTAGAATCAATATATCCCTGTACCGCCATCTCGCCGAGGGCAAGCCTTTCGTCTGTCTCCTTGAAAAAGAATTTATCCACAATATTATCTGCATCAAAAACAGTTATGCAATCTGCATCGCAGTCCGTGTCCAGAAGATGCGAGACGGCGTATGCGAGTGCGTCACCCTTGCAGGTTGAGGTCTGCCTTTTAATAACAAATGCACCTTGTCTCTCCGCAATTTCTGCAGTTCTGTCCGTGCATCCGTCGGCAATAACATATATTTTTATAAGCTCTCTTTTATAATCCGCTGACAATATGCTGTAAATCAGGTTGGATATTACCTTTTCTTCGTTATGAGCGGGTATGAGTACCGCAAATTTTTTCAAACGATGCTCGGGTGCAACTCTGTTTTGCGGAACAAAAGAAAAAACTGCAACAGAGAGACAATATGCACCAACAAAAAAGAAAAATAAAACTATTACATCAACTGCTATACCCGCAATATATGAATACACCCAAACACCCCCTTTATTTTAAACTATAACTATATAATTATAATACAAACCCACCATTTTTGCAATAGTAATTATCATATGCTGCACCCTCTGTACGGATATATTTTTTGATAGACAAATCATAAAATATATGCTATACTTTTAGATAATGAATTGAGAAAGGCAAGAATACCGATATGAAACAAAAAACTGTTTTTGTGTGTTCAGAATGTGGCACAGAATCTCCCAAATGGAACGGGAAATGTCCCGGTTGCGGTGCTTGGAACACAATGAACGAGGAACAAATATTTACTGCCCCAAAATCGGCAAAGGGTGGAACTGCATTTTCGGTCGGATCAGAGCCGCCAAAAATATTGTCCGAAATTTCGATTACAGAAAACGAGCGTATTTCAACCGGTCTTACCGAGCTTGACCGTGTCCTCGGCGGAGGTCTTGTAAAAGGTTCGCTTGTTTTGATTGGCGGAGACCCGGGGATTGGTAAATCCACTCTTCTTCTGCAGATATGCGAGCATCTCGGCAAAACTAAAAAAATTCTCTACATATCGGGTGAGGAATCTCAAAGACAAATCAAGCTTCGTGCCGACAGGCTCGGTGTTACAACCGAAAAGCTTAAGCTTTATACAGAGACAAATATGTCGCTTATCTGCGAATGTATACTCAAGGAAAAGCCCGACATACTGATTGCGGACTCTGTCCAGACAATGTTTAACCCCGAAATTTCCCCTGCCCCCGGCAGTGTTACCCAAATCCGTGATACGGCGGCAACACTTATGCGTATAGCAAAGGAAAATTCTATTGCGACATTTCTCGTTGGACATGTCACCAAGGAGGGGGCTATTGCAGGTCCGAAAATACTTGAGCATATAGTAGACACCGTCTTATATTTCGAGGGTGACCAACACAGGGCTTACAGAATAATAAGGGCGATAAAAAACCGTTTTGGTTCAACAAATGAAATCGGCGTGTTTGAAATGGGCGGAAACGGACTTTCCGAGATTGAGAACCCGTCACAGGCTATGCTCTCGGGCAGACCGATTGGTGAGGCAGGCTCGTGTATAATCTGTACTATGGAGGGCACAAGGCCCGTTCTTGCAGAAATACAAGCTCTCTCCTCACAGAGTAGCTTTGGCAACCCTCGTCGTATGTCAACTGGAATTGATTTGTCAAGGGTTCTGATTATGCTTGCCGTTATGGAAAAGCGGGTCGGCCTTCATATTTCCTCGTTTGATGTATATGTTAATGTTGTCGGCGGTCTCAAAATGTTAGAGCCTGCCATAGATATGGGAATATTCCTTGCGATTGCATCAAGCTATAAGAACAAGCCAATACCGAGCGATGTTGTCGCAATCGGCGAGATTGGTCTCTCGGGCGAGCTTCGGGCTTGCAGTTATATCGAAAACCGTATCGCAGAGGCTGAAAAGCTCGGCTTTGGTCGGTGCCTTATTCCGTCTGCAAATATAGAAAAGCTAAAAAAATTTGACAAAATTAAGGTTAGTGCGTACAACAACATCTATGATGTGCTTACAGATATTTTTTAAGGACTGATTATATGAACTCAGACAAGCATCTATACACCTCCGCTATTATTGCGGCGGCGGGTAACGGAGCCCGAATGAAATCAAAAATCTCAAAGCAGTTTATTGCAATTAACAAAATCTCCGTACTTGCAAGAACTCTTATTGCGTTTGAAAACGCCTCTGAAATCGACGAGGTAATTGTCGTAGCCAGACACGATGATATACAAACCGTTCGCGAGACTGCCGACAAATACGGCATCAGAAAGCTTGTTTGTGTTGTTTCGGGCGGCGAGACAAGACAGCATTCTATCCAAAAGGGTTTAAGCAAGGTCAAGGGTGAGCTTGTGCTTATTCACGACGGTGCAAGGCCATTCGTCACATCAGAGCAGATAAACTCTGTTGCAAAGGCACTTTATGAAAACGATGCAGCTGCACTCGGTATTCCCGTTGCCGACACGCTTAAATTTGTTGACAAGGGTAATATTACGGGAACTTGCGACCGCTCGGTTCTTTGTGCCATTCAGACACCGCAAGGCTTTAAGACCGCTCTTATAAAGGAAGCTCATCGTATTGCAGAGGAAAAGGGAACCATTGCAACAGACGATTGCGGATTGTGTGAGAGCCTCGGGGTAGAGATAAAGGTTATTACAGGCTCTTCCTCTAACATAAAAATAACAACTCCCGATGATTTGGCAGTTGCGGAAGGAATATTAAATAATTCTGGAGGGAAATCAACTATGCGGGTCGGACACGGATATGATGTTCACAAACTGACAGAAAACAGGGCGTTGTTTATAGGAGGAGTAGAAATTCCGTATGAACTTGGACTTCTTGGTCACTCTGATGCTGATGTTTTGATTCATGCAATAATGGACTCTCTTCTTGGGGCAGCATCGCTTGGCGATATCGGCAAGCTTTTCCCCGACACCGACGATAAGTGGAAGGGTGCCGACAGTAAACATCTCTTGTCCGTAGTTGGTGAGCTTTTGGCGTCAAAAAACATCAGAATTAACAATATCGATGCAACCATAATTGCACAAGCACCGAAGCTTGCACCATACATTCCTGATATGATTGAAACAATAAGCAAAATTCTGCATATTCCGAAAACCTCGGTCAGCGTCAAGGCAACCACAACCGAAAAGCTTGGCTTTTGCGGTCGCGGCGAGGGAATTGCCGCCGAAGCTGTCTGCTGTATAGAGATATAAAAAACACCGTCGCATACGAGGGATACTCTAAAGGATAGTAAACGGAGCAGTGGAATTCACTGCTCCGTTTCGCTATTGTAAAAACAATCTAATTCCCATTTTAAGGGGTTGGCATCTATGTATTCCCATATTTTCTGATAATCCTTTTCGCCACGAATTATGTGGTCGTGATATGACCTCTGCCAAAGGGGGTTGCCAAATTTGTTTGTTGTGTATGATTTTAATTGTCCAATGACATTTTGTAGGGGAGGGTTTCCATGCCCTCCCGAATCATCTAATACAATAATCAAATGAATGTGATTTGGCATAATAACATATTTGGGAATTGACACATTGAACTTGCCAAGTAATATTTCAATAATCTGTTCTACAAATTCTCCATATTGTGTTAATGTATTTTCGGGCAATTCGTGAATCGCCCCTACGATAAAAGGCTGAACGATTGATTTCGTTCAGCCTTTTAAAATTACCGTCCTTTAGAGTACACCCTATAGCGACGGTGTTTTGTTTTATACATTAGTCTGATGTATAAGGCAAAAGTGCAATCTGTCTTGCTCTCTTTATAGCAACTGTAAGCTGACGCTGGTGCTTTGCACAACAACCGCTAATTCTTCTGGGAAGAATTTTAGCACGCTCTGTTACATATCTTCTGAGCTTTGCAACATCCTTATAATCTATGTGTTCCACCTTGTCAACGCAGAAAGCACATACCTTCTTCTTCGCGCGTCTAACACGGGGTCTGTCCATTTTCCTTTCTTCAGCCATTTGTTTCGCCTCCTTTAATTTCTGTTAAAACGGGAGGTCATCATCGGTCTCAAGCAAAGGTGAAAAATCGTCATCTGCCAAATCCTGCGGCATCTGCGGTGCATCAATAGGTGCAGAATATCCTGCATTCTGCCTCTGAGCAGGTGCGTCGCCGTCCTGACTACGCTTACTCTCACCAAAGCTAACCTCACTTGCAACAACCTCTGTTGCATAGTTCTTCTTACCGTCCTGACCTTCCCAGCTTCTGGTCGAAATACGACCAATTACAATAATCATTCTGCCCTTACTGAAATAGTTGCTGACAAATTCAGCAGTCTTATTCCATGCAACGCAGTTGATGAAATCTGTCTGTCTGTTCTCGCCATAGCCATTATCAATAGCAATAGAGAAGCTGCAAACAGGGGTCCCCGTGCCCGTATGACGAAGCTCGGGGTCACGCGTGAGCCTACCCATCAAAATTACTTTGTTAATCATGGTTTACGCCTCCTCGCATCTGATTACGATGTTACGGATAATACCGTCAGTAATGCCGTAAACACGCTCAAGCTCAGCCGGAAAATCAGGGCTTGACTTAAAGTTTACCAAAACATAATAGCCTTCTGTTAAATCGTTGATTGCGTAAGCAAGTCTGCGTTTACCCCATTCGTCAACGCTCTCAATCTCGCCGTTCTTTTCAATCAATGACTTAAACTTCTCAACCAAAGCTGTGATTTCCTCTTCAGTCTTGGTAGCATCAATAACGAAAATGGTTTCGTACTTATTGATATGTTCTGCCATCTCTTGTCACCTCCTTTTGGACTTTGACCCTCAAATAATTTGAGAGTAAGGATTGTTATACATAAATAACTCATATATTATATTATAATTTTGCTCCTATGTCAAGAATATTTTTGAAATTTCCTTCATATAATTTACTGACTAAAAACTAAAGGAGAAATTTATATGAAAAAAACTCTTGCCCTTTTTCTTGCAATAATCATATCCGCATTTTTTCTTCCCTACGCAATTTCGAGAATCATTACTATCTCAGGAAGCAATACTGCAACCGTCACAAACGGCGATGCTGTCACAGCGGGAAATTTCTCCAGACCATTTAAGATAAGCGTATATATTGCAGATAGCGGCACCGTCAAAGAAATGGAATTTGAAGAATATGTCACGGGTGTGCTTGCAGGCGAGATGCCTGCGACATATCACCTTGAGGCACTTAAAGCACAAGCAGTCGCTATCCGAAGCTATGTATTAAGCAAGGTTGCAAGCTATATGCAAAACGGTGCCCCAAGCGAGCATCAGGGGGCAATGGTTTGCACGGACTACACCCACTGTAACGCCTGGAAGAGCATTGACAACGCAAGACAGGGTTGGGACCCCCGCTTTCGTGATGATTACGAAGCAAAAATAAGACAAGCCGTCACTCAAACATCAGGCGAATATATGTCGTACGATAACAAGGTCGTAAAGGCTTATTTTTACGCAATAAGCAGCGGCAGGACGGAAAATGTTGAAGAGGTATGGGGCTCGTCGCTTCCTTATCTTAAATCGGTAAACAGCCGCGAGGATATAGGCACAGACGGGTTTGAGTCCAAAAGCCACTACCCAAAGGATTTGTTTGTCCAGAAGCTTAAAACCAAATACAGCGATATTGATGCCTCTGACCTTTTATCAATGGTAGGTAACATTGAGAGAACTGAAGGCGGAAGTGTTTCGTCAATCGAGCTTTTCGGAAAACAGTTTGACGGCAAGGAAATAAGAAATCTTTTTGGTCTGCGAAGTGCAAATTTTGAAATCTCAACCGAGGGCGACAAAATTACATTTCTTGTAAAAGGATATGGTCACGGCGTCGGTATGAGCCAAAATGGTGCAAATGTTCTTGCAATAGGCGGCGACGATTACCGTCAAATATTAAAGCACTACTATTCAGGCGTATCTTTTGTAACCCTTTATTAAGCTTTATACATAATATTTCCTTATCGGGACAGACTACTGATAAAAGGAGATGATTGTAATGATAAATGATGACACAATAGAGCTGTTAAAGGAATGTAATGCAGGAATAAAAATGGGTGTTTCTTCTATTGAGGATGTGTACGACAAAATAGAAAATGACGAGTTCAAGGCAATTCTTGACAACAACAAAAAAGAACACCAAAAGCTCGGCAGTGAAACTCACGAGATGCTGAACGACTATCACGATAGCGGAAAAGAACCAAACCCCATGGCAAAAGGAATGTCATGGATAAAGACAAATGTAATGCTTTCTATGAATGAAAGTGACGAAACCGTAGCAGACCTTTTAACCGACGGTTGTAATATGGGTGTAAAATCTCTTAACAAATACCTCAACAAATACAAAGCCGCCGAAGAGCGAGCCAAAGATATTGCAAAGAGACTTATCCGACTCGAAGACGACCTCGCAAAGGATATCAGAGTATATTTATAACTAAAAAAACGCTGAAAAAGTCAAACTTTCTCCTCATCAGTCACCGATAGGTGACTGATGAGGTGTTTCCAAAAAACAAGGTTTGTAATTAAGCTAAACGCTCCGCAAATGCGGAGCGTTTTTTATTAGTCTTCAATTCTTCTGAGGTTAATTCTGCCCTTTTTCTCGTCAATCTCTATGATTTCAACCTTAACGGTATCACCAACATTGACAACATCAGTAACCTTCTCTACTCTGTTTCTCGAGAGCTTTGAAATATGGATTAAGCCGTCCTTGCCAGGAAGAATATTTACAAATGCACCAAAATCAAGTACAGATACAACAGGTCCCTCGTAAATCTCGCCAACCTCGGGTTCTTTAACGATAAGTTCAATCATTCTCTGAGCCTTTTCGCCCATTTCGGTGTCAACAGCTGCAATAAATACAACACCAAGGTTGCCCTCTTCTTTAATGTCAATCTTTGTATTTGTCTCTGCCTGAATACCCTTGATTGTCTCGCCGCCCTTACCAATAACCTCGCTGATTTTGTCTGACGGGATAGTCATTGAAATCATCTTGGGTGCATAAGGCGACAAGTCCTCTCTCGGTGCAGAAATTGCCTTTAACATAACCTCATCTAAAATATAGTATCTTGCATTCTTTGTCTGTTCAAGTGCAGTCTTTATAATTGCAGGTGTAAGACCGTCAACCTTGAGGTCCATCTGAATAGCGGTAATACCCTTTTTTGTTCCTGCAACCTTAAAGTCCATATCGCCGAAAAAGTCCTCAACGCCCTGAATATCAACCATTGTGAGGAAGTTGTCATCATCCTCGGGGTCAGTAATCAAACCAACCGAGATGCCCGCAACCGGAGCCTTAATCGGTACACCTGCGTCCATAAGTGCAAGTGTGCTTCCGCAGATACTTCCCTGCGAGGTTGAACCGTTAGAGCTGAGCACCTCGGATACAAGGCGTATTGCGTATGGGAATTCCTCCTCTGACGGCAAAACAGGAACAAGTGCACGCTCTGCCAAAGCACCGTGACCGATTTCACGACGGCCAGGACCTCTTGATGGTCTGGTCTCACCAACGCTGTATGACGGGAAGTTATAGTGATGAATATATCTTCTGTATTCCTCATTATCAAGTCCGTCTATAATCTGTGCATCGCCGATTGTACCAAGCGTTGCAACAGTCAAAACCTGTGTCTGTCCGCGACTGAAGAGACCGCTGCCGTGGGTTCTCGGAAGAAGTCCAACCTCTGCCGAGAGAGGTCTTATCTCAAGAATGCCTCTGCCATCTACACGCTTTTTGTCGTACATAAGCCAGTTTCTTACAACAGTTTTCTGAAGCTTATAAAGTGCCTCATCAATCTGTGCCTGATACTCTTCTTTCGGATACTTTTCTTCAAAGTGAGTATATACATCCTCATATACAACCAAAAGTCTTGCATCGCGAACCGTCTTGTCGTCTGTATCCATTGCCTGCTTAACCATTTCCTCTGCATAGCCTCTGATGTCTGCAAACAACTCTTCATCGACAACCATATGCTCGTACTCGAACTTTGGTTTTCCAATTTCATCCTGAATTTTCTGGATAAAAGCACAAATCTTCTTTATTTCCTCGTGTGCAAACATAATAGCGTCAAACATTACATCCTCTGCTACCTCGTTTGCGCCCGCCTCAATCATAACAACCTTTTTCATACTTCCGGCAACGGTAAGGTTAAGGTCGCTCACCGCCCTCTGTGCTTCTGTCGGGTTAATAACAAACTCACCATCAACTAAACCAACATATACCGAAGCAACGGGACCGTTAAACGGAATGTCCGATACGCAAACTGCAACAGATGAACCAATCATCGCACAAAACTCGGGGGCATTATCCTGCTCAACCGAGAGGACTGTCGAAACGATAGATACATCATTTCTCAAATCTTTAGGGAAGAGGGGACGCATAGGTCTGTCAATAACTCTTGATGTGAGAATTGCATTCTCTGACGGTCTGCCCTCACGACGGGTAAAGCCACCCGGAATTTTACCTACCGAATACATCTTTTCCTCATAGTCAATACTGAGCGGGAAAAAGTCAATCCCGTCTCTCGGCTTGTCCGACGCGGTTGCAGCAGAAACTACAACAGTATCGCCGTAACGAACGAGAACAGAACCGTTTGCAAGACCTGCGACCTTACCAAACTCAAGCGATAAGGTTCTGCCTGCAACTTGTGTTTCATAAATCTTTGTCATAAAATATTCTCCTTTAATTTTGCCATCAGGTGTTTGTATTAGCACTTAAAAACAAACACCTGATACCTTGATGCGTGTTTTTAACTGCTAAAATCAAACGCCCCTGCATAGCTTATATTATAATTTATTTTTTCAAAATAATGCCAAAAGGGCAGTCTGTCGACTGCCCTGATGCTTTTAATGTCTGAGTCCCAACTTCTCAACAACGGCACGGTATCTCTCAATATCGTTCTTTGCAAGATAGTTAAGGAAGCTGCGTCTAACACCGACCATCTTAAGAAGACCGCGTCTTGAATGGTGGTCCTTTTTATGGGTCTTAAGGTGTTCGTTCAAATGGTCAATTCTGTACGAAAGAAGAGCAATCTGAACCTCGGGAGAACCCGTATCACCTTCGTGTGTAGCAAATTTAGCAATAATTTCCTGCTTAATTTCCTTATCCATTGTGGTTTCACCTCCATATTATTATAAGCCCCGTAAAACCCGGAGTTGGGCGGTGAATCATCAGCCCCGAACTCTGCGTTTTAGGTTATCGCATAATATGTTATCATAATTATTACCCTTTGTCAAGATTTTTATCAAAAATTGTTTTTACACCGCATACAAAAAAATGACCGCAACGAAGGTTGCGGTCAAAAATTTTTATTCTGCCTTTGCGTCTGCTATAATCTTGTCAACTATGTTAGACGGTGCCTCCTGATAGCGTTCAAACTCAAACTCGAAATCACCTCTTGCTTGAGTCATACTACGCAAATCAGATGCATAGCTATGCATCTCTGCCATAGGAATTTCGCCCTCAATAACGGTTATTCCGCCACCTGCAGGAGCCATACCGAGCATCTGCCCGCGACGCTTGTTAATATCGCCGATTATATCACCCGTGTAACTATCGGGAACGGTAACCTTAAGGTGACCGACAGGCTCAAGTATAACAGGCGAAGCCTGAACCATACCTGCCTTATAAGCAAGGTTTGCAGCAATTTTAAACGCCATTTCAGACGAGTCAACATCGTGATACGAACCATCAACCAAAGTAGCCTTAAGCCCAACCATAGGATAACCCGCAAGCACACCCTGTTGCATAGACTCAAGCAAGCCCTTTTCCACTGCAGGGAAGTATCCCTTCGGAACGCTTCCGCCGAATACCTTTTCTTCAAACACAAGTCCGTCTTCCTCGGTTGGCTCAAACTCAATCCATACATGTCCGTACTGTCCGTGACCGCCCGATTGCTTTTTATGCTTACCCTCTACCTTGACAGGCTTGCGTATAGCCTCTCGGTATGGAACCTTAGGCTCTTCAAATGAAATATCAACACCGAACTTATTCTTAAGCTTGCTTACAATAACCTCTATATGTTGGTCACCAAGTCCCTTAAGTATCTGCTGACGGGTTTCTTTGTTGTTTTCAAGACGGAAGGTATTATCCTCCTCCATCAATTTAATAAGCCCCTGTGCAATCTTATCCTCGTCACCCTTGTTTTTGGGAACAACGGCAAGTGACATATTTGGCTTTGCAAATTTAATTCCCTCAAGCTGAAGAGGATGGTTAAGTCCGCTCAAGGTATCACCCGTCGCAGTCTTTGTGAGCTTTGCAACTGCACCAATATCGCCCGCGTTCAGTCTTTCAACATCAACCTGCTTCTTACCTTGAATAACATATATCTTACCGATTTTCTCGTTGGTGTCCTTGTTCATATTGTATACGGTTGTATCAGGGGTCATAATGCCCGAATAAACCTTAAAGTATGAAAGCTTACCTACATACGGGTCAGCGATTGTCTTAAATACAAGTGCCGACATCGGGTCGCTTACATCAACCTTGATACGCGACTCGCTTCCATCCTTTTTAGTTGCCATAACAAATTCGTCGCCGCTGTTTGGTGCAGGGAAATAAGCAGAAATTGCATTCATAAGCGAGGGAATACCATTATTGTGATACGCACTTCCGCACAGAACTGGGACAATATCACCCTCTGCAACGCCCGCTCTCAATGCACCATACATCTCAGGAAGAGTAAATTCCTCACCCGAGAAATACTTATCCATCAATTCTTCTGATGTCTCTGCAACAGCTTCGCAAATCATATCACGCATAACGGCAAGCTCGTCTAACAGGTCCGCGGGAGTTTCACCCGTAACGGTCATATTACCCTCAAACATTCTTGCTTCACGCTCGACAACATTAACAAAGCCCGTAATCTTGTCACCCTCACGAATTGGAAGCTGGAATGGAGCAATCTTCTTGCCGTACTTATCCTTAAGCTGTTGAAGAACGCCCTGGAAGTTAACCCTCTCGTCGTCAACCTTGTTTATAAAGATAAGCCTCGGAAGCTTACGCTCTTCGCAGTAATTCCACGCCTTTTCTGCTCCAACGGTAAGTCCCGACTTACCACTGATTACAATAACTGCTGCATCGGCAACCCTGACTGCCTCTTGCACCTCGCCCACGAAATCAAAATATCCCGGGGTATCGATTATATTAAACTTAGCACCGTTCCACTCGCAGGCTGCAACCGCTGTACTGATTGAGAACTGACGCTTAATTTCTTCGGGGTCAAAGTCCATCACAGTATTTCCGTCGGCAGTTCTTCCCAGACGGTCTGTATTTCCCGATGTATAGAGCATAGCCTCTGCAAGCGAGGTCTTACCCGCATTACCGTGTCCCAGTAAACAAAAATTTTTGATATTAGATGTGTCATAAAGTTTCAACTGACAGCCCTCCTAAACAGTAAAATTTATAAGATTATTGTAACTCATTTACCCCAATAAATCAACCGAAAAATTCACAATTTTAACACAGCTTTTTAGTCATTTTTCACAATAATTACCTTGTCCTGTCTCTTTTAACTCTTTTTGACTTTGATTACAGTATTTGAGATACATATCATTTGTATTTCATATTTATAGAAAAAATTACCTAAAAAGCTTCTTTTTCGTAACAAAACCAAGGCTTGTAAATATGATAATAATGACCGAGGCTTGCACGGTCATTACTATCATATATGCAAGCAGAAAGGTTGAGTTTTATGAGTGAAAGATACAACAGAAGCCGCAGCGGCGGAAACGAAACCAAAATCTGTTGTAAAATAACCGATAGTTCTGCCTCGGGCGAGGCAGAAGCTGCCCTTGCGGACAAAGCCGAAGAGACTGTTGAAACAAACATTCGCAGAGCATGTGATTTCACAGAGCCCGTCTGCATCAATACAAGCAGAATTTATGACTCATGTCGAGACAGAGACTGCATTTCAAACGGAAGAGTATATCTGACCGCAGAGGGTCAGGAGCTTATTGAAAACGCTATTAACATTAAGCTCAGACGAGCAGAAGTCATCTGGGTATACACCAATGTTGAACCGCTCTCATTCAACAACGGGTATTTCTCTGTTGACCTCAAATTCTTTATTCGTACAACACTTGAGGTATTCAGCGGTATTTGTAATCCGACAACCATCTTTGGTCTTACAACCTTTGATAAGCGTGTAATCCTTTATGGTTCAGAAGCAAGTGCAAGCGTGTTTAAATCAAACCCCAACTTCAGCACCTGCGACCTGTCTGCATCTTGGCAATACACAAATCTGCCCACAGTAGTTGTCGAAACAGTAGAGCCTGTTGCATTATCTGCAAAAATTGTTGAAGGTAACTGTTGTTGCTCGTGCTGTTGCGATGACGAGGATGACCCCTCTGCTCCCACAACTGTCAGTTGTGCAGAATGCGGACTCATCCCCGAAGCAATCTGTAACCTCTTTGACGGTGAGCTTATCGTTGACGATTTTCAAAATCAGGTTGAAGTTTCATACGGGTTATTCTCGATTATCAGATTAGAAAGAGATACACAGCTTTTGGTAGACGCAGTAGACTTTTGTATTCCCACCCAGGAATGTCCGTCTGCGACAGAAAACAATCCCTGCGACCTCTTTAATGACATCAGATTTCCAATCGACGAATTCTTCCCGCCCCAGAAAACGACCTCCGATAACTGCGTAAAGAGTTGTCGCAACCGCACAAACGGCTGTTGCGGCTGCGGAAACTAAAAAAACAGGGTGTGTCAAAATTGACACACCCTGTTTTTATGTGCTTGGTATCTGCTTATTTTACAACAATGTTTATGAGCTTTTTGGGGATTGCAATAACCTTTACAATCTCCTTACCCTCGGTAAGAGCAACTACCTTTTCGTTAGAAAGAGCAATTTCCTGCATCTCACTTTGAGAAAGGTCGGGCGAGATAACAATTTTATCACGGATTTTTCCGTTTATCTGCACAACAATCTCAACCTCATTTACAACGAGTGCCGATTCATCAAAGTTCGGGAAGCTGTGGGTTGAGATATCCGTACTATGGTTTGATATTTCCCAAAGCTCTGATGTTATATGCGGAACAAACGGATAGAGAAGCAGGATAAGAGTCTCAATAGCCTCGGTTATAACTGCACCGTTATAATCCTCTTTTTTGGTATTCTCCTTATAGTTATAAAGTGCATTGACCATTTCCATAACCGAGCTTATAGCAGTGTTAAAGCTAAATCTGTCACAATCATCTGTAACCTTCTTTATGCTTGTATTTACTGCAAACCGAAGCTTCTTTTCCGTCTCTTTTAAAGAGCCTGAATCTATTTTAGCATCGGTCATATAATCCTTTAAATCTTCAACTGCACGCCAAACTCTGTTTAAAAATCTGTACGCACCCTCAACCGCTGTATCATTCCAATCAAGGTCACGCTCGGGCGGGGCGGCAAAAAGAATAAAAAGTCTCGCCGTATCTGCACCGTATTTTGCAATAATTTCATCAGGGCTTACAACATTTCCGACAGATTTTGACATCTTTGCACCATCTTTTAAAACCATACCCTGCGTCAAAAGATTTGCAAACGGTTCTTCACAATCAATATAGCCAAAATCATAAAGAGCCTTTGTAAAAAATCTCGCATATAAAAGATGCAGTATCGCATGCTCAACTCCGCCTATATATTGGTCAACATTCATCCAGTAATCGGTCTTCTCTTTTGAGAACGGAAGCTCTGTGTTGTGCGGGTCGCAATATCTCATAAAATACCAGGACGAGCAAACAAAGGTATCCATTGTATCCGTCTCACGCTTTGCAGGGGCACCGCATTTCGGACAAGTTGTGTTGACAAAATCCTCACACTCACTGAGCGGCGACTTACCCTGACCCGTAAACTTAACATTCTCGGGAAGCATAACAGGAAGCTGGTCCTCGGGGATTTCAACCGTTCCGCACTTTTCGCAGTACACAATCGGGATAGGTGCACCCCAATAGCGTTGACGGGATATCAACCAGTCACGCAGTCTGAAGTTTACCTTTTTCTCACCAAAGCCTTTTTCCTCGGCATACTTAATCATTGCGTCGAGAGCATCCTTGTTCTTCATGCCGCTGAACTGTCCCGAATTTTCCATTATTCCCTCTGCAGCAAACGCCTCATTTATGTCTTCCGACTTGAGATTTTGACCATCAGGCTGAACAACAATACGAATGGGAAGCTCGTACTTTTTAGCAAAATCAAAATCACGCTGGTCGTGTGCGGGCACACCCATAACTACTCCCGTGCCGTAGTCAAGAAATACATAATTTGCAAGATAAAGCGGAATTTTCTCGCCGTTAAACGGATTTATCACATAAACCCCCGTAAAAACTCCCTCTTTTTCCGTATCAGTTGCAGAGCGTACAATCTCACTCTGGGCTTGAACCTTCTTTATAAAGGCACGGCATTCTGCTTCCTGCTCTTTGCCCGCAATCAATTCATCTACAGCGGGGTGTTCAGGAGCAATTACCATATATGACACGCCGTAGATGGTATCAGGGCGTGTTGTATAAACGGTAAGAGCTTTATCAGTGCCGTCAATCTTAAACTGAAGCTCTGCACCCTCACTTCTGCCAATCCAATTTGTCTGCATAGCCTTAACCTTGTCAGGCCAGCCGTCGAGCTTATCAATATCATCAAGTAATCTTTGTGCATAGTCGGTAATCTTAAAGAACCACTGTTCCAAATCCTTTTTGCCGACCTCGCTCTTACATCTGTCGCATTTTCCGTTAACAACCTGCTCATTTGCAAGAACCGTCTGGCAGGACGGACACCAATTTACATACGATTTCTTTTTGTACGCAAGCCCGTTTTTATAAAGCTGCAGAAACATCCATTGTGTAAATTTATAATAATCGGGTTTTGCCGTTGCAACCTCTCTGTCCCAGTCATAGCTAAAGCCAAGGCGTTTGAGCTGCTCTCTCATATTGTCAATATTAGACCATGTCCACTCTGCGGGGGGTGTTCCGTTTTTGATTGCCGCATTTTCTGCAGGAAGACCAAAGGAATCCCAACCCATAGGATGCAGAACATTAAAGCCACGCATCTTTTTATAGCGTGCAAGAACATCACCTATGGAATAGTTACGCACATGACCCATATGAAGATTTCCCGATGGATACGGAAACATTTCAAGTGCATAATATTTGGGTTTGTCGGTTGATTCATCAATCGAGAACGCCCCTGTTTCCTCCCAAGTTTTTTGCCATTTTTTTTCAATTAAATCAAAATCGTACTTCACTTATGTTAAACCTCCCGTAATAAATTACAAATAAAGCTATTTCAAAATGTCCGAAATATCAACCCGTATTGCGTCGAGCCAGACATGCTCCAAATCATAAAAATCTCTTGCATCACTTTGGAATATATGAATTACCACATCATCATAGCCGAGCAGTATCCACTCACCCGTTCTGTAACCCTCTTTATTGACAGGCTCTATCCCCTCTTTTGAAAGCTCCTCCTCTATGTGGTCGCACATCGCACGGGTCTGTTTGTCATTTTTTCCCGTTGCAATTACGAAATACTCCGCAAGAGTCGTAAGAGAGCCTACATTCAATACACTTATATCACTCGCAAGCTTTGCATCGAGAAGCTCTGCGATCTTATTTACAAAAGCATTTTCACAAGCCATTAAAATTATCCCTTCTCTGTATAGAATATAAAATCAAGTAATAAAATATCACTCTGTTACAAAATGTTCTGAAATCAGCTCGTTGGTCGCATTTTTGTAATAAACAAAATACGAGCCGCCGCCGATATATCTCCCCTCGCCCGGAAGCGAGAAAAAGTTTATATTCCCCGCAACCGCACAGACATCACGCATAATCCCGAAAAGCTTTGCTCCGCTCATATTGGTTTCGCAATTACTCTTAACCGCAAAAAACAGTGCAGGGGCACGAAATACACCCGCGGGCGACAATAGCTTATCCATCACGGCAGAATACAATACCTTTTGTGCCTCTATTCTGTCAACATCGCCGTTGACATAGCCCGTACCGTCGTTATTCTGCCTGAACCTCATATACATCTGTGCCTGCTTGCCGTCAAGCTTCTGCATACCCTTTTCCAAATCAATCGTGAGGTCCTGATACGGATCGGTGTAATACATTCTTATCGGAACATCAATCTTTACGCCGCCGATTGCATCTATTACATCACTAAATGCATCAAAGCCGAGCATTATATAATCATCGGCTCTGACCCCTGTAATCTGGGCAATCTCGTCACTCAAGCATTCAAAGCCTGAATAATAGGCAGAATTTATCTTTTTATCATTCCTCTTGTTCGTAACCTTGGTATCTCTCGGAATTTGAAGAATATTAAGCTCGCCTGTACGACGGTTAATCTGACAGAGCATAATCAAATCCGTACGATATCCACCCTCATCAACCCCCGCAACAACAACATTCCGCACAGGCTCAAAGCTGCTGCCTAGCATACTGAACTTCTGTCCGCTTATAAGAGCAACGATAAAATTAAATATCATCCACAAACATATTATTGCTGTCAACAAAAATACTATAAACCGACCCGGGTGTTTCATTCTTCTGCGGATACGCTGTTGAGGTTGTTTCTCTTCAAGGTCTCGCATAACAATCCCTCTTTTTCTGTAATTTATGTTTAAAAACACTTGTTTTCTTTTTGCATAATCAGATAATTTCTCGCATGAACCGTATCGTGATGGAACATTCTTTTCGCCTCAATCAGTTCATTTAAGGTATAGTCAAGACCGATTAGTATAGCCTCGTCTATATCCTCATACGCTGTTTCCCGAAGCTTGTCAACTCCGTCAAAATCACGGTTTGGCTCGATATAATCTGCAATATATATAATTTTGGTAAGGATGCTCATATCCGCCTTGGCGGTTGTGTGATACCTTATCGCATCGAGCACCTCTTCGTCTGTAATTTCAAATTCAGATTTCGCAATTTCCGCACCAAGCGGCCCATGCATAAGCTTGCCCGCACACCTTGTCACGCTATCAATGCTCACACCGTATTTTTGTTCAAGCAGCTCCCTTGCAAGCTCGGGCTTTATTTCCTTTGCACAGTCATGGCAAAGCCCCGCAAGATAAGCCTTATCCTCGTCTGCACCATATCTCCTTGCAAGCCGAACCGCCTCGTCTGCAACACCGAGAGAATGTCTGTATCTCTTTTCGCTTAATCTCTCCTCAATATATGACCTTATTCTGTCCGTTTCAAGCATTCCAAACACTCCCGAAATTCATATTTTAAAGATAAAGCTTCCTCTCTTTTATATAGTTTAAAACCGCACTCGGTACTGCATACCTGACAGAGCTTCCTTGTGCAATCCGTCGTCTTATATCAGAGGACGAAATATCAATAAACGGCATTTGGACAAAATGAATGTCTGCACCAAACTCCGTTTTAAGAAATTCTGCTCTTTGTTTGCACCTTTGCTCGCTAAATCCGTTTCTGCCAACTGCCGCAATCGACGAAAGCTCAAAAATCCGTTTCGGCTCACGCCAGACATCCATATAATCAAGCGAATCCGCACCGACTATAAAGTAAAAATGCGAATTCGGATAAAGGCTATGCATTTTTTCAAGTGTATAGCAGGTATAACTGCAGTCTTCAGACGATGACTCAACATCACATATATCAAATCTCGGATTATCCGAAATTGCAAGACGAGTCATTTCGTATCTCTCTTTGGCAGGTGCAGTATCACTGTTGTCCTTGTACGAAAAATTACCCGTGGGCAGAAATATAACCGACTCAAGCAAAAGCTCGTCTGCGGCACGCTCTGCCATCATAAGATGAGCGAGATGGGGCGGATTAAAGGTTCCGCCCATTATCCCGATTTTTCTCCTGTTTTCTATCATAAATCAATCACTTATTATTCCCTGACTTAATACGAAATAACCTTTGTGACACCCTCTGCGATATGCTTCGGCTTGCCACCCTTTGCCGATGTTCTGTAAAGTGAGCTTACATGTGCATCACCGTTTAAGGTCTTCTTTAAGAGCAGTACAGTGCCGTCCTTTTTAAGTCCGTATGCACTTATATCCTCTGCAAGCTCTTTTATCTTACCCTTTTGGTTTACTGCCTGAATTTTGCCCGAGGAAACCTCAGGGTCAACCTCTATTGCATAGATTGCATATTCGCCAAGCTTATCAAAGGTAAATGCACCAACCGCTGCACCGTCTGCAAGACCAAGAGTATTGGAATTTGCATACGAAACAATATTTACAGTGTTCTTATCCGCATCATAGCTTGTAGCAAATCTTACAACAGAGCCGTCTGCCGACACATCACACGCATACGCATCGTCTGAAATGCGGATTTCAGAGCCTGCATAATCGTTGATTACAGACATTGTATAAAGTGCCCCGCGGTTCGCCTCTGTGTCAAATCCGCCTATATATGCAATTCTTGAAAAATCATCGCTTGCATCAAAGCAAACAACGCTTGCCTTCTTCTCTGCCTTTAGATTGATTGCAGTTGCAACCGTCTGCGGGGTAGGTGTCTTTGCATTTACAAAATAATAGTCTGCCTTTTCACTTTCGTATGCCTTGGAATAAATAACCGCACCATCGTCAATTCTTATCTTCACAATTTCGGTCATTTCCTCTGCGAGCATAGTGTTTGAACCCGTAGAGAGATCAACACAGTTTAAGGTCTGGAAGTTCTTGCTGTAATTACTGTATACAAAAGCCGTCTCCGTCTTTTGGGAAATAACAGGTGCAAGCAATCCCTTTTCCGCAATCATTTTGGGACCTTCTGCATCGCTTTGAACATACAAATCATAGGTTCCCGTCTCGGTGTTATAGTTCTTTGCATAGAAGTATGTCTTGCTCTTCGGGGTCGTGCCAAATACAAACGAAACCCTCTCGTCAACACGCTTTGCAGATTCTGCATCGCGGGAGAGATTTAAGTAGCACAAATCCCCCGCATATTCTTCAGTATCAAAGTTCTTGATATATGTCACGCTTGCACAATCCTGGGCAAAAGCAAACTTGCCGGCAGATATATCAGTTGCAAGACTAACCTCGTTTTTCATTCCCGGTTTCCAATAACAGAGCTCACCGTGAGAGCCTGTCTCGTCTGCATTCTTAAGATACATAACTGATACACCGTCTCTTCCGAGCTCTATATCGTAATAAACATTTTGTGCAAGAACCGTACGGCTCTTCTTGCGGCCGTTTTCATAGAAAACAAGGTTTCCCGCTCTTGTGTTCATATTTACATTTTCAAGGAAATAAACCGTAGCACCGCTTTCGGATACACGAATCATATCCTTTTCTGTAAGCTTGTCCGTATTCTCGCGTTTGGGGTCGCTTGAATTATCATCGGCCTGCGTGCTTCCAGTGTCATAAATCGTAATAAAGTTAGAGGTAAGAAGCTCTTCCTTGCCGTCATAATACGAATACAGCTCGTTTCCCTTTGTATAAACAGTCGGATACTCAGGGTCACGATGAGCAAAATATGCACACACATTAACTATCCCGATTATAAGTGCGACAACGATAACAATCACGCCTGCACCAAGAAGAAGTCCCTTTGAATTACGATTTCCGCTCGGTCTTTCTTTTGGTCTCGCCGAACGCAAGGCAGAGGCTTTGTTTTTCTCGGTTGAGGTCACTCTCTTTTTGTGTCCCACGCCCGAGGCTTTTCCTCCGCGACGCTCTCTTCTGGCTTGGGCACGAAGTGCTGCCTCCTGCATTTCTTCAAGGCTATATCTTGGGCCTGTCGGCTTTGCTTTAGCAGAACCCGAGCGTTCACCCGACGAAGCAGACGCACCCTCTGCATCCATATCGGCAATAGCCTGCTTAATCTCCCCCGCATCTCTGAAGGTTAATGTATATTGTAAGTCGAAATCATAGCTATCACGAGAGGGGTCAACCGAAGAAAACCTTCCTGTATTTTGAGATACACTGTCCCTCCTGCCGTCTTTTGAAACAGGCGTCTTGCAAAACGGGCATATCTCTACATGGTCAAGCAAATTTACACCACACTTTGGACATTTCATCAATCTCACTGCCTTTCTCTTTTGCAATTCCGTACAAGAACTGCATAATATCATAATCTACTTTATTTTATCATACTTCTACATTAAATACAACTATATTTCAAAAACTTTTTATAAAAATTTACATATTTTTCTACAAACATCATTCGCTCTGGTTTTTCAAATTCTCTACAAATATTCTCTCCTTGTCCGTCAGTCTTGCACGAGAGAGCAGTCCTCTCCTCTTTTTAAAGGTTGTGCGGATTGACATTTCCCTCTTCCATTCGCAGATATTTTTATGGTGACCGCTGACCAATATTTCGGGAACCTCTCTGCCTCTCCATACATCAGGTCTTGTATACTGCGGATATTCAAGTAATCCATTATAGTGAGACTCATCAGAAAACGATTCCTCACCCTTGAGCACTCCGGGGATGAGTCTCGCCGTTGCGTCGACAACCGCCATCGCACCGATTTCTCCGCCCGTCAGGACAAAATCGCCAAGCGAAATTTCCTCGTCAACAATCTCGTCAAGCACTCGTTGGTCAACCCCCTCATAGTGTCCGCAAATCAAAACTATATGCTCGTATTTAGCAAGCCTTTTCGCGGTTCCCTGCCTGAAGGTTTTGCCTTGAGGCGATAGGTATATTGTCCTTGGCTTGCTCTCAATCTCCCTGCAAACGCTCAAATAAGCTTGGTATATAGGCTCTGCCTGCATAACCATACCCGTACCGCCGCCATAGGGATAATCGTCAACCTGTCTGTGCTTATTATTTGCAAAATCCCGAATTTGAACAAGGTTTAACTCAATTATCCCCTTTGCTCTTGCACGACCGATTATACTGCCGCCAAGCACCGACTCAAGCATTTCGGGGAAGAGTGTTAATATATCAAACCTCATCATCGACCAACCCTTTCATAAGAGTGATAATTGCGTAGCCCCCGTCAATGTTGACCTCTTTTACAACCTCGTCTATAACAGGAATAAGTGCATCCTTTTTCCCGTCCCTCTTAACAACATAGACATCGTTGCTTCCCGTGCTTATCACATCCGAGATTTTGCCGAGCATTCTGCCGTCATCGCATCTGACCTCTATCCCAAGAAGGTCCGCAATATAGTATGTGCCCTCGGGCAAATCACCAAGCATTTCTCTCTCTACGGTTACAACCTTGTTTTTCAAAAGCTCTGCTTCGTTTATATTATCAATACCCTCAACGGCTACAATCTCACAATTTTTGTGAAGTCTTGTTCTTTTTATATCATATCTTCTGCCGTCAATGTATATATATTCAAGCTCATCATAAATCATAGGGTCATCACACCACGGTTGAATTTTAAGCTCTCCCCTTACGCCGTGGGTATTTACAACCATACCAATTTCAAGCATATTTTCTTTCATAAAAATCTCCGTTCTGCACGCTCTCTGCTGCGGGCAAAAAATATTTCAAATACAACACAAGGGAGGCGAATAACACCTCCCTTTAGTTTTAGATAATATCCACAACGATTTTTTTGTTCTCGTTGCTTGCGGCTGCCTTCATAACAGTTCTGATTGCCTTGGCAATTCTTCCCTGCTTGCCGATAACCTTTCCCATATCCTCTTCTGCAACATGAAGCTGAAGCACAGTTGTGGTTTCCTTCTCATTGACAGTAACCTCAACTGCATCAGGATTGTTCACCATTGATTTTGCAATAAATTCCAAAAGCTCTTTCATTGCTTACTTCCTTTCTGCGAATAATCTGCAGGGCACCCGCCCCAAGCAAATTTATAAAAGTATCCGCAATTAGATGATGCCCTTTTCCTTAAGCAAACGCTTAACTGTGTCGGTAGGTTGTGCACCGTTGCCAATCCACTTCTGAACCTTTTCTGCATCAAACTCTGTTGTAGCAGGGTCTGTCATGGGGTTGTAGGTTCCAACCTGCTCAATAAATCTGCCGTCACGCGGATATCTTGAGTCTGCAACCACCACACGGTAAAACGGTGCACGCTTTGCACCCATTCTCTTTAAACGAATTTTAACTGCCATTTTAAATTACCTCCAAAAATATATATGTTTTAATTATTTTTCATAAGTTATTTAACGCATAAAACCACCAAGTCCGCCGAACATTCCGCCTCTGCGTTTTCCCTTTTTGCCCATCATCGAGCCTGATAGCTGTTTCATCATCTTCTGCATCTGTTCAAACTGCTTTACAAGTGCGTTGACCTCGGTGATTGAAGTCCCGCTCCCCTTTGCAATTCTCTCCTTGCGAGACGGTGTAAGCTTGTCTGTAAGCTCCCTCTCTCTCTTGGTCATTGAGGTTATAATCGCCTCTATATGTGTCATTTTCTTTTCATCAATTTGTGCGTTTTTAAGTACACTTGTATTTACCCCGGGAAGCATAGCTAAAATATCCTGCATTGAGCCCATATTTTTCATTTGAGCCATCTGGTCAAGAAAATCAGAAAAATTAAAGGTCTGATTTTTCATTTTCTGCTCAAGCTCTGCCGCCTTTTTCATATCAAGTGCTTGCTCTGCCTTTTCAATGAGAGTAAGCATATCACCCATACCGAGTATTCTTGATGCCATTCTCTCGGGATGAAATACCTCTAAATCGGTAAGCTTTTCACCCATTCCGCAATACTTAATCGGCTTTCCTGTGACCGAGCGGACAGAAAGTGCCGCACCGCCCCTTGTATCGCCGTCAAGCTTGGTAAGAACAACGCCGCTTATTTCAAGCTCTTGATTAAACGCATCGGCAACATTTACCGCGTCCTGACCCGTCATAGCGTCAACTACAAGCAAAATTTCAGTCGGATTTACAGACGCCGAAATCTCCTTCAGCTCGTTCATCAGCTCTTCATCAATGTGAAGTCTGCCCGCAGTATCTATAATCAGTATATCGTTTGAGTTTGAAATCGCGTGTAAAAGTGCACTCTTTGCAATTCCGACCGCATCTGTACTTCCCTCGATTGCAAAAACAGGAAGCTCAAGCTTACCTCCAACCACCTGAAGCTGTTTTACAGCGGCAGGTCTGTATACATCACAGGCACAGAGCAGAGGTCTCTTGCCCTGCTTTTTCAAAAGTCCGCCAAGCTTTGCCGCCGTCGTGGTTTTACCGGCACCCTGAAGTCCCGCCATCATAATAACGGTCGGGGGCTTGGAAGAAATCTCAAGCTTTGCCTCACCGCCGCCCATCAAAGATATAAGCTCTTCGTTTACAATTTTTATAACCTGCTGGGCAGGGGTAAGCGACTCCATAACCTCGGCACCCGAGGCACGCTCTGTTACCGAGCGGACAAAATCCTTAACAACCTTAAAGTTGACATCTGCTTCCAAAAGAGCAAGCTTAACCTCTCGCATTGCATCTTTTAAATCCTTTTCGCCAACCTTACCCTTCCCGCGAAGCTTTTTAAAGGTGCTTTGAAGTTTATCAGAAAGACTTTCAAATGCCACAGTATTGCCTCCTATAAAAATTACTCTTCACTTATCTCGTTTATTATCATCAGTATATCGTTGATTTTATGCTTTATGTCGTCAGATAGATACCTTACATTCGGCGATTTTTCAATATCGCGGATAATATCATCGATTATATTAAGCCTCTCTTTAATCTGCAAGAACCTCCCCGCAAGCGAAAGCTTTTCCTCAATATCCGCCATTGTACGCTCTGCACGGACGATATTGTCCCGCACACCCTGACGGGTAATCCCGAGATGCTCGCTTATTTCAGATAACGATAAATCCTCGTTATAATATAAATCAACGCACTCTATCTGCCGCTTCGTCAACATATTTCTGTAAAAAGAAAAAAGCAAACCCATCTTCACATTCTTTTCCATAAATATCACCTCGGCAGAATCGGTTTATCGATCCAAAAACAAATATCTGTAAAGCGTAATCACTTTACAGATATTCATTATATTATATAAACTTAATATTGTCAAGTCTTTTTTAAACTTTTATCCAACTTTATTTATTGCATGCTGGGGACACTTTGAAGCACAAATTCCGCAGTTTACACATTTCATCGGGTCAATTACCGCAATATTGTCTTTTACGACAATCGCTTCCTTCGGGCAAATCTTTGCACATATTCCGCAGCCGATACAACCAACCGCACAATCACGCCTTGTTATCTTGCCTTTTTCTACTGACCTGCAGGTGATTGTATACTTACTCTTTGCGGGCAAAATCTTGATTATATTTTTCGGACATTCCATAGCACACGCCTCGCACGCAACACATTTGTCTACATCAACAACCGCAACCCCGTTCTGGATTGAGATTGCATCAAATTTGCAGACCGCAACACAGGATCCAAATCCAAGACAGCCGTAAGGGCACATCTTTTCGCCTCCTCCAAGCCTTGCGGCACTGTGACAGTCCCGAGGTCCGTCAAAGGTGTATTTTTGAACCGCACGGTCAGGAGTTCCGCTGCAGAGCACGCGTGCAACCATCTTTTCAGACGCCTCTGCCTCAACGCCCAGTATTTCAGAAATTTTCTTCGCGACTTCCTCTCCGCCGACGGGACACATATTTGTTTTTACCCCGCCCCGAACCAGAGCGTTGGCATAGGCACTGCAACCCGCAAAGCCACAGCCTCCGCAGTTTGCACCAGGGAGAGTCTCTATTATTTTCGGCACTCTCTCGTCGGTTTTAACTGCAAAAATTTTAGACGCAAAGCCAAGCAAAGCACCAAACAAAATTCCCATTCCGCCAACAACGCAGACGGGTATAATAATCTGTATCATATCTGCACCTCCTACTGAAAGCTGAGTCCCGAAAAGCCGAGAAAAGCAATCGACAAAAGCGACGCCGTAACGAGAACAATCGGCATACCCTTTAAAAAGCTCGGCACATCGGCATTTTCAAGACGCTCTCTTACCCCCGCAAAAAGGACAATAGCAAGCGTAAAGCCAAGACCTGCTGATGTTCCGTATACTATTGATTTAATAAAGCTCATCTCTGCTCCGCCGAACTTGGTAATGTTCTGCAAGGCAACACCCAGAACCGCACAGTTTGTTGTTATAAGCGGAAGGTAAACACCGAGCGAATTATAAAGCGTCGGTACTGACTTTTGCAAAAACATTTCTACAAACTGTACCAGAACCGCAATAACAAGAATAAATGCAATCGTCTGCATATACTCAATGTTAAACGGCACAAGAAGGTATTCCTGCACAACCCAGGTAAGTGCAGAAGCACAAAGCAATACAAACACAACCGCAAAACCCATTCCGCTTGCGGTTTCTACTTTCTTTGAAACACCCAGGAAAGGGCATATACCGAGGAACTGCACAAGAACAAAGTTGTTAATCAAAATTGCCCCGACCGATATAATCAAAAGCTCACTAATCATTCTCATGCACCTCCTTTGATTTATTTATATTTTTAGAAACAGAGTTTATAATCGCAATCAATATTCCGAGTGTAAGAAAAGCACCGGGGGGTAATATCATAATGGATGCCGGCATAAAGCCGTCGCCAAAGAGTGAAATACCCGCAAATGTACCCGCACCCAACATCTCACGGACAGAAGCAATAAGCGTAAGTGCCGCCGTAAAGCCAAGCCCCATACCGAGGCCGTCAAACGCCGAGCTTAAAACTCCGTTTTTTGAGGCAAAAGCCTCTGCTCTGCCGAGAATGATACAGTTTACAACTATCAATGGGATATAAATTCCAAGACTCTCCGAAAGAGCAGGGGCGTATGCCTTGAGTATCATCTCCACCACCGTTACAAAGCCTGCAACAATAACAATATACGAGGCAATTCTTATCTTGTTCGGTATAAATTTGCGAAGCAGAGATATTACAATGTTAGAGCAGATAAGCACCGCCGTAGTCGAAAGTCCCATTCCGATACCGTTTATAACTCCCGTTGTAACCGCCAGAGTAGGGCACATACCGAGCATAAGTACAAAGGTCGGGTTTTCCTTTATCAGACCGTTAAAAAACGCACCAATAGCAGATCCCTTTCGTTTTTCTGAATTACTCATCAGTACCACCTCCTGCTTTTGCCGCCTCAAGAGCACAGTTTACTGCCTTTGTAACCGCGTTCGAGGTTTTTGTTGCCCCCGAAATTGCCGAAATCGTATTGTCGGCTTTGTTTCCGCCGTTGTTCTTTTTTACGGTAATACCGCTCTTCAAGCTTTTATACTGCTCTGTATAATCGGGGTTGCCCACTTTTGCACCAAGACCTGCCGTCTCGCTCATCGACATTATTTTTATGTCCGCAACACAAAGCTCACTTGTAATTCCGACCATAACCTTTATGTCTCCGCCATACCCCTCACTGCAGACTGTACTTGCTACATATCCGCAAGGCTCTCCACCCGCTTTTCCGAGATAGAGCGACTCAAGCTCTACGCCCGTCTCGGTCGGAGTATAGTCGATATTTTCAATCTTTTCAAAGCCTTCTGCTTCAGGCAGAAGCTCCTTCATCGCAATATCAAAGCTTTCTGCCTCATTCTCGCTTATAACGGGTGCGGTAACCGAATTCACATATGCAAGAATTCCCGCAACAACTACACATATAAGGCAGAGCTTTATGGTAAGCGAGAGTATTTCCGAAGCTGTTTTGTTTTTCATTATGCTCTCGCCCCCTTTTTCGTCTTTACATATCCAAATCTCTTCGGTGAGGTAACCTTATCTAATAACGGTGTTGCCACATTCATAAGAAGTATTGAATACGATACCCCCTCAGGATATCCGCCCCAGACACGGATAAGCACGGTTATTATACCGCATCCGAGTGCAAACAAAATCTGTCCTTTTGGGGTTGTGGGCGTTGTCGTATAGTCTGTCGCCATAAAGCAGGCACCAAGCATAAGACCTCCCGACAAAATCTGATAGAGCCAGTCACCGCTTCCAATTCCGTCTTTACCCGCAAAAAGCCAGGTTCCGACCGCAACCGTAGCAATAAATATAAGCGGAACACGAATTCTGATAACCTTTCTGATTATCAGGTAAACCGCACCGATAAGTATGGCAAGAGCCGAGGTCTCGCCTATACAACCGCCCGTTGTTCCAAGAAAGAGCGACAGATATGAAAATGCCGCCGTACCATCTGCATACGCAGAAAGCGGTGTCGCTGATGTGATTGCATCGGGTGCTCCGAATATGGGAAGCGGTGTTCCAGGTGCGTACCATGTCGTCATTGAAAGTGCCCATGATGCAAGCAAAAATGCCCTTGCAGCGAGTGCGGGGTTCATAAAGTTATGACCAATTCCGCCAAAGAACTGCTTTACAACGATTATTGCAAAGACCGAGCCGAGCACCGCCATCCAGAGCGGTATCGAAGCTGGAAGATTGAATGCCAGAAGCATACCCGTGACAACCGCACTTAAATCGCCTGTGGTTATCGGCTTTTTCAAGAGCCTTTGCCAGATATGTTCTGACAGTACGCAGGTAATCACGCACACCATCGTGACAAGCAAAGCTCTGAAACCAAAAATTATGTACCCTGCAGCAAGTGCAGGCAAAAGAGCGATAATAACATCTCTCATTATTCCCGAAATGGTATCCCCGCCCGCAATATGCGGAGAATGAGATACTATAAGTCTATCCTTCAATTCATTTCCCTCCGTTCGATAACTACGCCTTTGCTCTCGTCTGAATTTCGCGAAGCTTTACCTTTGCAACCTTGATTTGTTGAACCTGTCTGCGTTTTGACGGGCAGACATAGGCACAGCTTCCGCACTCAATACAATCGTTTACATTAAGCTTCATAAGTGCGTCTCGGTCGTGCAATCTTGCAGATAGGTCAAGTCGGTTCGGTTCAAGCCCCATCGGGCAGACATACACACATTTTGCACACCTTATACAAGGTGACTCCTTGTCAAGCATTGCAAGCCTCTCGCTATATGCTGTAATGCCCGATGTTCCCTTTATAACGGGAACATCGGTATTTGCAACCGCCATACCCATCATAGGCCCGCCCATAATAACCTTTTTAGCCTCGTATTTGTATCCGCCTGCACTCTCAATCAAGTGTGAAAACGGTACGCCTATTCTTGTTCGTATATTCATCGGTTCTGCTATCGCATCACCGCTTACGGTAACAATCCTCGAAATTACGGCCTTGCCGTCTACCACCGCACGGGCAATCGAAGCACAGGTGTCAATATTGTTTACTATACACCCGCTCTGCCACGGAAGCGTTCCAGGTGCCATCTTCCTTTTGCAGACTGCGGATATAAGCTGTTTCTCTGCACCCTGAGGATATTTGGTCTTAAGAGTTACGATATGTATATTGCAATCCTTCTCGTTCGCTGCGGTTTTTTTCATAACCTCGATTGCGTCCTTTTTGTTATTCTCAATCCCGATATACCCGTCCTTTAAACCGAATATATGCATCAATATTTTAAGTCCCGTTATTATCACTTTGGGATTTTCGAGCATTTCTCTGTGGTCAGATGTCAGGTGCGGTTCGCACTCGGCACCGTTGATTATAACATAATCAATTTTTGCTTCATCGGGAACAGAGAGTTTAACATGTGTCGGAAAGGTCGCTCCGCCCATACCGACAACCCCTGCCTCTTTGATTATTTCTATCAATTCCTTGGGTGATTTTGATTTAAAATCTGCACCATGCTTTTCAATTCTCGGTGCTTCCTCATCCTGACCGTCATTCTTAATAATAATGCTCTCTGTCGGCAGGCCGTTGGGATGAAGCCTCTTTTCTATTGCAACAACCTCACCCGATACAGACGAATGAATGTTTGCAGACATAAAACCGCCCGCCTCCGCAATCTTTTGTCCCATAAGGACACGGTCACCTGCCTTGACACAAGGCACAGACGGTGCACCGATATGTTGCGAAAGAGGAAAAACCAATTCCTCAGGCGGTGCAAGCTCTGTTATATTTTTACGAGCAGTAGCTTCTTTATTTCCTCGCGGATGAATTCCGCCATGAAAACTCCTCATCTCATATCCTCCTGTTTTTTTACCTCAAATTTCCATCAAATTTGTCGTGTTATTTTTCTCAAAACACCTATGTCATTATACCCCCTAAACCCTTATGTGTCAAGGGAAAAACGCAAAATAAGATCGTTAAATAAATGACATTCCGCTACCCCGTATTTTATCAGGGCTTGACAAATTTTTTATTGACAAATCAGTAATAATGTTTATAATAAATATGAGAGTAATTCTCAAATTGGAGTTGATTTTGTGATGGAATACAATACTCATCAAAGAACGACGATTGTTGAATTTTTAAAAGAGAACAGCAACAGAGCATTTTCTATTGAAGAAATTGCAGAAAAAATTCCTGTTGCCAAAAGCACCGTTTACCGACTGATGCCAAAGCTTCTTTGTGACGGAACGATAAAGAGATTTACGAACAAGGCAGGCAGAGGCTCTCTGTATCAGCATATGGCGTGCGATGGGTGCTCGCATCATTTTCATTTAAAATGCACCCTGTGCGGAAAAATTCTTCATATGAAGAGCTCCGCATCCGACAGGCTTTCAGCCAGTATTAAAAACGCCAGCAATTTTTCGGTTGACAAATCACAGACGGTTTTGCTCGGCATATGTTCTGATTGCGGCAGGCTTGGCTAAAGGAGGTTGCATTTATAATGCTTCGCAGGATTTTTACTATTCTTTTGGTTATTTTGACAGCTTTTATCACGGGATGCTCACAAGCACCCGTTTCATTTGAAAAAGACAGTCTTACGATTTTATGCACGGGTTTTGCCCAGTATGATTGGGTAAAAAATATTGTGGGCGACAGTCAGAGCGTTGAGGTATCGCTCCTGCAAAAGGGCGGTGTAGACATTCACAGCTATCAACCCTCTGCCGAGGATATTGTCAGAATTTCAAATTGTGATATGCTTGTTTTAACGGGCGGTATCTCGGACAAAAGCATTATAGATATTGCGGACAGCTCTGATACACCGTCTCTTATTATTTTTAATATGATGGAAGAGCTGAACAGTTCCCTTCTTTGTGCAGAGCACGAGGGCGAACATCACATGCATGAGCTTGACGAATATGACGAGCATATATGGCTCTCACTTAAAAATGCAGAAAAGCTCTGTCTTGCACTTAAAGAAAAAATAATTTTTCTTGACCCCGCCTCAGCAGAGATATATAATAGTAATACATCAAAATATATCTCCGATATAAAAAATCTGGACAGAGAATACCAAAAAGTTACAACTGCTTCCCGCAGAAAAACACTTGTATTTGCGGACAGATTCCCGTTTGCATATCTTGCAAATGATTATTCACTTGAATGCTTTTCGGCATTTTCGGGATGCTCCTCCGAGACAGATGCAAGCTTTGACACTATTTTATCCCTTGCAGAAAAGATTGATGGTTTGGGGCTTAAATCTGTTCTGACAATTGATGGCGGGATTTCAAACATTGATGAATCTGTAATTTCAAACACTAAATCAGAAAACATTAAAACCTTATCTCTTGAATCTCTCCAATCTGTAGCATTGGATGAGATAAACGCGGGACTTTCATATTTATCCGCTATGACGGATAATCTTAATGTATTAAAAGAGGCACTGAACTAAAAACTCTTAATCAGACATATAAAATAAGAAAGATGATTTATTTATGACGGATATAAAATGCACAGACCTTTCACTGGGTTATGACAACAACATTATAATAGAACATTTAAGCTTTTCGGTAGAGCGTGGCGACTACCTCTGTATTGTAGGCGAGAACGGTTCGGGTAAAAGCACCTTGATTAAGGGAATTTTGGGTCTTATCACGCCCTTCTCGGGCAGAATAGACTTTGGTGATGCAACCAACCCCAAAATCGGCTATCTCCCTCAACAGTCCGAGGCACAAAAGGATTTTCCCGCTTCGGTACGCGAGGTGGTTTTATCGGGATGCAGACCCTCGTATTTTCACCTGTTTTATGGCAGAAAAGAAAAAAAGGTTGCTTATGCAAATATGAAAAGACTTGGCATTGAGGGGCTTGCCTCAAAGAGCTTCAGCTCCCTCTCGGGCGGACAGAAGCAACGCACCTTTCTCGCCCGTGCATTGTGTTCAGATGCAGATATTATCTTGCTTGACGAGCCGTCAACGGGTCTTGACCCGATAGCGTCTGCTTCAATGTATGAAATATTGGCAGAGCTTAACAAAAAGGATAATATTTCCGTAATTATGGTCTCTCACGATATATCCTCTGTTTTGCAATATGCCACTCATATCTTGCATATTGGCGACAGCTCGGTTTTCTTCGGCACAAAACACGATTATCTTAAAAGCCCCGAGGGTGCGAGCCTTTTGACAAAAGGGGGTACAAGCTATGACTGATTATATAGAAATAATTACTCAATATTTGAGCTATCCGTTTGTACGCTATTCTTTGATTGTGGGTGTCCTGATTGCACTATGCTCGTCGCTTCTCGGCGTAATACTCGTGCTTAAGCGTTACTCCTTCATCGGCGACGGTCTGTCGCATGTGGCTTTCGGGGCACTTGCTATTGCTACTGTCTTGAGGATAAGCAGTGAAATGATTGCGGTCCTGCCAATAACGATTTTGTGTGCCGTGCTTATGCTTTGCGGACGCTCAAGGATAAAGGGCGACTCCACTCTCGCAATGGTTTCTGTTGGGGCACTTGCAACGGGATATCTGTTTCTTAACATCTTTCCCGTGTCGTCTAATATAAGCGGTGATGTCTGCGGGGCACTCTTCGGCTCTACATCAATTCTTACTCTTTCCAAAGCCGATGTGTGGCTCTGCGGTGTTATGTCTATTGTTGTAATTGCAATTTTTCTGGTTTTCTACGACAAGATATTTCTCGTCACCTTTGACGAGAGCTTTGCCTCCGCAATCGGGGTAAGGGTCGGGCTTTACAACTCGATGCTATCGGTTATATGTGCTGTAATCATCGTACTCGCTATGAATTTGGTAGGTTCACTTTTAACCTCTGCGTTGATTGTTTTTCCAGCCGTTTCGGCGATGCGGATATTCAAAAGCTTTCGCAGTGTAATCATCTGCTCTGCGATTTTGTCGGTTTTGTGTGCCTTGATTGGAATTCTTGCTTCAATTATCTATTCTACTCCCGTCGGTTGTACGGTTGTAATTACTGATATTATTGCATTTATAATCTTTTCGGCATTTAGATACTTTATAAAAGCGAAATAATTATTTGACTTATGTCTTATTCGCTGTATCGTGTCCGCTGATACAGCAAGCATTGTCTTTACATATCTTATGCGGACAGAAAGGTTAATTTTTTATGGCAAACTATGTAATTAGCGGTTGCTCTACCGCAGATTTATCACCCGAGCATTTCAAAGCAAGAGATATCAAATATCTCTGTTTTCATTACAGTCTCGACGATGTTCCATATTTAGACGACTTGGGACAAACAATGCCCTTCAGCGAGTTTTATCAAAGACTTCGTGACGGTGCAGAGCCAAAGACATGGCAGGTAAACGAAACTGAATATGTTGAATACTTTACCCCGTTTTTAGAAGACGGCAAGGATATTGTGCATATTACTATCTCAAGCGGACTTTCGGGCACATATAACTCGGCTATGCTTGCAAAATCAGAGCTTGAGGAGAAATATCCTGACCGAAAAATCTATATCATCGACTCACTCGGTGCCTCATCGGGTTACGGCTTAATTCTTGATACACTTGCAGATATGCGTGACGCGGGCAAAACCGCCGAGGAGCTGTGTGAATTTGTGGAGAAAAAACGCCTTAATATGCATCATTGGTTCTTCTCGACCGACCTGACCTTCTACATCAAGGGCGGTCGTGTTTCAAAAACCGCAGGTATGGTCGGCACTCTTCTTGGAATTTGTCCTCTCCTTGATATGAACACCGAGGGTAAGCTCATTCCCCGTCAGAAAATTCGTTCAAAGCGTAAGGTTATAACCGAGATAGTAAACAAAATGGAAGAGCACGCAGAGGGCGGTCTTGACTACTCGGGCAAGTGCTACATCTGTCATTCCGATTGCATTGACGATGCTATGGCTATAAAAACCCTGATAGAAGAAAGGTTTAAGAACATCAATGGCGAAATTAAAATATACAGCATCGGTACAACAATCGGCAGCCATTCAGGTCCGGGAACCTGTGCTGTATTCTTCTGGGGCGACGACAGAGTAATATAATTATAAAAAGTGCTTGCACTAAAGGAAAATATGTGATAAAATGTTAAGGTATGCTTGTATAGGGCATACCTTAACTTATGTTCAAAAGTCAGGAGTGATTTATGTGGCAAGAGAACTGCCAAAAACATATGACCCGCAACAGGTTGAAAAGAGAATATACAAGGAGTGGTGTGACAAGGGCTACTTCCACGCAGAGGTAGACAAAACAAAAAAACCGTTTACTATCGTCATCCCTCCCCCAAATGTTACAGGCCAGCTTCATATGGGGCACGCTCTTGATGAGACCTTTCAGGATATAATTATTCGCACAAAGCGTATGCAGGGCTACAACGCCCTTTGGATTCCGGGCACAGACCACGCGGGCATAGCTACCCAGATAAAGGTTGAAGAGGATCTCCGTGTAAACGAAGGCCTTACCCGTTATGACCTCGGCAGAGACGCCTTCTTGGAAAGGGTATGGGCGTGGAAGGAAAAGTTTGGCGGAAGAATTATAAACCAGCTTAAAACTCTCGGTTGCTCGTGCGACTGGGACAGAGAACGCTTTACTATGGACGAAGGCTGCAGCCGTGCCGTAAGAGAGGTTTTTGTCAACCTTTACAACAAAGGACTTATATACCAGGGCAATCGTATTATAAACTGGTGTCCTAACTGCACAACTGCACTTTCTGATGCAGAGGTGGAATATTCAGAGCAAGACGGCTTCTTCTGGCATATAAAATACCCAATTAAGGATAGCGATAAATTCGTAGAAATTGCAACCACAAGACCTGAAACTCTTCTCGGTGATACAGCGGTTGCAGTAAATCCCGATGACGAGAGATATACCGATATTGTCGGAAAGACACTTATTCTTCCGCTTGTCGGCAGAGAAATCCCCGTTATTGCAGACGACTATGTTGACAAAGACTTCGGTACAGGCTGCGTTAAAATTACACCTGCACACGACCCCAACGATTTTGAGGTTGGTCTCCGTCATAATCTTGAACAAATCAAGGTTTTAAACGACGACGCAACAATAAACTCGTATGGCGGAAAATATCAGGGCATGGACCGCTATGAGGCAAGAGCCGCTATGGTTGCCGATTTAGAGGCAGAGGGTTATCTTGTAAAGGTTGTTCCGCACACACACAATGTGGGTCAATGTTATCGCTGCGGAACCACCGTTGAGCCTATAACCTCAAAGCAATGGTTTGTCAAGATGGAACCGCTTGCAAAGCCTGCTGCAGAGGCAGTTAAATGCGGCGACACAAGATTTATCCCCGACAGATTCTCTAAAACCTATTCACATTGGATGGAAAATGTCCACGACTGGTGTATTTCCCGTCAGCTTTGGTGGGGACATCGCATTCCTGCGTTCTATTGTGAACAATGCGGTGAGACTACTGTTTCAAAAGAAGACATCACCGTTTGTCCCAAGTGCGGCGGTGCGGTTAAGCAGGATTCGGATGTTCTTGATACTTGGTTCTCATCGGCTCTTTGGCCGTTTTCGACACTCGGTTGGCCGGAAAAGACAGAAGAGCTTGAGCATTTCTACCCAACCTCTGTTCTTGTTACAGGCTATGATATCATCTTCTTCTGGGTTGCAAGAATGATTTTCTCGGGAATTGAACATATGGGCGAGACACCCTTTAAGGATGTTTATATTCACGGTCTTGTCCGTGACAGCCAGGGCAGAAAGATGAGCAAGTCTCTGGGCAATGGGGTTGACCCTCTGGAAATAATTGAACAATATGGTGCAGACGCCTTAAGATTTACACTTGCCAGCGGTAACTCGCCCGGCAACGATATGAGATTTTATATCGAGCGTGTCGAGGCGAGCCGAAACTTTGCCAACAAAATCTGGAACGCATCAAGATTTGTTATGATGAACCTTACGATTGACAAGTGCGAAGAGCCTGATATGGCAAAGCTGAATATTGAGGATAAATGGATACTTCACGAGTACAACGAGCTTGTAAAAGAGGTAAATACAAACCTTGAGAAATATGAGCTTGGTGTTGCTGTATCAAAGCTCTATGACTTTATCTGGGACAAGTTCTGCGACTGGTATATTGAGCTTGTAAAACCAAGATTTTCGCAAGAAGGCGAGAGTAATCTTGTTGCACAGAACACACTTGTATATGTTTTGTCTAACACACTTAAGCTTCTCCATCCGTTTATGCCATTTATTACAGAAGAAATCTGGCAGGCTCTCCCGCACGAGGGTGAGAGTATTATGATTTCATCATTCCCTGTATATAATGCAGAATTTGAGGATAAGGTGTCTTGCGAAAAAATGCAGCTTATTATGGACTCTATCAAGGGAATAAGAAATATAAGAAACGAAATGAATGTTCCTCCGTCAAAGAAAGCCAAGCTGTTTATCGTTACCGATAATGCCGAGCTTTTCAATGCAGGAATAAGCTTTTATACAAAGCTTGCATCTGCGTCAGAGGTTATAATCTGTAACGCAAAAGCGGACATTCCCGAAAATTCCGTTTCGGTAGCATCACCCGCAGGCGAGCTTCTTCTTCCGCTTGATGATTTGGTTGACAAGGCAAAAGAAACCGAGCGTCTCGAAAAGGAAAAGTCCCGTCTTGAGAGCGAGATAAAGCGTGTAGAGGGCAAGCTCTCTAATAAAGGCTTTACCGACAAGGCTCCGGCATCTGTCGTTGAAGAGGAACGCAAAAAGGGCGAGCAATACAAAGCAATGCTCAAAGCCGTACTCGAGAGCCTTGACAAAATGAAATAATCTTAAGAGGAACGCTTTAAGCGTTCCTCTTAACATATAAATCGGGTGATACATATGAACTATAACGAAGCAATAAATTACATACACAACACACCTAAATTCAGTCGCGTTCTCGGCAACTCTATGCTATGTGCGTTGCTCGGCAAGCTGGGCAATCCTCACAAAAAGCTTAAATACATTCATATTGCGGGCACAAACGGAAAGGGCTCCTGTGCTATTATGCTCTCGGAAATTCTTGTCCGTTCAGGGTATAGGGTCGGGCTTTTTACTTCACCGTATATAGAATGCTTTAACGAGAGAATAAAGGTAAACGGCAAAATGATAGACGATATATCTCTCGCCGAAATTACAACTGAAATTAAAATGGTTATCGAAACGGAAAATACTCCCGTGTCTGAGTTTGCCCTTGATACCGCTATTGCCTTTAAATATTTCAGCAATCAAGCCTGCGACATAGTGATTTTGGAAACGGGTCTCGGCGGCAGACTTGATGCAACAAATGTTATTGACAACAGTCTGCTCTCAATAATTATGTCTATCGGCTTTGACCATATGCAATACCTCGGCAATTCTCTTGAAGAAATAACCACCGAAAAATGCGGAATAATCAAACAAGACGGCAAAGTAGTTATCTACCCAGAGCAAGAAGAGACCGTTTTGTGTGTTATAAATAAATTCTGTGCAGAAAAAAATGCCGAAGCAATTTACTCTTCCTTGCCCGAAAATATCAGCGACAACTCGTTTATATATAACGGTAAAAAATATACTCTGGGTATGAGCGGTGATTTTCAAAAGCTGAATGCTGTAACTGTGTTAGAGGCAACTAAGGTGCTAATCCGTCAGGGGCTTAAAATCGATGCAGCTGCCGTTTCAGACGGATTGCAATACGCATTTAATCCTGCCCGAATGGAAAAATTACACTGCGGACTGATTATTGACGGGGCACACAACATCTCCGCGGTTAAGGCTCTTTGCAAAAGCTTTAGCTATGCAAAGCCGAATATTGTACTCTGTCTTGCAATGATGGAGGACAAGGATATTTCCGCTTGCGTTCGTGAGCTCTCAACGCTTACGCACAGGGTTATTGTAACAGAGCTTGATATGCCAAGATGTTGCAGGGCAGAACGCCTGGCAAAAGAATTCAAAAAATACGGAATAACTGCAGAAATTATAAAAGAGCCTGTCTGTGCTGCAAAAATTGCTGTAAAAAAGGCAGGTACTGACGCCATCGCGTTGGCGTGTGGCTCTTTATATTTTGTTGGCGAGATAAGAAAAAGCTTAAAACAACAAGAGGAATAGCAAATGTATTATGTATATATTTTGAGATGCAAGGACAACTCTCTCTATACAGGAATTACAACTGATGTAGAGCGGCGGTTTGAAGAGCACAAATCAAGAACAAAAAAGGGGGCAAAATACACCTCCTCCCGCTCTGTCGTTTCGGTTGATGCGGTATGGGAAGCGGATAACAGGTCTTTTGCATCAAAGCTCGAGGCATTTATAAAAAAACAGCCCAAGGAAACAAAAGAGGTGTTTATCAAAACGCCTTCACTGCTTTTTGAAAAATTTAATGACAAATAAGGATATCTATATACATCCCCCGTATTTAGTCTCGTTAAAGTTTATGTCTTCATCTTTAAAAAATCCCTCATTCATCAGAGTGAGGGATTTTTTAAAGAACCGTATGGTTTAGATGACTTTACTTATTTCTAAGTTTTAATATGAAACTTTTAATTATTAATCCAATTATAGAAAGTATTACTATATATATGAAAGCAATAGAAACTTCAATCAGCATAACACCTACACCCGCACCATCATAACAAATAAATATAAAATATAGCAAACTGTCAATTAAAACTCCTGCTATATTAGATATCCCAAGAAATAAATTTTTAATTAAAAAATCTTTTATGCCTTGTGAGAACAAGGTATTTATCATGGATAATATAAATATGACAGGAACCATATATATTGCGACATATGCACCATAGTTAAAAAAAATTATAAATGGAAGTATAGCAATAAAATTAACTGATCTTAATAATATTTTTTTCATCATAACTCAACACCCCGACTTATACCAGTTTCGTTCATCCAATAAGTTTTATTTCGCTTATACAATTCATAAGAACTATTAGGAAGTAGTTTGTTTTCATATCCTATTCCTCCAGCAGATAAAATCTTTGAAGCAACATAGTCGCATTGTTGTCCAAACAAATTATAGTCACCTGGATTTACAAACATATCCACAGCATACTGAAGCATATCCTTTCCTGCTTCCATATTCGGTACATCGCACCATACAAATCTGTCATATGCAGCTTTGCCATTTTCCCAACGTCTATCTCCGTATTCGGCTATTCGTTCCTTGTCGCCTTGCCAATGCCCGTAGGTATTTGCTCGCTCATATGCTTTGTTTAATCCTGTAAGCATTTTATATTCAGGTGAATCCGTTCCATATCTTTCTGCATCCCAATCATGCCATTCACCTGCTTCATCATATCCCGTGTTTAAAATACCCGCTGTTCCTTGATTTGTAGGTTCTTGATCGTTATAGCTTGCTATTGCAACATTATTTACAGGTGTTTGGCCATCCTTATACAAATAATCTACTATATAACGATTATACATCTCCATTGCATTTTCGTCAAGAGACGAAACTATCTGCTTATATCTATCAAGTCCTAATATTTGTGCACACCACCATCCATAATTGGCAGTTGGGTCTTTGAGTGGCCTGTCGCATCTTCTGCATCTGTTTTGTCCGTCATACTTTTTGTTTTGATTTTCTTTTGACATAATTCATAACTCCTTTTTGTGTTTTTTATTGTGGAAACAACAAGGTTTCGGGGCACCCGACCGCAATCTTTGATTGCGTTATCGGGTCGAG
>JAZNHF010000047.1:0-31826 GCA_045576835.1 Clostridia bacterium
TATAAAAAACAAAAGAGATTTTATAAAACTTTTGACAGTTTTTATAAAACCTCTAATATTGTTTATAATGTGCGGAACTTTGCAACACAACCAATTATGCATATAAAAATGCCTTTACAATTCAATTTCTCTTTGAGATTTCAACGAAAAGTCCGTTCCACAGAAAATCGAGTTATAGGTAGTAATTCTTTTTCATTTTAGCCTTACAGCAAATGGGCACGAAGCTCCTCGGGTGACATAGGCGACAAATCAGCAGGTGCAATATCAAGCATAGTCTTACAGCCCACCATCCCTCTTTGCCTCATTCTGTATAGTGCTCTTGCACAAGCGACCAAAACGCTTGCTGTAAATTCAGGGTTAGAGTCAAGCTTTATGCTGTATTCCACAATATGCTTGTTTTCCTTGTCAAATCCCGTCACACCCGTACGGATAACAAGCCCGCCGTGAGGAATTCCCGAATGGTTTTTCTTCATTTCCTCCTCGGTTATAAACTCAACCGTCGTGGTGTAGTCGGCAAAATAATTCGGCATCGTTTTTATCTCGTTTTCAATCCGAGCCTTATCTGCACCATCTTCAACTACGACATAGCATTCCCGAATGTGCTTATCGCCCGTGGTAAGCTTCGGGTTTTCTCCGCTTCTCACCGCAGAGAGAGCAGTCTCAATCGGCACGGTATACTGTCTTGCATCTATTACCCCGTCTATTCTGCGAATTGCGTCGGAATGACCTTGGCTTACGCCCCTTCCCCAAAAGGTATAGTCACTGCCCTCGGGCAGAATTGCCGAGGAATAAAGACGATTAAGCGAGAACATACCCGGGTCCCAACCCGCAGATATAAGGGCAATATTCCCGTTTTCGGATGCCGCCTTGTCCACCGCCGAAAAATGGTTGGGGATTTCGGCATGGGTGTCAAAGCTATCAACCACATTAAAGCTTTTTGCAAGCTCGGGGGTCATTTTTGGTAAATCCGTTGCACTACCGCCGCATATAATGAGAACATCAATCTCATCTCTATGGGCAAGTATCTCATCTGCCGAATATACAGACAGACCCTCCGTTCTTGTTTTAATATCTTCGGGTTTTCGTCTGGTATAAACTCCTGTAAGCTCAATGTCATCATTTTGCCGTGCAGCTGCTTCAATACCTCGGCCAAGGTTCCCGTAGCCGTAAATTGCAATTTTCATAATGCTTCAACCCTTTCTTTTAGTTTATACCATTTTAAAGGGAATTACCCCTTTAATTTATTAGTCAATCGGATAGGTCCAATCAAACTTATCCTCTATTTTACCCCATTGTATACCTGTTAATGTATCATAGAGGTGCTGTGTTACCTCACCGATTTCACCGTTATTGATTGCGTACTTTGTTCCCTTATAGCAAAGCTCACCGATAGGTGAAACAACTGCTGCCGTTCCGCAACCCCAAGCCTCTTCAAGCTTGCCCGCTTTAAGAGCCGCGTCAAGCTCGTCAATGCTGATAAGACGCTCTGATACTCTGTAGCCCTCACTCGCCAGTAGCTCAAGGCAGGACTTTCTTGTAATTCCCGGGAGGATAGAGCCTGAAAGCATAGGTGTAACAATCTCGCCGTCTATTTTGAACATTACATTCATTGCACCGACCTCTTCGATATACTTACGCTCAACACCATCGAGCCAGAGAACCTGTGAATAACCCTGCTGTTCTGCCCTCTCGCCCGCTCTGTTACTTGCGGCATAGTTACCGCCGCACTTTGCATAACCCGTACCGCCGCGAACCGCACGGACATCGTCTGCCTCTATCATAATCTTTACAGGATTGATACCCTCTTTGTAATAGCTTCCAACGGGTGATGTAATAATCATAAAGGTAGCGTTCTTAACTGCGTGAACTCCAAGAGTTTCATCGTTGCCGAACATAAACGGACGGATGTAGAGAGATGTACCCTCATCATAAGGGGTCCATTCCTTTTCAAACTCCACAAACTTTGTAAGCACCTCCATAGCAAGGTCTTCAGGAATTTGCGGTAGGCAAAGGCGTTCTGCAGAGTTGTTCATTCTTCTGATATTCTCAATAGGTCTGAACATCTGGATTTTACCGTCAGCCTTTCTGTACGCCTTAAGACCCTCGAATATTTCAGAGCCATAGTGCAAAACAGTTGATGCAGGATGGATTGGAAATGGCCCGAATGGTACTATCCTTGCATCGTGCCATCCCTGCTCGTTGTTATAGTCCATAATAAACATATGGTCGGTGAAAATCTTACCGAAGCCAAGCGTACTGCTCTCGGGTTTTTGTGCAGGGTTTGTATTTTTTGTAATTGATATATTCATATCCTATTTCCTTCTTTCTATTCAAAATCGCGGCCAAGACGCATTGCGGTCAGGTTTGTATCGAGCATATCTGCCCTCTTTGCAGAAATAACCTTTTTCAGTCCTGCAAGTATACCCTCATCGTTTTCAAACTCGCCGTTGTCAGCGAGGACCTTGCCCATTATAATCATATTTGCAAGAGTAGGATAGCCATTGTCAGACGCCAGCTTTGTTGCAGGAATGTAGCAAACCTTGACATCGTCTCTTTTAACCTTACGCTCTATAAGAGTAGAGTCAACATAGATTGTACCGCCGCCTACAACGCTGTCCTCGTACTTATCAAGAGACGGCAGGTTCATAGCAATCAAAACATCAGGCTTTGAAACAATAGGCGAGCCGATTGCATCGTCGCTTACAATTACGCTGCAGCTTGCAGTTCCGCCACGCATTTCAGGGCCGTATGACGGAAGCCAGCTTACATTCTCGCCGTCTGTCAATCCCTTATAAGCAAGGAATTTACCCGCAAACAATATTCCCTGTCCACCAAAACCTGCAAATAAATACTGTGTTGTGCTCATAGAAAATTCCCTCCTTATTTCGTATTTGAGCGGTCCTTATACACCCCGAGAGGATAATAAGGAATCATCTTTTCTTCAACCCATTCAAGTGCCGCCTTGGGTGTAAGACCCCAGTTGGTGGGACAACTTGAAACAACTTCAACGAGAGAGAAGCCCTTGCCCTCTACCTGATTTTCAAACGCCTTCTTTATAGCCTTCTTTGCGTTCTTTACATTCTTTACATTGTTTACAGCTACACGCTCTATATATTCAGGTCCGTCAAGCTGAGAGAGCATCTCGCTGACCTTAATCGGGTATCCGCACTGGGTTACATCGCGTCCGTAAGGCGAGGTCTGTGTAATCTGTCCTGGAAGAGATGTCGGTGCCATCTGTCCGCCCGTCATACCATAGATTGCGTTGTTTATAAATATAATCGTTATGTTTTCGTTTCTTGCCGCCGAGTGAACCGTCTCCGCCATTCCGATTGACGCAAGGTCGCCATCGCCCTGATATGTAAACACGATGTTTTCAGGAAGAGAACGCTTAACACCTGTAGCAACCGCGGGGGCACGGCCGTGTGCCGCCTCTATCATATCACAGTTAAAATAATTATATGCCATAACAGAGCATCCAACGGGGGCTATCCCTATTGTCTTGCCCTCTATGCCAAGCTCGTCTATAACCTCAGCTACAAGACGGTGTACTATTCCGTGAGTACAGCCCGGGCAGTAGTGCATAGACACCTCCGCAAGTGCTTTTGGTTTATCAAATACTACCATTATCTGTCACCTCCGCATTTTTGTGCATTTTCAATCGAAGCGAGTACCTGCTCAGGCGAGGGTATAATACCGCCTGCTCTGTTGCAAAGCTCAACCTTTGCCCCGTTTGTAGAGAGCTTGATATCCTCTATCATCTGTCCCATAGAAAGCTCAACAGAGATAAATGTGTGAACCTTCTCTGCAGCCTTTGCAAACTGCTTCTCAGGGAAGGGCCAGAGTGTAATCGGTCTTATCATACCAACCTTGATACCCTTCTTTCTCGCTTCGTTGATGGCAGATTTAGAAACTCTCGCTGCGATTCCAAATGCCGCAACGCAGATTTCTGCATCCTCCATCATATATTCCTCATACATAACCTCGTTTTGTTTGATTGTTTCATATCTCTCAAATCTCTCAAAGTTAGTCTTTTCCAATTCCTCGGGTGCAAGGAAGAGCGAGTTTACAATATTATGCTCTCTCTTCATCTGTGTTCCCGTAGTTGCCCAAGGCTTTTCTATCTGCTCGCCTGCTTCATAATCAAGCGAAACAGCCTCCATCATCTGACCCATTGTGCCGTCTGCAAGTATCATAGTTGTCATTCTGTACTTGTCAGCAAGGTCAAAGCCTTTAACCGTAAGGTCTGCCATTTCCTGAACAGACGACGGTGCGAGAACTATCATATGAAAATCGCCGTGTGCACCGCCCTTTGTAGCCTGAAAATAGTCAGATTGTGATGGTTGAATTCCGCCAAGACCAGGGCCGCCGCGTTGAACATTTACTATAAGTGACGGTAGGTCTGCACCTGCAAGGTAGGAGATACCCTCTCCCTTGAGTGATATTCCGGGGCTTGAAGAAGATGTCATAACCCTCTTGCCCGTTGCTGCAACACCATATACCATATTGATTGCTGCAATCTCACTTTCTGCCTGAAGAAATGTTCCGCCGATTTTCGGCATTCTCTTTGCCATATACGCCGCAATCTCTGTCTGCGGGGTAATAGGATAACCAAAATAATGACGGCAACCTGCAGCGATAGCTGCTTCTGCTATTGCCTCGTTTCCTTTCATCAAAACCTTATCTGCCATTTTATCTCACTCACCTTTCCACCTTAATTATGCAATCAGGACACATCGTTGCACAAAAAGCACATCCGATGCACGCATCGGGATTTACCGCCTCTACCGGATGATGTCCCTTTTTGTTAATCTTGTCTGCAGCGAGTGCGAGCACGCCCTTGGGGCACGCATCAACGCACAAGCCGCAGCCTTTACACTTGTCAGTATTAAATGTAAGTACAGCCATTTACAAACTCTCCTTTACTTGATTTCTCTGTATCGAAAGAGGGTACAGATTTTTAATTTTATTTTTTAGCGGTGCGAGCAAGGTTTGCTCTACCGTTGTAAACAGAATTGGTATATCTGTCTTTTCGGATATTTCCTCTGCATAGCTTATTGATTTCAAGACATCCTCGGGCGTTGTTTCTGAACCAATGTTTGAGTTGTTTATAAGCTTTGTAAACTTTAGCCTGCAGGCCGCCTCAATCTCTCTCATTACCTCTATAGCAGACGCCGCATCCGCCGTTAGCGGTCTATACATATTTACAACATAAAGCATCTCAAAATCATTTTCCTCAAGAATTGCGGGGGCAATTCTGCCAAGGGCAAGTGCCCCTCTTTCATCACCGCCGACATCAAGCACACATCGTTGTGTTTTGTCATCCGTAACAGAATATATTTCCTGCGGAAGTGCAGGAATATCAATGTTTGTGTTTGCATATTCAGAACAAATAAGACGAATTCCCTTTTCTTCAAAAAGCTTTTCGCTGTCCTTTGTCCGAAAATACGGATTTACAATATCAATATCCGCAATAGTAACCTTATCATATTTGTCCTTCAGGTCAAGTGCAAAATTTACGGCAATGTTTGTCTTTCCGCTGCCGTAATGCCCCGACACTATTATTATTCTTTTATCCATAAAACACCACCTTAACCAAAAGCAAATAATTCAAACCACGATTTTTAGAGGCGAATTTTCGCTCTCAAAGTATTAAAATACTCGATAATCCGTCAGGATTATCTGCGTTTTTGCCTTGCGTAACCCAAAAATTCTCACTCTAAAAATTCTTCGACCCGAAACGGATGGAATTTTGAGTAGATTTTGGTGCGGAAGATGCAGTAAGGCTGGTGCCTTACAAAGATGACAAACCGAAAGATACCTAAATTACGCCGTTTCAGGCGGGTTTGGGTTACTTGCATTCGGTTATAGCTTGTTCCTCTGTATTTTTCCGCTTGTTGTCTTGGGAAGCTCATCTTTGAAGACAACTATTCTCGGATATTTATATGGTGCTGTATGCTCTTTGACATAGTTCTGTATTTCTTTTTTAAGCTCCTCTGTCGGCTCGGTTCCCTTTACAAGCACGATGCTGGCCTTTACAACCTGACCTCTTACCTCATCAGGTGCAGCAGATACTCCGCACTCCAAAACATAGGGAAGCTCCATAATAACGCTCTCTATTTCAAAAGGACCAATGCGATAGCCTGACGACTTAATTACATCATCAACTCTGCCGACATACCAGAAAAATCCATCCTCATCACACCAGGCAATATCACCCGTATGATAATATCCGTCGTGCCATACCTCATCGGTTTTTTCTTTGTCCTGATAATATCCAGTAAACAATCCGCAGGGTGCACCGTCCTTGACATTGACTACAATCTCACCCGGTTGTCCCGTCTTTACGGGGTTTCCGTCAGAGTCTACAAGACTGATGTCATATATAGGTGCAGGCTTGCCCATAGCACCGATTTTATGGTCGGCACCTCTCATATTGCCTATAATCATAGTACTCTCGGTCTGACCAAAGCCCTCCATTATCTGAAGCCCTGTCGCCTTTTCAAATTGGCGGTATATCTCGGGGTTGAGAGCCTCGCCCGCAGTTGACATATGCTGAACAGAAGAGAGGTCATACTTTGATATATCCTCTTTAACCATCATTCGAAGCATTGTAGGCGGTGCACAGAAGGTGGTTATATGATGCTCTGCAAACTTGGGCAGAATTTCCGCCGCATTAAATCTGTCAAAATCATATACAAAGGTTGCTGCCTCGCAGAGCCATTGACCGTAAAGCTTTCCCCACATAGCCTTTGCCCAGCCCGTATCAGATATGGTAAAGTGAAGTCCGTCAGGGTCAACATTATGCCAATATTTTGCGGTATGGAAATGACCGAGAGGATATTTAAAGCTGTGAACTGCAATTTTAGGATACCCTGTCGTTCCCGAGGTAAAGAACATCAGCATTGTGTCATCACCACAGGGGGTATCCGCGGTTCTGTCAAAATGAGTGCTGAAGAGTGTATATTCCTCGTCGAAGCTTCTCCAACCCTCACGCTCTCCGTCAACTATTATTTTATTTACAAGCTGCGGGCATTTCTCTGACGCAATATCTACCTGATTTGCAACATCGCCTTTTGCAGTACAGATAATCGCACTTACTCCCGCCGCATTGAAGCGATATTCAAAATCATGCTCAAGAAGTTGGTTCATAGCAGGAATTGCAATCGCACCAAGCTTGTGAAGTCCAAGCACCGCATACCAGAATTGGTAATGTCTGCCCAGAACAAGCATTACTCTGTCGCCCTTTTTAATGCCGAGTGACTTAAAGTAGTTCGCCGCACGGTTTGAGTTCTTTTTCATATCCTCAAAGGTAAAGGTGGTTGCCACCTCCTTGTCAGAAACATGAACCATCGCGGTCTTGTCAGGCTGTTTCCTTGCAATCTCGTCTACTACATCGTAGGCAAAATTAAACCTTTCCGTATTCTTAAACTTTATGGATATCGGTGTTCCGTTTTCATCCTCAACCGTATCAATGAAATTGGTGTAAACCCGCTGTTTCTTATCCTTCTCAACAGGCTTTACCATCTGCTTCTTCATAGGTTGAAGCTCGGGTATTTTCTCACCCGTCGGATTGAGTACAATAGCATAAAAGCTACAATCGCTTCCGTTTACTGCAATCATCCCGTGGGGGGTTGAACTGTCATAATAAATACTGTCCCCCGGTCCGAGAATTTCAGTATGGTCGCCTATCTGCACCTTGAGAAAGCCATCTACAACAATATCACATTCCTGACCCGTATGAGTTGTCAGCTCTATATCCTGCTTTTGTGCCTCTTCGCTGAATTTACTGCAAACATAAAGAGGCTCTGCAATTCTCTTTTTAAAAGCAGGGGCAAGGTTAAAATAGGTCATTCCGTGTGCCTGTTCTATTCTTTGTCCCTCACCTCTTCTTGTCAGGGTATAAGATTTAAGTGTAGGACTGCTGCCCTCTATAATATCCATTACATCGACATTAAAGGCAAGTGAACATCTGTAGAGAAATGCAAAGTTTAGGTCCATCTGACCGTTTTCGCAGTTAATATACTCCTCTTCACGGACTCCCGTCTTTTGTGCCATTTCTTCAACAGAAAGGCTCATAATCTCGCGAAGCTCTCTTATACGACCCGCGATTTCCTGAATTTTGTAATCAATCTCTGTCATAGTTTGCACTATACATTCCTCCGTTTCTGAGACGAAAAAAGCCCGTCTCAAAAGATATAATTCTTTGAGACGAGCCATGTAAACCCGCGGTACCACTCAAATTGCAGTTGTAACCAACTGCCCCTCTCGAGGTCAAATAACCCCTATGCATTTACGCAGCAATCACGGGAAGGTTCTACTCACATCCTCAATGTTTTCTTCCTCCCAGCTCAGAAGCTACAGACAACGGGATTGTTTTCAGCGATTTTCACCAACCATCGCCTCTCTTGAGAAACCAATTCCCGAGCACTCTTCGTCAACGCTTTTATAAGTTTTTTAGAATTATATCACAAACCGATTATTTTGTCAATATTTTTGTAAATATTATAACTTGTTTCTCTGAATTTTTCCGCTTATCGTTTTGGGAAGCTCGTCTTTGAACACAACAAGCCTCGGATATTTGTATGGGGCGGTATGCTCTTTTACATAATTCTGTATTTCCTTCTTCAGCTCTTCAGTCGGTTCAGTTCCCTTTACAAGAACCACGCTCGCCTTAACAATCTGTCCTCTAAGCTCATCGGGGGCAGCCGATACTCCGCACTCCAAAACATACGGAAGCTCCATAATAACGCTCTCAATTTCAAAAGGCCCTATACGATAGCCCGAGGACTTGATAACATCGTCGATACGGCTGACATACCAGAAAAATCCGTCCTCGTCTCGCCACGCAGTATCACCTGTATGATACATACCGTCTCTCATACACTCCTCCATTTTTTCCTCGTCATTGAGGTAGCAGGAGAATAGTCCAACAGGAGTGCCCTCGTCGAGTCTGACAACAATTTCGCCCGTCTCGCCTGTGGGCACAGAGTTCCCGTCAGGGTCAACTATATCAATGCTGTATTGCGGAGAAGCTTTACCCATAGAACCGACTTTAGGCTTTGTTCCATAAAGGTTTGCTATGATAAGGGTAGTTTCTGTCTGCCCGAATCCCTCCATTATCTTAAGTCCTGTCGCTGCCTTGAATTGCTTGTATACCTCGGGGTTAAGTGCCTCGCCCGCAGTTGTCATATGATGGATTGAGGACAAATCGTACTTTGACAAATCCTCTTTTATCATCATACGCAGCATGGTAGGCGGTGCACAGAAGGTAGTTATCTGATACTTTGCAAACATAGGCAAAAGGTCGGTTGCATCAAATCTGTCAAAGTCATAGACAAACACAGCCCCCTCGCATAGCCATTGACCGTAGAGCTTGCCCCAGAGAGATTTGCCCCAGCCGGTATCCGAAATCGTAAAGTGGAGTCCGTCTCTTTCGCAGCAATGCCAATATTTGGCTGTTACAAAATGGCCGAGAGCATAGGTGTGCTTGTGCTGAACCATCTTGGGATTGCCGGTAGTCCCCGAGGAGAAGAACATAAGTGCAGCATCATCTCCGCAGGAGCAATCCTCATTTCTCTCAAAGTTGCTTGAAAACATACCATACTCTGCATCAAAATCGTGCCAGCCCTCTACACTGCCGCCAACTGAAACAAAGGTCTTTACACTCGGGCAGTTTTCAGCCGCCCTTTGTGCGATTGCAGGAACGCCGTCATCAACCGTGCAAACAATAGCCGAAACATCTGCCGCAGTATATCTGTACTCAAAGTCGTGCTCTTTAAGCTGATGAGTCGCAGGAATAGCAACCGCACCAATCTTATGAAGTGCAACCATTGCAAACCAGAACTGATAATGACGCTTTAAAACAATCATTACCTTGTCACCCCTTTGTATTCCGAGCGACCTGAAATAGTTTGCACATCTCGCAGACTCCTTCTTAATATCTTTAAATGTAAATCTTCTCTCTTTTTTATCTCTGTCAAGATGAAGCATAGCAAGCTTATCTGGATATTTATTTGCGATAGCATCAACTACATCAAATCCAAAGTTAAAGCTCTCCGTATTCTTAAACCTGATTTTATCAAGTACACCGGGTGCACTCTCCGTCATTTCAATAAACTTCTCGCAGACAAGTTTTGTGGTAGGTCGAAGCGAAGCAACACTTTCTCTAACTTCTGATTCTTTTGTATCCTCTCCGGGAAGAACTATTGCACAGAACTCACAGTCTTTTCCGCCGACTGCAATCATACCATGAGGGGTTGAACTGTCATAATAAATACAGTCGCCCTCTTTCAGATGTTCAATGTGGTCACCCACCTGAATTTTAAGCTCTCCGCTTATAATATAATCAAACTCCTGACCGGAATGCTTTGTAAGGTGAATAGGCTTATCCTGAAGTGCCTCGTTATATTCATAGCGTACAAAATAAGGCTCTGATATTTTCTTTCTGAAGTTCGGAGCAAGGTTCTGAATAACGATTCCCTCCTCCTTGGCGGTCTGCTGTCCCGCACCCTTTCTCGTAACGGTATATGACAAAAGATTTGCACTTTTGCCCTCCAGAAGGTCGCTTACGCCAACCCCAAAGGCAAGCGTACACTTGTGTATAAATGTAAACGGGAAATCAAGCTCGCCCGATTCATACTTTACATATTCCTCTGTACTGACATCTGTCTTTTGTGCCATTTCTTCAGCAGTAAACCCGAAAATTTCACGCATCTCGTGAATTCGCTGAGCCACCTCCATAAGTTTACTTGTTTCGACCGTAGCCATTTTACATTCCTCCTTTAAATTTAAAATAAAAAAACCCATCCCAAAGTAAAACTTTGAGACGGGTGAATTAACTTTATTCACTCGCGGTACCACTCAAATTGCGGATATATCCGCCACTCTTCGGGTCAAGCAACCCATATGCATTTACGCAGCAATCACGAAAAGGCTTAATAATATGAAATGTTCAGCCTTTCAGCTCGGAAGTGATAGGTATTTGAGAGGACAAGCTATCGGTTCGCAGCAACCACCGACTCTCTTAAGCTCATACGACTCAACCGTCTTCGTCATAGCTTTTTTAATTTCTGTATATTATATCACACCTGTTTTATTTTGTCAACACTTTTCGGGATTTTTTTATCAGCACTCTTGATGCAGCAAGAGTAAAGAGCTCCGCCGCAGGAAATGCAAGCCACACGCCAAGGACACCGAAAGCCTTTGAGAGCAGTATTGCAAACAGAACTATTGCAACAATACCTCTTGAAAGCGAGATAAATGCCGATTCTCTCGCTCTGCCCGTCGCGGAACAAAATCCCGCAGTTACAATATTTATTATTGCAAATATAAAGCCTGCAAAGTATACTCTCATTCCAACCCTTGCAAGCATAGACAACTCAAGAGAATTCTCGGTGTTGAAAATCGCAATGATTTTATCTGCAAAAATCATAACCGCCACAATAAGACAAGCAGAAATCACTCCGCCGATTTTAAGCGATTGCTTGTAAATTCTCTTCTCGGATACCTCGTCGCCACTGCCGTGTGCCTCGCTCGCAAGCGGTTGAAGCCCCTGCGATATTCCGTTGAATAGTGCAATCGCAATAATCGCAATGTTTGCAATTACGCCATAGGCAGCAACCGCAACATTTCCGCCGAGTGAAAGCAATAAAAAATTAAATGTCATTGTTGTAATTCCGCTCGAAATTTCTTCGACAAAGGCAACAACACCAAGCTTACACGAATATACCGCTCTTTTTATCGATGGTTTTTTCAGCAGAAGCTTAACCGTGTTTTTCTTTGATAAATAATGAAACATACAAATTCCCATACTGACGAGCGGCGAAATTCCCGTCGCAAGTGCCGCCCCGACCATTGAGAGACCGAGCGGAAACACAAGTATGTAGTCAAATACTATGTTGAAAATTCCGCTAATCAGCGTCGCAGTCATAGCAACAGCGGGTGCACCATCGTTTCGCACAAATGCGGTAAAGGTATAGTTGACCATAAAAAACGGAGCAAAACACAAAACAATCCTGATGTAAGGAAATCCAACCTCCATAATCGTCGTATCTGCACCCATAAACCGCAATATCTGTTCTGGACAGAAAATCCCCGCAATCACAAAAATAAGACTTACCGCAAGTGTCCAAATAAGCGAGCTTGAAAAATATTCATCGGTATCAGTTGCCCCAAAGGACTTGTGAAGAGCATATCTCGTAGCCGAGCCTATGCCAATCATCGCACCCAATCCATATATAACAGAATATATCGGCAAAACCAGATTAAGTGCCGTTATTCCGTTTGTTCCGCCTGCTTGAGCAATAAAAAATGTGTCTGCGAGAATGTAAAGAGAAATTCCCGTCATTGCAACAACATTTGATAAGATATACTTTCTTAACTTCTTCTCTATCATAGCCCCAAAAAGCCTTCGCCCCTATCTGTAATCGACCTCTGTTCCCTCTCCTGCACCAACACGCGTAATATAGATTTTGCCCGCTTTTTTGTCTATCGTGACAAAGTCAAACAAAATTTCTGACTTTTCGCCATCAATTCTCGGCAGCCTTGTATTATACATAATCGTGTTTGCACGAAAAATATAGGGAATTTTCTCCCCGCTTATATAAACTCGGTCATCGTGCTGATGTCCCGAAAATACACCGATAAGCTCGCCGCGGCTACGCTTTGAAAAATCAACACAAAGCGACACCTCAAACTCGCCCTCGTTGAATATTCCCTCTATTTTCCCGCCTGTCTTGTACTTACCGAGTATCTCGTTTAAAACAGAAATGTTTTTATCCTCACCCGTCAGAGGCATATCATAATTGGCCGCCGTATGTGTAATCACAACCACGCTCCAACCCGTCTCCATATCCCCGAGAGCATCAGTCGTCAGCCAGTCGAGCTGCTCCTTTGAATAGGCAAAGGTATGTTGCTTTGTGTATATAAGCTTTCCGCCATCGTCATACTTTGTTTCTATATCATTAGAGTCTAAAAATATGTATCTGAATCTGTTTACACTATCATCTATGTAATAATACAGGCCATCCTTTCTCTTATCAAAGCTCGCACCGAGAGAGGGAAGATGGTTATAAAATATGTTATAAATCTCTTCAAGAGACAAATGGTTGTATGATTTCGGATATTCCTGCCAAAGGTCCCATATTGAATTATCGTCGTGATTTCCGTTGGCAGGATAATATTTTATCCCCGAGAAATGTGCCCGAAGCTCACGATAATTATTTTCCTTGTACGCCTTTACGCCATCGTTTGTATAATCCCCGCCAAGGATAAGCATATCAACCCCTGTTTGCCTCGCAATCTCACGGTACGCATTCATTGTACGGGTCATTCTTATGTTATGATTAAATGTGTGCGAATAATGAATATCCGTCATAAACCCGAATGTGATGCTGCTGTCACTCTGCTTTGACTTTATTTCGGCTACACATCTGTTGACCTCTTGCTCAATATATTCGGGATAGGTTTCCTCCGACCCTAAATCGGGCGAAACATACCCAACTGCAACATAGCCAACCTCTCTTGAATATTTTTTTATATCCTCTGCCGTCATATCAAAACCCTCACAATCAATTCACGCGGACCCCGTCGTCATATTTTTGGTCTGTTTTTTAAATGTCACTTTTTTATATCGCTCTTATAATTTCAAGGCTTCGGTTTGCAAACCGTTCTGCCTTTTCTTTTTTGTCCTTTATTCTCTCACCGAGGTCTGTCATTATTCCAAAATTTACATTCATAGGCTGGAAATTTGTAATGCTTTCGTTTGATATATACATCGAAAGTGCCCCGATTGCGGTTTTTGCATCAAGCCCGAGCGGTTCCTCTCCGTTTATCGAAAGCACCGCATTTCTGCCCGCAAGCAGTCCCGACGAAGCCGATTCAACATATCCCTCAACTCCCGTAATCTGTCCTGCAAAGTAAACCTTGCTGTATTTCCGCATTCTATATGTGTTGTCAAGCAGAGCAGGTGAATTTATATATGTGTTTCTGTGCATAACACCATAGCGGACAAATTCTGCATTTTCAAGTCCGGGTATCATAGAGAAAACCCTCTTTTGCTCGCCAAACTTAAGATGGGTCTGAAATCCGACAATGTTATACATACTTCCAACCGCATTATCCCTGCGAAGCTGAACCACCGCATAAGGCCTTGAATTATCTCTCGGGTCGGTAAGCCCGACGGGCTTCAGCGGTCCGAACCTCATCGTATCCTCGCCTCTTGACGCCATAATTTCTATCGGCATACACCCCTCAAAAACCTTGGGGTTGTCTATTCCGCCGTGCACGGGTGCAGCCTCTGCCGAAACAAGCTCCCGCCAGAAGGCAAGGTATTCCTCCCTGTTCATCGGGCAGTTGATATAATCTGCACCGCCCTTGCCATACCGTGCCGCACAAAACGCAATATTCATATCAATACTGCCAAACTCTACAATCGGTGCCGCCGCATCAAAAAAATGCAGATATTCACTTCCCGTAAGCCTCTTAATTTCTTCTGCAAGTGCGTCTGACGCAAGAGGTCCTGCCGCAACAATCGTATATTCGTCGGGGTCAATTTCTGTTACCTCTCCCCAGCTTACCTCAATGTTCGGGTGGGCAAGAATTTTCTCGGTCACAAGCCTTGAAAAGCCTTCTCTGTCGACCGCAAGTGCCCCGCCTGCAGGAACGCTTGTCGCGTCTGCACAATACATAATCAAAGAGTTCATAAGCCGCATTTCTTCTTTTAGAAGACCAACCGCATTATAAATGCCGTCGGCACGCAAAGAGTTACTGCAAACAAGCTCTGCAAATCCATCGCTTTTATGTGCAGGCGAATGTTTTTCGGGTTTCATTTCGCAAAGCGTGACCTTTGCCCCAAGCTCTGCCGCCTGCCACGCCGCTTCGCATCCCGCAAGTCCTGCACCTATTATTTTTATATCCATTTTATCAATCCGTTTCGTTATGCGAACTCTTTTACCGCTTGAGCTGTGCGGTTAAAGTCGTTTGTCAATATCATCTCTGTATCAAGGCTCAAATATTTTTTCGCCTTTTTTGTCTCCTATTTCTTTGAGGGCTTTTTTTCAAAGCCGCACTCCTCGTTAAAGCACTTGTAGGTTATCGGTCCTCTGCCCCGGAAAGCTCTGACCTTCATCAGGCTGCTTCCACACTCAGGACATTTTTCGTCTGTCGGCTCGTTCCATGAAATAAAATCGCATTTCGGACTGTTTTCACAGGTATAGAAAACTACGCCCTTTTTCGATTTACGAACCGTTACCCCACCGCCGCATTTTGGGCATTTTGCAGCTATTGTCTCTACAATCGCCTTGGTGTTGCGACATTCAGGGAAGCCCGGGCAGGCAAGGAATTTCCCAAATCTGCCCTGCTTATACACCATTTTTCTGCCGCATTTTTCACAGATTTCGTCAGATTCCTCGTCCTTTATCTCAATATTGCCGATTTTGCCCTCCGCCTCGTCAAGAGTCTGCTTAAAGGGTAAATAAAACTCGCTTATCATTGCTTTCCAATCGACCTTACCGCTTGCAACATCCTCAATCTCGTCCTCCATTTTGGCGGTGAACTCAACATCTACAATATCAGAGAAATTTTCTTTCATAATATCTGTAACAACAAAGCCAAGCTCGGTCGGATAGAGGGATTTGCCGTCTCTTGCAACATAGCCTCTTGCCGATATTGTCGCAATCGTCGGTGCATAGGTGCTCGGTCTGCCGATGCCCTCCTCCTCCATCGTCTTTACAAGCGTTGCCTCGGTAAAACGCTGGGGCGGTTGTGTAAAGTGCTGGTTTGGCTCTATTTCGCTTAATTTAAGAGCCTGCCCCTCGGAAAGGTTAGGAAGCTTTGAGGTCTTTTCCTCCTCCTCGTCTCTGCCCTCTACATAAAGCGTGGTAAAGCCTGCAAACTTAACCTCGCTTCCGCTTGCACGCACAAGATATTTCCCCGCAGTAATATCTGCGGATATCATATCAACAACCGCATCGGTCATCTGGCTCGCCATAAATCTGAGCCAGATAAGACGATATAGCTTATAAAGGTCTGCCTTAAGCTTATCCTTAAGCTTCTCGGGGCTGTTCTCTATAACAGTCGGTCTTATTGCCTCGTGGGCGTCCTGTGCACTCTTCTTTGCCCGATACTGCTTTGGGGTCTTTGGAACAAATACATCACCGTAATTTTTTGCAATATAATCCCTCGCCTCACTCTGTGCAACTGCAGAAATCCTGAGCGAGTCAGTTCTCATATATGTTATATAGCCCATTTCATAAAGCTGTTGTGCCGCAAGCATAGTTCGTTTTGATGTAAAATTAAGCTTTCTTGACGCTTCCTGCTGAAGTGTACTTGTCGTGAAGGGCGGGGCACTCTTTCTCTTTGTCTCTTTTCTTGTAATTACTTTGACAGAATATTCTGCCGTCTTTAACTCATCCACGATTGAGAGGGTCTTCTCCTCGTTTGAAAGAGGTATTTTTCTGCCCTCTGCCGTACCGAAAAACTTAGCCTTAAACGGAAGCTTGCCGTTTTCGTTGGTAAGCTTTAAATCTATTGTCCAATATTCCTCAGGGTCAAACGCCTCTATCTCTCTTTCTCTGTCCACTATAAGACGGACAACCACCGACTGTACTCTTCCCGCACTGAGACCCTTTTTTACCTTTTTCCAAAGAAGCGGACTTATCTTGTATCCGACAATTCTGTCAAGCACACGCCGCATCTGTTGTGCATCAACAAGGTCCATATCAATCGGTCTCGCCTCTTTTATAGCCTCTTTTACAACATCCTTTGTTACTTCATTAAAGGTAATTCGGCAATCGCTGCCCGGGTCAATCCCGAGCACATTTGAAAGATGCCACGAAATCGCCTCACCCTCGCGGTCAGGGTCGGTTGCAAGGTAAACCTTCGATGCCGTCTTTGCCTTCTTTTTCAGCTTGGCAATCAAATCCCCCTTGCCTCTTATTGTAATATATTTTGGCTCAAAATTATTATCAACTTCCACGCCTATATCACTCTTGGGAAGGTCGCGGACATGTCCCATAGTTGCCTCTATGTCGTATCCGCTTCCTAAATATTTTTTTATGGACTCCACCTTGGTCGGCGACTCCACTATAACCAATCTCTTTGCAGAAGCACGCTTGCCTGCCTTGCTCTCGGCCATAAATCCTTCCTCCTGTTTTTTTATCAGCACTGTTCGCATGCACTATAATATACCGTAATATTCTCCCGGATATTCCTTTATTGCCCTCTCCATAAGTAATTCTATTATCAAAAAGCTCATCTCGGTTGTCTCAATATTACACTCTCTTGAAAGGTCGTCTATGTGAACTGCTTCGTTATTATTATATAAGTATTCAAGTACTATTCTCTGTTTCTCATTGTATTTTTCAAAATCAGGCTTTTGGGACTTTTGAATTTCCTCTACCCTGCCCTCTGCCACAAGCTGTAAGATACCGCTCTTGCTCTTTTGCATTTTAGGTATGGTATCACAGTTTATAAGCTCAATCCCGTATTTCAGCTCGTTTGAATATACCGAAATATACTCTTCTATTATATCCTCTGCCGAGGTAATAAGCTTTGCACTGTCCTTGATGAGCTTGTTTGGGAGCTCTGCCCCCTTATCACACGGCTTGCCGGGAACAGCAAAAACATCTCTGTTTGCCTCGCTCGCCCAATTTGCAGTGATTTTTGTTCCGCTCTTCTCTCTGCCCTCGGTTATTACAACCCCGTTTGACAGACCTACCATAATTCTGTTTCTTTGTGAATAAAAGCTGCCCTTACCGATTGTTCCCGGCGGTTGCTCTGATATAACGGCACCTCTTTCAAGAATTTGAGAGTAAAGCATAGCATTTGGCTTGGGATAAATCACATCTGCACCGCCTGCAAGAGTTGCAACCGTAATATGTCCCGCAGACAACGCCCCTGTATGTGCCGAGGCGTCTACGCCAAGAGCCATACCGCTGACTACAAGAGCACCGCTCTTTGCAAGGTCAAACGAGAGCTTGTTTGCAAACTCTCTGCTATAATCCGAGCAATCCCTCGAGCCGACAATCGCAATACAAACGAGCTTATCAAACTCGGGAAGTGTCCCCTTTACATACAAAATTTGAGGCGGACAGAACATCTGCCTGAGTCTCTCGGGGTATCTCTCATCATCAATCGAAACAACCTCTATCCCCTTTCGTCTGCAATCCTCAAGCAGTTGTCTTGCAGGCTCAAGCGAACGCTTTGCAGACTCAATTCTGGAGACAAATACACTTCGTTGCGGCTTGCCCTTGTTGTTTAAATTATAGATATTCTCTGCACTGCCATACTTTTGTATATAGCGATTTATAAGCTCGGGATTGTGCTTGCACACAATAGCGAGCCACAGCTTGTATAAAAGCTCGTTTGCGTATTCCATAACTCTCTCCCCTTAACGAGGGCGAAGCATATACATGGCAATCCCCGATGCAACCGCAACATTCAGCGATTCCACCTTGCCACTCATTTCTATTCTGACAGATTTATCAGACGCAGACAACACCTCATCTGATACACCGTTTGCCTCGTTTCCAATTACTATCGCCCTTTTGCTTACATCCCCTGCCTGCTCTATCGGGCAGGAATTGTGCAGTGCCGTTGTCACCACCTCAAAGCCGTTGCTTTTAAGCTCACTGACCGTCTCTAAAGACGAGGTAACAAAGCTTGTCCGAAGCACCGAGCCCATTGATGCACGCACTACCTTTGGGCTGTATACATCAACACAACCGGGCATAAGACATATTGCCTCAATTCCCGACGCCTCTGCGGTACGGATAATCGTACCCATATTCCCCGGCTCTGCTACTCCATCGAGGACCAGCACATATTTCAGCGACGAAAAATCCACATCTTCCTCCCGGGGGATTTCAAGCACAACCGCAATTCCCTGCGGGGTTTCGGTGTCGCATATCTCGCCGAACAGCTTGTCATCCGCAACATAGACACATTTGCCCGCTTTCTCAAGCCCTATGACATACTCACTGTTGCCTGACATATAGCTCTCCGACACAAGCACAAGGCGAACGCTCTTCTCTGCATACGAAAGAGCCTCGCCGACAAGCCTTGTCCCCTCGGCAAAGTAAAGTCCCGTCTGCAAACGCCCCTTCTTGCGATGAAGCGAGCGGACAGTCTTGAGTATTTTGTTATCACGGCTTGTAATTCTTGTAATCATAAAGCTATCTCCTGCTAAACACGGGGCTTTACCCTGTGCTTTATCATCTTGAGCAATGCATAAACGACCACCGACTGTATGGGAAGCAATAAAACATTCTTGATTATTCTTGACGGCAAAATCCCGACAAGCCCGCTGCCGACTGTCGGTGCGAGTGCAATCGAGTTCAAAAGTATGTTAACAACAACAATAATAATCAGCTTGGTTAGCAATACCCTCCAAAAGGTTATCTCCTTTTTATACAGCATCGCACCATATATCATTCCGCTTATCCCGACATTGATTGTAAGGGTAAAAAGATATCCTCCCGTCGGCTTTAGGGCAAAGCTTACAATGTCCTGCAAAATTCCCGTCACACACCCTACAAGAGGTCCGAAAAGCATTGTAGTCACAGGAAGCGTAACAAACCCGAACCCAACCCTTAAATAAGCGGTAAAATCATATCCTATGTATCCTAAAATTACATTGAGTGCAATCATCATTGCACATATAACCATTGTTTTCGGTTTTTTAATTGTCCGTGAAAATTCGGTGCCGTGGTTTAAAATATTGATTATCAGCACAATCGCAAACACCAACAAAATAAGCAGTGCACCGACCCAGAAATTTGAGAAAATGCTTAAAAACGCCTCAATCGGCGAGATTATGCCCCGTATAACACCCTTGGCAAAATCCATAGCACCGTCAAAGCCTGTAATAAAGTTCTGCATATATATACCTCCTTAAAATAAAGCTGTGCATATCACGGTTGAGCACAACAAAAGAGGTATTTCGTTGTGAACAACAGCGGGATGCGATACCTATACCGCGGCAACTTTTTTGCACTTCGTCCGCCTGCCAACTCCCTGTGCAGACGGCACTTTTGACCAAGAAAGCTTCGGTCTACGCATAGGCACCTACTCTGTGTTTAATATTTTCGGGCAAACGCCCCTTGTGTACTTTGTGACACAAAATACACAAAAGATTCTTCGCGTACGCACGCGGGCGACGCAGAAGAACCTTTGTAAATCCTTATATTTTATTTAACCTGGTCAACAAGACTCTTGAATGCTTCAGGGTCTGATACTGCGATTTCTGCAAGCATCTTTCTGTTGATTTCAATACCCTTGTTCTTAAGACCATTCATAAACTTGCTGTAGCTGATGCCGTTCATACGAGCGGCTGCATTGATACGGGCAATCCAGAGCTGTCTGAATTCTCTCTTCTTTGCCTTTCTGTCTCTGTACGCATAAGTCAGGGACTTCATTACTGCCTGGTTTGCAGTTCTGAAAAGCTTGCTCTTTGCACCTCTGTAGCCTTTTGCAAGCTTTAAAATTTTCTTATGTCTTGCGCGTGTTTTCATAGCGCCTTTTACTCTTGCCATTTTAAAAGCTCCTCTCTAATTTTCAGTTAAGTCCTATCGACTTATTTGTACGGCATCATACTCTTGATTGTTGCCTCGTTTGCAGCTGAAAGGTATCCGCCCTTTCTGAGCTGTCTTTTTCTCTTAGTTGTTTTCTTGTTAAGAATGTGGCTTCTGAAAGCCTTTGCTCTCTTAACCTTACCGCTCTTGGTAACGCCAAAGCGTTTTGCGGCACCTCTGTGAGTTTTGATTTTAGGCATATTATTTCTCTCCTTCCGTTTATATTGCTTAAATTTAACCTTTTGGAATTTTAAAGCCTTTTAAGCCTTTTTCGGTGACAAAACCATAGCCATGCTTCTGCCCTCAAGCTTAATGTCCGAATCAGATGTTCCGACTGCCTCTGCCCCATCCTTGAAACGAACGAGAATATCACGGCCGATAGAGCTGTGCGTGATTTCACGACCGCGGAAACGAACAGAAACCTTAACCTTGTCTCCCGATTTCAGGAATTTTATAGCTTGATTGAGCTTCGTGTTGAAATCATGGTCGTCAATACTCGGGGTAAGTCTTACCTCTTTTACATTGCTGACCTTTTGATTTTTGCGATTTTCCTTCTCCCTCTTTGCAAGCTCAAACTTGTGCTTACCATAGTCCATAATTCTGCACACAGGCGGTGTCGCCTGGGGTGCAATCTTGACAAGGTCGAGATTTTTCTCATCAGCGAGTCTTTGAGCCTCATCAGAAGAAACGATGCCGAGCTGTTCGCCGTCCGCACCTATCAAACGCACTTCCTTATCCCTGATTTCTTCGTTAATCATCAAATCCTGCTTTGCTATAACAAAACACCTCCAAAAAGTCTTTTGCCACAAAAAAATTGCGGTCGCAAAAGGCAGCCGCAATCATCTAAATATAAAGTATTCAAAAGATAATTCCCTTTCACCTTAAGTTGAGGGGAGAAGCGGCAAGCTTCTGCTTTACCGACACATAATATCACATTTTTTTCCCATTGTCAAGACTTTTTTCTTTTTACTTTTCGTTTCTCTCATCACATTGTATTTAATAATAGCATAAATTTCTCCACGCAGGCATAATATAAATGTGTTGCTTGTCTTATCCTTGCAATCTCTACAAAAAGAGTCCGTTTTATTTGTGCAATATTTTCAATAAAACTATAATGACATAATTCAAAATCTGTGATATAATATAAATTGTAAATATTATCCATATTTCTATATAAATTATAACAATTTTTGATAGCTTTTATACATATTTTGAATAGGGGACTAACAGATGAAGAAAAAAACTCAACAAACAAGTTCTCTCGTCGGCTTTATAGACGAGACACCGATGTACCTCTTTAACAACGGCACAAACTACGAGAGCTATCGTATGCTTGGTGCACACAAGACGGAAAACGGCTATCGCTTTGCGGTATGGGCACCCAACGCAAAATCCGTTTCGGTTGTTTGTGATTCAAACGATTGGGACAGAGAAAAGGGAATTATGCACAAGCACAAGCCCTCAGGCATATGGGAGGTCACGCTTACCGGTGCCAAGGAAGGTCAAAACTATAAATTCAGTATCGAGACAAGTTCAGGCGATATTATCCTCAAGGCAGACCCTTATGCCTTTTATTCGGAGGTTCGCCCCAACACCGCATCGGTCACAGCTACTCTTGACTATTGCTGGTCTGACAAGGCATGGCTCGACAACCGCAAAAAAACGGCACCCTATGACAAGCCGATAAACATTTACGAAATGCACTTTGGTTCGTGGAAAACACACGACGACGGAAGCTTTTTAACCTATGCCGAAATGGCGGAGGAGCTTATTCCCTATGTCAGGAAAATGGGATATACGCATATAGAGCTTATGCCAATTTGCGAATACCCCTTCGACGGAAGCTGGGGCTATCAGGTTACGGGCTATTACAGTGCAAACAGCCGTTACGGCAAGCCGACAGAGCTGATGGCGTTTATTGACGCTTGTCACCAAAACAATATTGGTGTTATTATGGATTGGGTACCCGCTCATTTCCCAAGAGATGCACACGGACTTGCCCGCTTTGACGGGACACCTCTTTTTGAGCATCCCGACTCTCGCAGGGGTGAGCATAAGGAATGGGGAACGCTCGTATTTGATTGGACAAAGACGGAAATTTTTTCGTTTCTTATTTCAAACGCTCTCTTCTGGCTTGGCGAGTATCACATTGACGGTCTGCGTGTAGATGCAGTTTCGAGTATGCTCTATCTCGACTATAACAGGCACAACGGAGAGTGGCTTCCGAACAAGCACGGCGGAAAGGAAAACCTCGAGGCGATTGACTTTTTGCAAAAGCTCAACACTGCCGTTTTCGAGAGATTTCCCAATGTCCTTATGATTGCCGAGGAGTCGACCGCGTGGGGCGGTGTTACTGCACCTGTCGACTCGGGCGGACTTGGGTTCAATTTTAAATGGAATATGGGTTGGATGCACGATGTCCTCGACTATATGCAATGCGACCCCCTTTTCAGACGGGGCAACCACAACAAGCTTACCTTCCCGATGATGTACGCTTTTTCAGAGAACTATATTCTCCCGCTCTCCCACGATGAGGTTGTGCACGGCAAACGCTCGCTTCTCGACAAGATGTGGGGAAGCTACGAGGAAAAGTTTGCCGAGCTTCGTCTGCTCTTTGCATTTATGTATTCTCATCCCGGGAAGAAGCTTCTCTTTATGGGCGGAGAATTCGGCCAGTTCGTAGAATGGCGGTATGCAGAACAGCTTGATTGGGTTCTTGACAAATACGAGCTTCACACCAAAATGCGTGATTACTGCTCTTTTCTTAACGAATTCTATAAAAGCCACCCGTCATTTTACGAGATAGAGCGGGAGCAGGGCGATTGGCACGGGTTCAGGTGGCTCAACGCCGAGGACAGAGATAACAGTGTGCTCTCGTTTATGAGAGCAAGTGCCTCGGGTGATGAAAAAATTGCGGTTGTAATCAACTTCACACCGATAAGGCGTGACGGCTATATTGTCGGCTTCCCCGAGGAGGGCGAGCTTGAGGTTGTTATGTCTACCAACAGAGAGTGCTTTGGCGGTGACGGAAAAGGCTCTCGCAAATGTAAAACAAGAAAAACACCGCAGAACGGTTTGCCGTTTTCGTTCAAGCTTAATCTTCCTCCGCTTACTGCTATGTATCTTAAATTCAGGCAAAAGCCGTAAGGCATACGATATTATTCGTTTTTGTCAATGCTCGCAGACAAAAACCTATACTTAATAATTTGCGGGCAGAAAGGTAAAGGGACAAACTTATGAAAGCAAAAGAATGTGTGGCAATGATTTTGGCAGGAGGTCAGGGCAGCCGCCTCGGCAGTCTGACAAAAAGCGTTGCAAAGCCCGCCGTTCCCTTTGGCGGGAAATACAGAATTATTGATTTCCCCTTGAGCAACTGTGCCCACTCGGGCATTGATACAGTCGGGGTGCTTACCCAATACGAGCCTTTAGAGCTTAACACCTATATTGCAAGCGGACAGTCGTGGGACCTCGACCGCTCAAACGGCGGTGTTTATGTTCTTCCGCCCTATACCTCTGCCGACAAGGGCGAGTGGTACAAGGGTACCGCAAATGCAATCTATCAGAACTTGAGCTTTATCGAACAGTTCAATCCCAAATATGTTGTAATTCTCTCGGGCGACCATATATACAAAATGGATTACAGCAAAATGATAAAGCAACATAAAAAGGCGGGTGCAGATGCAACCATTGCGGTTATAGAGGTGCCTTGGGACGAGGCTTCCCGTTTTGGTATTATGAACACCGATTCTGATTCCAACATAACCGAATTTGAAGAGAAACCGAAAAATCCCAAGAGCAATCTTGCATCAATGGGGGTTTACTGCTTTAGCTGGGAGGTACTTCGCAAGTATCTTACAGAGGACGAAAACGACCCAAGCTCCGACAACGATTTTGGTAAAAATATTATTCCGAAAATGCTTGATGCAGGGCTTAAGCTTATTGCACACCGATTTGACGGCTACTGGAAGGATGTCGGCACGGTTCAAAGTCTGTGGGAAGCAAATATGGAGCTTTTAGACGACGATACGGGCATCAATTTAGATGATGATACCTGGAGAATTTACAGTAAAAATCCGATTAAGCCACCCCACTATATCGCACCCGAGGCAAAGCTTACGGGCTGTTATATAACAGAGGGTTGTGAAATCTACGGCGAGGTTGACCATTCTGTCATCTTTGAGGGTGTTACCATCGAAGAGGGTGCCAAGGTAGAAAACTCCATTATCTTCCCCGGAAGCGTTATAAAATCGGGGGCATATATTTATAAAACTTTAATTGGCACACGGGTCACGGTTGGGGTAAACAGCAAAATAGGCGTAAGCGAGGAAGGGGCAAACAAGGATTTCATCAATACCAAAATATGCTCAAACGACATTACACTCTTGTCACCCCAGATAAAAATCGGCGACAATATAAAAATTGCACCCAACTCAATGGTAACAGAGGATATTTAAAATAAGCTCTGTTTCCAAAATATAGTGAAAGGATTAAATTGCTATGAAAAATGAACTGATGGGACTTATTTTTGCAGAAAATCCAGAGGCCTCTATGGGCGAGCTGACAGGAATTCGTTCGCTTGCAGCCGTTCCGTTTGGCGGGAAATACAGAATGATTGACTTTATTCTTTCAAATATGGTAAACTCATCTATTATAAATGTCGGTCTTACCACCCCCTACAACCACCAGTCCTTGTCCGACCATCTCGGCACGGGAAAGGATTGGAATATTGACAGAAAGGGCAACGGTCTCTTTCTTCTTCCGCCAAAGGAGCCGGGCGAGGCAAGCGAAATCCGCGGCGGCATAGATATTATCCACGATGTCTCGCATTATTTAAACAAATGCCGTCAGGAATATGTCATCGTTGCAAACTGTAACACCCTCTGCAACATTGATTTCTCCGAGGTATTCAAAGAACATCTTGAGAAAGATGCCGACATTACAATGATATACACCGAGACGGATATGCTCTCACCAAAAGAGCTTAAAACCCGCATTCTGCTTGATATTGACGAAAATTCCCGCATATCTGACATAGAGGTTTATCCCATTACGCAGAGGACAAACGCTATGTATATGCATATGTTTATGATACGCAGAAGCCTTCTGCTTGAGCTGGTCGGCGATGCCGTTGCACACAACAGACATATTATCTCAAAGGATATCCTTCTTCCAAGCCTCTCCCGTCTTCGTGTTTTTGGTTACAGGCACGAGGGGTATACCAGACAGATAGACAATATAAAGTCCTTCTTCTGTGCAAATCTTGAGCTTCTTGACCGCTCTGTCAGAGACGAGCTTTTCGGTCTTAGGGGCGATATGCCCATATACACAAAAATCAAGGACTCTGTCCCGACAAAATATACCCGCACCGCAGAGGTCAGCAATTCTTTTATTGCAGACGGCTGTATAATAGAGGGCACGGTCAAAAACAGTGTGCTTTTCCGCGGTGTCCACATAGGCAAGGGGGCAATCGTAGAAAACTGTATTCTGATGCAAAAAGCAGAGGTAATGGAAAACTGTCTGCTTGAAAATGTAATTTTTGATAAAGAGGTTGTCCTTAGAAGCGGAAAAAAACTGGTAGGACAAGACACATATCCTATGGTCATCGGAAAGAAAACTATCATTTAAGAAAGGGTGTAGTGTATGAGCAAAATTTTAATGTGTTCCTCTGAGGTCTCTCCGTTTGCAAAAACGGGCGGTCTCGGGGATGTTCTGGGTGCCCTTCCTCAGGCTCTTGCAAGCCTTGGACACGATGTTCGTGTAGCTATGCCGAAATACGGCTGTATACCAAACGAGTTCAGAGAAAAAATGAATTTTCTGTTTTTCATATATGTTCCTCTCGGTTGGAGAAGAAAATACTGCGGTGTTTTTGAGCTTAAACAAAACGGGGTTACCTATTATTTTATAGACAACGAATACTATTTCGGCGACCCTTATATTTATAAGTGGAACGATTTAGAGAGATTTGCCTTCTTTGACAAGGCTTGTCTTGAGATGCTTAAAGCTCTTGAATTTAAGCCCGATATCCTGCACGCCCACGATTGGCAAACGGGAATGTTGCCCGTTATCCTCAACGCCTACTATGTAGATGACGAATTTTATCGCGGAATTAAGACCATGTTTACCATACACAACCTGAGCTATCAGGGAATATATTCCTCCGATACGGTTGCCGACTTTTACTCCCTGCCGCCGCACTTCTTTACAAACGATAAGCTTGAATTCCACGGTTGTGCAAACCTTTTAAAGGGTGGCATTGTGTACTCTGATTATGTAACAACCGTAAGCCCTGCTTATGCAAACGAGATAAAGACGCCCCTCGGCGGCGAAAAGCTTGACGGTCTGCTTTCAGCAAGAGATAATTCTCTGTTTGGAATAATAAACGGAATTGACTACTCAGTATACAGCCCGTCGACCGACCCCTTTATTTTTGAAAACTATGATACAAAAACAGTTGCCGATAAAAAGAAGCTCAATAAAATAAAGCTTCAGGAGCAGCTCGGTCTGCCCGTAGACGGGGAAAAAGCAATGGTGGCAATGGTTACAAGACTTGTTTCCCAAAAGGGTCTTGATTTGATTGCAGAGGCTATGGGCGAGCTTATGAGCCTCGACATCCAGCTTGTAGTAATCGGCACGGGAGAGGCAAGATTTGAACAAATGCTCCGGGAATCGGCGTGGTACAATCCCCAAAAAATGTCGGCAAATATTATGTTCTCAAACGAGCTTGCCCACAAGCTTTACGCAGCAGCAGACCTGTTTCTTATGCCGTCACTATTTGAGCCGTGCGGTCTCAGTCAGCTTATATCCTTTGCCTATGGTACAATCCCTATTGTCCGCGAGACGGGCGGACTTAAGGACACCGTAATTCCCTATAACCGCTACACGGGCGAGGGTACAGGCTTTAGCTTTTATGCCTATAATGCCCACGATATGGTGAATACCCTGCGTCTGGCACTTGAGCTTTTTGCAGACAAGAAGGTGTGGCTGCCGCTAGTCCGCGGAGCTATGAAGCTTAACTTCTCATGGGAGGCCTCCGCAAAGGAATACGAAAGATTGTATAAATCCCTGATTGGGTAGAATAAGATAAAGCCGATATTTCCACACTAACGGAAATATCGGCTTATTTATTTTATTTCCTGCTCTAACTCGTCAAATAATTCCGACTCAAAAAATTTCTGAATAGATATATTCAACCCATCACAAATTTTTTTAATCGTTGATATGGTTGTGCTATTGTTTCTGCCTGCTGTAATGTTATTTAGCGTGGATTGTGTTATTCCGCTTACTGTCGCAAGCTTGTTCACAGTAATCTTGTTCTCCTTGCAAAGCTCAAGTATCCTTAATTTTGTCGCCTCTCCTATATTCATTTACATCACCTCAAAATTATTTTAACTTTTTTGAGTTGAAATAATTACCTCTTTCGAGTTGACTTTTGGCAAAATATGTGATATTATAATTGTTAAATACAAAGCTTTTGTATCCACACAGACAGTTTGGAGGTGGCAGATATGTTCTTTTAATGTATTGTCAGTATACTATATATTATTATCAGCAAACAACAGAGATAGAAAGGTAAGTGGTTTTATGCGAAAAATATTATGTATAATTTTATGTTTAATTTTATGTTCTGCTACAGCTGTTGCACAAAGCTATGGACATTCTGATAATAGCGATTATTTTCAGTCTCAGGAGTATTATGACAGTCACATTCATATCCCCCACGGCAAGGTTTTGGATTTAGTGTGTAACAGAGAGGCTAAAACTGTATCTTTTAAAATCGATTATTTCTTTGATGGCGAAAAAGTCAACAAAGATGTAACTTTTTTAATAGACAAAAATACATATATACCCGAATACGAAGAAGGCGTTTCCCCCAATATTAACGCACTTGTATCCGGCGAACATAAATGGATAAGCTTTTTCATAACTCCGCAGAATGACGAGAAAATCAATAATATGACTTATTCGGAAAGTACAATAGTTCATATAGACAGAATATGGGATATTTGCAAAAATGTATCAGTCTACCCCTCCCCCGAAGAAATACAGAGAAACGAGCGTCTTAAAAATTTTGGAATTATGGTGGGCGACGAAAACGGAAACTTTAATCCGTATCAATGTCTGACAAGAGCGGAGCTTACAAAAATTATAGTTGTAACAAGCAATCCTGATTTTATGAAAGAGGCAAGCTTTACCGGGCAGAGCTTTTCTGATGCAGGCCCCGAGCATTGGGCATATCCATATATTGAATATGCAAAGTCAAACGGAATTATAGACGGATATGAGGACGGGACCTTCAAACCCGAGAACGATGTGACAATTGAAGAACTGCTTAAAATGGCAGTATCCCTCTTAGGCTATGAGCCTCTGGCGGAGTCGACGGGCGGATATCCCGACGGATATATAAAAACTGCCGTGAGGTTAGGCCTCACCGAGAATATCGCTGTTGAATACAATACGCATACAATAAGAACCGAAGCCGCAGATATAATCAATGCTGCACTTGACATCCCCATAATGGTAAGCACAGGAGCTGATGAATATGTAGTATGCGATGGGTCAGCTGCAGAATATCCCCTCTGCACATTGGCAATCGAAAACTTTGACGACTAATCCTTTGTTTCCAAAATTTTAACTCGATAATTTGTGAATTTTAACTGTGGTATCCGCAAAAGATACCACATTTTTTATTAGTATATAAAATTTCAAAAAAAGACTTGATAAATTTGTGAAAATGCGGTAAAATGTTATAGTGTATGCATAAATTCAGAAAGGTAAAGTCAATAGATGAAAAAAACTAACTCTAATTCTTCCGATTACAAAAAGAAAAAGGATTTTATAAAGAGTGAAATTTGCGGGAAAATACGCCGTTATTTCGGCAAAACTGTCGAGCAGGCTACCGCAAGAGAAATATATAATGCTGTTTCCTTTACTATCCGCGACGAAATAATGGAAAAGTGGATTAAATACAAGGAAGCAACCGACAAAAAACCACAAAAGGAATTATATTATCTTTCATTTGAGTTTCTTATGGGGCGTTCCATGGGCAACAACCTAATGAACATTTTAGAAACAGAGGTATACAGAGACGCTCTTTCAGAGCTTGGTGTCTCGCTCTCTGATGTTGAAGAGCAGGAAAACGATGCAGGTCTCGGCAACGGCGGTCTCGGCAGGCTTGCCGCTTGCTTTTTAGACTCGCTTACCAATTTAGAGCTTCCCGCTTACGGTTGCGGAATACGCTATGAATACGGTCTCTTCCGTCAAAAAATCGTTGACGGCTATCAGATAGAGATGCCCGACCCCTGGCTTCAGGGCGGAAATGTATGGGATATCGAGAGACCCGAGGATATAAAAGAGGTTCACTTCGGCGGCAGAATTGAAGAATACTTTGAAGACGGCAGAATGAAATTCCGTCATATCGACTACAACACAGTTATTGCAAAGCCTTATGATATGCCGATTACGGGATTTAATACAGAAACCGTCAACACCCTGCGGCTATGGAAGGCTTGCTCGCCCGAGGTAATAGATATGAGTCAGTTTAACCGCGGCGACTATGCAAAGGCAAGCGAAAACAAGGAGCTCGCCGAGGTTATTTCAAAGGTGCTTTATCCCGAGGATAACCATTATGAGGGCAAGCTTCTTCGTCTCAAGCAACAGTATTTCTTTGTTTCGGCAACAATCCAATGGATACTTGACAGACACAAGAAAAAGAATTTAGGCATAGCTCAAATACCCGACTATATACAAATTCACATAAACGACACCCACCCAACCATTGCAATTCCCGAGCTTATGCGTATTCTTATGGACGAAGAGGGTCTCGGTTGGGATGAGGCTTGGGATATTGTAGGCAAAACCTTTGCTTATACCAACCACACAATCCTTTGCGAGGCGCTTGAAAAATGGCCTATGGCTATGGTGGATACTCTTCTGCCAAGGCTTGGTCAGATTATCCACGAAATTGACCGTCGCAGCCGCGAAGCTCTGTACGAGCGTTTCCCGGGGGACACGGGCAAGGTTGAATATATGGCAGTAATCGCACACGGTCAGGTAAGTATGGCAAATCTCTGTCTCACCGCGTGTCACAGCGTCAATGGTGTCGCCGCTCTTCATACGGAAATCTTGAAAAAAGAAACCTTTAAGGATTATTACAGCATCTATCCTTATAAGTTCAAGAATATGACAAACGGAGTTACCTTCAGGAGGTGGCTCTATAAGGCAAATCCAAAGCTGTCCTCACTTATCTGTGATGCTATAGGCGACGGCTGGGTCAAGGATTACAAACAGCTTGACAAATTGACGCCCTTTGCAGATGACCTGTCCTTCTGCGAAAGGTTCGCCAAAATCAAGCATGATAACAAAGAGAAGCTTGCAAAATATATTTTAGACACAAACGGACTGGTTGTAAATCCCGACTCTTTGTTTGATGTCCAGATTAAGCGTCTGCACGAATACAAGCGTCAACTCTTAAAGGCGATGCATATAATATATCGCTATCAGAAAATTACCGATGGCGATCCGGGGGCAAATATAGAGCCCACCACCTTTATTTTCGGTGCAAAGGCAGCGCCCGGTTATCATATGGCAAAGCTTATAATCAAGTTTATAAACGATGTGGCTGCCGTTGTAAACAACGACCCGAGAACTCGTGACATTCTTAAGGTTGTATTTATCGAAAATTACAGCGTTTCAAGTGCTGAACGCATAGTTGCTGCCGCAGAATTGAGCGAGCAAATTTCTACCGCTTCTAAAGAAGCCTCGGGCACGGGTAATATGAAGCTTATGCTCAACGGTGCTCTTACCATAGGAACAATGGACGGTGCTAATGTCGAAATCAGAGAGCAGGTCGGTGCTGACAATATGTTTATCTTTGGTCTCTCATCCCAGGAGGTTCTCAGCATCTATGCAAGCGGTAAATCACCGAGCTCTGAAATTTACGCGACAAACCCCGTAATAAAGCGTGTTATTGATACGATGATTGACGGCACATTCACACAGGACAATATATATTATGACCTCTACAAATCTCTGGTTATAGGAAACGGTGGCTTTGCCGACAACTATCTGCTTCTTGCGGATTTTGAATCGTATCTTAACGCCTGCGGCGAGGTAAAGAAAAAATATCTTGACAAGACAGCATGGAATCGCTCTGCGGTTATCAACACCGCAAAGGCAGGATTTTTCTCAAGCGACAGAACGATTGAGGATTATAACAGGGAGATATGGCATTTAAGATAGCCTCCCTTGCCTAAAGGG
>JAZNHF010000048.1:0-7345 GCA_045576835.1 Clostridia bacterium
GTCAATTATTGTTTCTATTTCAATTTTTTTCTTTGAATATATTTCTTGAGATACTTCGCCGTCTAAATAAAGATTAAAAAGTTTGTCGGCTCTTGCTTTGTTTTTGTCAATTTCTTTTTGTAAATTATTGATTCGGGCTTCATTGTCGCCGTAAACTTCTTTATATTGCAATTCTAAACATTTTTTCGCTAATTCGAGAACGTCTTTATTTGCGTTTTGTAAAATGTCAAAAATATTCGATATTATTGCTTGTTCAATTTTTTCCTCTCTTATATAGCTTCCTTTTTTACAATGTCCGCCCTTGTTACCCGTACAATGATAATAAATGTACTTGCCTTTTTTAAGTTCGCCGACTAAATAACAGCCGCATTTTTCGCAACGAATTAAATTTGAAAATACAAAATCTCTTTTTTGAGCTTTTGGCTTATTGCGTTCGTTTATAATTTGTTGGCAAATATTCCAAAGCTCCCGAGAAATTATCGGCTCGTGCTTGCCGTTGTAATACCTTTTTCCGTTCCATACAAAGTCGCCCATATAAATAGGATTTTTTAAAATATCCTCGACGTTAGATTTTCCGATTTTTACAGACGGCGAAATATAAAAACCCTCCTCCCGTAATTTTTTAGCCAAAGACTCGTAAGAATACTCTCTTGTAGAATAAAGTTCAAAAATCTTTTTTATTAAAGGAGCTTTTTCGGGGTCTATTTGAATATAAGAACGCCGTCTAATTCTTTGATTTTTATAGCCTACGACGGCTCTTGAGGGATAATAGCCTTGTTCGGCTTTTTCTCTCATTTTAGTAGAAACATCGATTGATAAATTTCGAGGATAGAAATTCGCCATACAGTTAGCAACCTCGAAAATCATAAAATCGGTCGGCTTTGATTTTTTATTTAAAATTAACCCGTCTTGTATTAAATGAATATTAAAGCCTAAATATTCCGCCATATATACGAGTTGAGCTGAATCTACTCCGTTTCGTGAGGCTCTATGGTGTACTAAAAAAATTAAATGTTCAACTTTGTATTTTTTAACAAAATTAATCATTTCATTAAACAAAGGTCGTCCGGGACGTTTTCCCGTATAAGACTCCGTATAAATTTTTAATACATTGAGATTTTTTAAAGCGGCGTACTCTTGCCCCTGTTTTGCTTGGTAGTCAAGAGAGAACCCGCCTTTTTTTTGCTCGTCCGATGAAACTCTTGTATAAATAACGGCGTTGTTGTTCATTATTCCCCTCTTTGGCTTGAATAGTTGTAATTTTTATATTTTGTTTCGTTTTGACGTTCTTTATGAGCTGATAATATAAGCCCTTGTAATTCGTTAAAAACTTTTTCGTCCTCAATCGTTTTATAATTGTTACGCTTATCGAGTTCCGTAAAATATTCTATTTGGTCGCCGAACTCCGTAGCGTTTTTAAATAAATAATTAAAACCGATTAAAACGCCAATTATCGGAAAAACTAAAAGAAAAAGAGAAATTTTATAAAGTAAAAACAAAAACAAACTCGGCAAAATAAAAGCAAGAGAACGCATGCTTTGTTTTTTATATTTTTTATAAGCCTCAAAAGTAATATCGCCTCTATACGATACTTTTGGGGCTTTTTTGTTTTGTGTATTTTCTTCAATATTTGCTATTTCGTCCGGGACATTTTCCCTTATTTGTTTTTTGTCCGAGAATTGTTTTCGGAAATATAAACCACCTCGACCGGCATGCATATATGATTTACCCGTTGGAGTCTTGCCGAATCGTAACCCTTTTACACCAAAAGAAAAACCGATGCCCGATTTTGAAAAATTCAATTTTAAGGCTTTGCCGAGATTTAAACTTTTTCTAAAAAATAAACCCATAAAACCTCCTTAATGCATAACTGCTTCTAATAAATTTACATCTCTATAATTCGAGAAATCATTGTTTAAAATATGTTGGATTTCGTGTTCAAATGTTTTTCGGTTTTGTTCATAGCTTGAGCGACTATTTAAAACGATTGTATAATAATCGTCCTCGGCATCGTAAATGATAAAACCGTTTATTTTGTACGGCAAATTTCTGAAAATTGTAATATAATTTTCAACCATTTTAAAACATTCCTTTCATAGTCAAAACACCTTTATTTTTTTGTTGATTTAATTTGATTTGCGATTTCGATAATGGATTTTATAGCTTCAGGGGATAAATCTTTTCCGGCATCAAGTAAAATCCTTAAATTTTTGTTTTCGTAAATTTCTTGAGCGATTTTAGCGGTTTGGCGGTCGGTATAATACGCCGATTTCGGTTCGACCTCGTATTCGATAAAATCATCAAGCCCGCAATCTAAAGCGGAAGCGATTTTTTGTACTGTTTCAATCGACGGATTATTGTTAATTCCGGCGAAAATTTTTGACATTGTGCTATGAGGGATTTCGGTAATTTGAGCAAGCTCTTTAATTGTGTACCCTTTAGCATCTTTTAATTCATTGAGTTTTTTAATACTAAATTTCGGCATGCGTCTTACCTCTTTTTGAGTTCCATATACTGAATGTTATAATAAAAAATTCCTTATTTGGCAAATAAAATGCGTAAATATTAAAAAAAAGTTCTAAATTTGGAATAAAATGCTTGACAAATTCCAAAATAGGTATTAAATTAAAAAACATAAAAAAGTTCCATATTTGGAATTTTATTTTAAAAGAGTTCCACATATAAGAGGGTTAGAAAAAATGTTTGGAAATTTAAAAGCGGAAATGGGTAGAAAAGAGCTATTAAAAAAAGATGTTGCTAAAAGCCTCGGTATTACAACAAAGGCTTTAGACAACAAACTTAACGGACAAACCCGTTTTTATTTAGACGAAGCCTTAAAACTTTGTCAAATTTTGGGTAACGCTTCGGTCGAATATTTATTCGATAAGGAGGCGTAATAGTGAAAAAAGACCTTAAAGTAGTTGTTCGTTTTGATAATACCGATTACACGGAGTCCGAGCGTAATTTGCTTATAGGTCAATTTTTGCTTTATTTATGCGAGTTAGAAGAGAAATATGGAGAATAAAAAAATGGGAAAAGCTATTATTTTAAACAGGTTTCAAAATTTTTGTATTGGGCAAATTCTAAAGGCTTTAGAGCTTAAAAAACAAAATGAGAAAATTAAAAAATTAAAAGTTCTATATTCGGCAACGTATAATCATTATTTAAAAATTTACCTACAAAAAAATAAAGAAACCGGAAGAATTGATTTGCCCGATTTCTTCTATACCTTTGGTTTTGTTGTTTGTTCCGAGGCTTTAGAAAATGCCAATATTGCGATGGATAGAGCGGTCGCCCGTGGCGAACATCATATCAATAAATGTTACAAGGAATTAACCAAAGGGGGCAGACGTGGAAGATAAGAAAAATATAGCAAACGGAAGTATTCAAAGACACCGTAAAAGTAAAGATTTTACTATTATTTCAAACGATTGCGTTCTTGATAAACCACCGTTAAGCCTTGAGGCAAAGGGTTTATTATGGCAAATGTTCTCTTTACCCGATAATTGGAATCATAGCATCGGGGGTTATAAAGCCTTGTGCGGAGTTGGCGAACGCCGTATAAAAAGAATTTTTGCAGAGCTTAAAGAGCGAGGCTATTTATTTATTGAAAAAATATCCCCGAAGTTTAGTTCGACGGGACGATTCGCTTACATATATCATATTTACGACGAAAAACAAGAGGTTCAAAACGTACCTCTTGAAAATGAAAAACAAGAGGCTCATTTTGTAGGGGTAGAAATTGAACCTTTACAAGATGAACCGCTACAAGATGAACCATTACAAAACGATACTTTAAATAAAGAATTAAACAATAAAGAACTAAATACAAAAGAACCTATTACAAAAGAACCTACAAAAAAAGACAAAAATAATAAACCTCAAAAAAATAGCTTTGGGGAATTTAAAAATGTTTTTTTAAACGAAGAACATATCCAAAAACTAAAAGAGCTTTATAAAACCGAAAAAAAATATAAAGAAGCAATCGAAACTTTATCGGCTTATAAAGAGCGTTCCGGAAAAACATATAAAAACGATTACGCCGTTTTAATCGAGTCAAATTGGGTTTTTAAAAAAGTTTACCCGAACGGCGTTCCTAAAGATACCCCAAAAGAGGAAAACGGAAATAAGACGGGCAAATACGGAGCTTGTTATTAAAAAAGAGGGGTTTAGATTATGGAAGCGATTAAAGAGAAGATTAGTAAAATTTTAAAAAATGAAGTTGGCGAGAGGGTTGTTGATTCTGCTTGTATTTTTTGCGGCAATAATCTCGGAGCAAATGAATTTTGTACTTGCCGCCAATCTAAAAAAATCAATAAATATTACAAAAAATTAAACGACTATTATAGCTCTATTTTTAGCCTTTTTTATGATACTTACGAGGGCAAAAAATCACTTTCGGAGTTGCGTAGCGTTAAAGTACCGGGAATTTTTGCCGGCATGACATTGAGTGATTATGTAATTAAAAACGAAAGTCAAAAAGCCATTGTTAAGGCAATTACGCAATATAAAGAAAATTTAATTAAAAATTTTACTTTTGGAACAAATCTTATTTTATACGGCAATTACAGGACCGGAAAAACTATGACGATGTCAATTCTTGCTCAAGATATTGCCGAGCAAGGTTTCACGGTTTATATGTTTAACGCCGTTGATTTAGTAAACGACATAAAAAGAACTTTTGATGCGAAAAACAATTTATCAACGGGGGAACTTTTAAACCGTATTAGTAAAGTTGATTTTTTATTTATTGACGATGTCGATAAAATCAATCCGACTCAATATGTTCAAGAGCTTATGTATGGCATTGTAAATTGCCGCAAAGAGAGCGAAAAACCGACAATTATTTCAATGAATCACAATTTGGAAGAATTAGACGAAAAGTATTTTGGCGAGGCGGTTGTTTCAAGATTAGCCGCTCAAGCCGTAATCGTGAATTATACGCACGAAAATTGGGAGCTTGGTAAATGAGCGAAATCGATGTAAGCAATTTAAAAACTTCCGAAGAGCTTAACTTGTCGCCCGATGTTGAAATTAACGGACGGAAATATTGGTATTCGCCGGCTCAACAGTTAGCGGCTCACATTGTAAAAAAATATTATGACGGTTTTCGTTTATCTGCAGAGTACGATTTCTCATCGGCAAAAGTTTTTATTGAGTATTTAATAAAACCGGCGACCGAGTACAGTTTCGCTAAATATAGCGAGAAAAAATGCATCGGGAATTTATTATTTGATATCGATACAAACAAAATAATTTTAAGAAAAACGGCAGTAGATACCGAGGTTCACGAGTTCCATAAAGACGAATCTCGACAAATGGACGAATGTTTTGGCGTTCAATATGAAATTTTTAAATATTTACGGGATAGCGACACGATAGAAATTCACGCTATCGAACGCAAAGTAAGACATAAGGAAAAATTCGTTTATATTATCTCAAAACTTAAAGCCGTAAGAAACGGGCGTTTTCTTCATTTTAGAGGCTACGGAGTACAATTTTTTATTCCAAAGGCTGATTTTAAATGCTACGCCAAAGGACGAGTTAAAGAGAGCAAACGCAAAAAGGAGGCGAAATGCAAAAAGAATTAAGTAAACAATTTAGCGAACAAATGACAAGCAAATTATGGGGCTTATTAGAAAACCCCAAAGATGAAAAAGCGTTATTTGCTTTTGGCGAAGAGGAAATTTTAAAAAGGTTTAACGCTCTAAAAATGTCTTTGGATAACCACGAGGCAACAGTTAAGCAAAACAGAGATTTACAAACCGAATTAAATAATTTAAAAAATAAACCATTTTTCCCTTTTGGTTTAAATTCCGGAGGTTTAACCGATTACGGCGAGTTTTTATTGGTTTCGCATGCTTGGTTTAGCTTTTTAGATGAAACCCGACAAATTGGAATCGTTGAGGTTGAATGGAAAAAATCGGGCAAAAGGTGTCTATATATGGGGATTGGTAGCAGCAAAGCTACTCTTGAAAATTTTAACGCTGATGTTAGAAAAATTGCTTTATACGGGCAAAAAATAAAGGGTTAATTATGGTTTCGAAGTTTTGTCCGATTTGCGAAAACATTATATCAATGGACGGCGTTCCTCGTTTTTGTTGTTATGGTTGCGGCTCTTTAGCCTCTCAACCTATACTCCCAAAATTTAACAGTATCGCCGAGCGTGAAGCGATTATCGAGCAAGCTAAAAAAGAGTACAAAGAACGACAAGCTCCGGCGGTTGAAATTTGTCCGGGACGTTTACAAATGAGGTTATTTTAATTTATGGGTTTAGTAGTTGTAAGTTTATTTGACGGAATTAGTTGCGGCAGATTAGCTCTTGAGAGAGCCGGTTTTGTTATTGATAAATATTACGCATGCGAAATTAAGCCCGAGGCGATTAAAGTAACGATGTCAAATTTCCCCGATACAATTCAACTCGGGGACGTTCGGAACGTCAATTTTGCCGAAGTCGTCGGGGGGGGGTGTAACTTGCTAATTGGTGGAAGCCCTTGTCAAGATTTATCACAAGCACACAAAGAACGCCTCGGGTTAAAGGGCAATAAAAGCTCTTTGTTTTGGGAGTATGTTCGTGCGTTAGAGGAATTAAAGCCCGATTATTTTTTACTTGAAAATGTAAAAATGCCGTCCGAGGATTACGAAACAATTTCTCAAACTTTGGGGACTTACCCCGTAAATATTAACTCAGAACTTGTATCGGCACAAATGAGAAACCGTTTTTATTGGACTAATATCGGCGAAAAATATTATAACTTGTTCGGTTTTCCGACTTGTGCAATTCCTCAACCAAAGGACAAGAAAATATATTTGCAAGATGTATTAACTTCGGGCTTTGCGGATAGAAAAAAAGCCCGTTGTTTAACCGAGTCGGATTCACGCCCCGAAGTAAGTAAAGAATCAATGCTTAAAAGGTATTTCGGGACAGGATTTAGAACTTTAATTTTTGAGGATTTAAACGATAAAGAAAATTCTTGTCGTTGGCTAAATCAAACAGAGCTTGAGCGTTTACAAACGCTCCCCGAGGGCTATACAAAAATTTTAGATAGAAATAAGGCGGCGGGCGTAATCGGCGACGGTTGGACGGTTGACGTTATAGCCCATATTTTTAAATTTATGGAGTTGGAAAAATGTTAAAACAAAATCAAATCACGGGACACGCTCAAAACACGGTAAGCGATTTTATTACAAAAGCAAACGCCGAAATGGTTAGCGTTGTAAAAGAAGTCAAGAAAACAGTTCCTAAAGAGGTCGTAAAACTTACTAACCAAAAAATCGAAAAAGAGTTTGAGCTTACAAATAAAATTATCGACCGAGAAATTGAAAATTTACTTAAAAAACAAAA
>JAZNHF010000049.1:0-25627 GCA_045576835.1 Clostridia bacterium
TACATTTGATTATCCCTACACCAACGGCTTTACCGAGGGTTGCAACAACAAGATTAAAGTTTTAAAAAGAAATGCTTACGGATACCGTAATTTCAATAGATTCAGGAAAAGAATATTGCATATGTTTAACTACAAAAAATCAAACACTGGAAAGGCGGCTGCATAAGCTGCAACCGCCATCAAAAATTCCATTATTCAATTTTGACCCCAACTATTGACAAAGAGCCTTTATTTTTTAAATCGAAGCTGTTATTAAATTATATAAAACCATAGCCGCTTCTGCTCGGGTAGCATTTTCCATCGGCCCAAATCTGCCGTCCGCAAAACCTTTAACAACACCAATTTCATTAAAATACGCAACCGCACTGAGAGCATACGGGCTTATAGAATCTTTATCCGTAAAATCAAGCTCTTGTACATCCCCGTCAGCCTTTGCTTTTATCGTTCTATATAATATAGTAACCATATCTTGTCGGGAAATTTGTGCTTCAGGATAGAAATTACCCAGATCATCGCCTGTAACAATCCCTTTTTTGTATGCAGCTGCAACATATGGCGCATACCAACTGTTTGCATCAACATCTATAAACGAAGTATCCCCTGCATCTGTTGCAAGATTGATAGCAACCGTAACAATTTTTATAAATTCTGCTCGGGTTATATTATTGTTAGGAGAAAAAGTTCCATCAGGATTACCGTTAACTATTCCCCGCTCACACAAGAACAATATTGCATTTTCTGCCCAAGAAGCCTCGTGTAAATCTGTAAATTTAGGCTTTTCCGCAATGGTTGTATCGGCATCTGTTTTATCATTCACAGATACATTTAATCCTGATGCCGGACTATACTTGTTTCCGCGATTATTGCCACCATCGCTGTCATCGCCATCATCATTGAGATACTCGTCAACCTTGGCATTTACTGCGTCGACAACATCATCACAAGTATCATACACATTTCCGCTGACATATGAAATAACCTTTGCCTGGTGAACTGCAGAAAGACTGTTAAATTCAGCGATGTCTATCGGGAAATATGTCGGGAAATCCAATATCACACTCTTAACCTCGTCATCTGTTCTTGCATAAATAGTTGAAAGAAGTGCACTTTCATACATATACGCCTTAATTTCGTCAATGCTCATAGGTGAGGTTTTCAATGAAATCCTGCGAGCAAAATCTGTTTCACCCTTAACCAAATTTAACACGCTTGTTATTTCTTCGTTGGCATTAAACCCAAAATCGTTATAATAACTCGAAATCCAGTTCCCAACATCTGTCGCGTCATCTGCCATAGCAAACTTACCTGCAGCTATTCCCCTTTTATATCCCTTGAGAAAGGTCCCAAGTGCCGTTTTGATTTTTTCCCTGTCGGCATCACTCACATAGCTTTCAGGAAGCACAAGATTATATTCTTCCTCGTCAAGAATTGCCTCAAAAGCAGCTTTGCCGTCTACATTCAAGCCGTTATAATCATCAATGTCTGCACCAAGTATTCCGGCATTTAATAAACCATCTGTGCTGTCCAAAAGCACTGCTCCGACATTTTCGGCAGAATTCACTTTTCCCAATACGGACAATGTTCTGTCAGGACCGCTATGCTTATAGGTTGTCGTCATAGGTGATTCAAGACTTCCGCCACCGACTACAATTGTGTATGTGTCACTCGCAAGACTGTCCGGAAGCAAAAGCTTGTCAAATTCGAAAACAACATTTCTTTCTTCGTCAAACACAGTCTTTGTATAGCCTGCATATACTATATCTCCACCTGAATTTTTTAATTCAAATATCAATACATCACCCTTACGGGTTTCACTCTCCAGCTTTCCGCTGACAGTGATTGCGTTGTTTTCAGGGTCTATCGTAACAACAGGGGCGCTTGCCATTGCCGACATCGACATAGCTACGAGAATTACTGTTAAAAATACACATAAAATTTTCTTAATTCTTCTCATCTGTTATTCCCCCTTAAATTTACATCTTCGTAAACCACAATTTGCCTTACATCACCATCATACAACCAGATAAAGACAGTATCTCCAACAGAGATATTCTTCGGCTTGTTCTTGGGAGAAATAACATACTGTCCATCATTTCTCGCAAAGCACAACGCCACATCGCCTCCCTTGGCTACCAACTCAATATCAGGATCACCGGAACTTGCTTTATCTATTACAAAGTATTTGTCCTCAATAGCGTGAACCGTACCATAAATCGCTACATAGGCACCGTTATTTTCGGCATGTCTGCGATTGTTTTTGTGAAGTTGTGTATCAGCGATTGTATCATTGTCTACATCAGCTTCTCCGGTACGGGAGAGAACATGCCGTATTCCTGTAATCTCATTGTCATATCTCTTCAATCTGACAATATCACCATACTGTAGGTTATTTACAACGGCTAAAACAGTTTCTGTATGATCTTCAGATATAACCTCTGTTGAAGCTTTGCCTGCAGCGCTGATAAGGTTAATAACCTTTTTCGCATAGCCTTCATCATCTATACCATCAGCAACGGAATCAAATATCAACACTCCTTCATATGTCGATGACCCCAAACTGCTTGAACGGACAACAACATCCGCCTCATAAGCTTTACCTACGGTAGAGTAAAGAGTACCTCTGAATCCGTCGCCGCCGTTTGGAAGGTTTTTATTCGCAACACCTATCGTACAATTATTTATTCTTTCAGTGTCCCCTTCTGTTCCACTTATGGTAAATACCGGACTTTCCGGAACTATATACAGATTCATATTATTATGATACTGTCCCGACACAATGCTCGTAGATGTATCATAATAGTTTGTCCGAATGCCTCTCACCATCTTCAAGGTATCGTTTTCATTTCCTGCAACAACATCGGTAGTATCAATAAACGAAAGTTCTCCTTTTCGGTTTACCCTATATCTGATTGCTTCCTCTGACCCGATGTTTCTTAAACCTCTCCAGTTTTCTCCGTTTCCGTCTAAAAGAATATCAGTATCTGTCATTTCCTGACCGTTGCATTCTATTTTTTTAGCAAGAGGATATGTCTGGACCTTACCCTGCGAGTCTACAAGCCTTACATATATAATATTGTCAAAGCCTGTGTTCTGCAGATTGCACTTGTTATACAATCCGAGAACGGGAGGTCCGCTCAAAGAAGGCTCAAAGTTTACAATGTCGCCATAAATATTGATATAGAATATACCAATTTGACCTGCCTTTACAGGGGATAAATAGCTATTGGACTTTCTGTGAATACTATCTCCGATATAAATATCCTGATCATAAACCTTATCTACCATTCCCTCTGTTGTCTTTGTTGAGATATAAATACGAGAAACCTTCGGTCCCTTGTCATTTTTACTTTGATATATCGTCGCATATCCCTCAGCCTCTAACTGCCTGAATTGCACGGCATCACCATCGGCGTCCTGTATCATTACAAAATCATAGCCGTTCTCTAACTCAATGGGTTCCTCAACACCAAAAAGCTTCATTCGTTTGCTAACCGAGTCAATAGACTCTATTTTGTAATCAGCATATTCGTCTACATAAAGAACTCGACTTCCGTCGCCATTTTCAACATAGAAAATAAACCCTTGGAAGTTGTCTTCGTTGTCAATCAACTCAACGAGCTTTTTGTTTCCTGCAACGCCATTGTAGATAACGGGAAGGTCGGAGTCAATAGCAATTTCCTCTTCGGTTGTCTTTCCGTCGGGAACATATGTAATTTTACTGTTCGTAATCTCAAGGATATCATCTTTTGCAGACGAAATTTCAGTAACCTTTGTTGAATCAGACGGTACAATAGCACGAATTATACAATCCTCGCCCGACTTTTCATACCAGAAATCACATTCGTAACCGAGCAAAGCGTGCATATTTATGCCACCTGTCTTATAAAGCTTTCCACTTATATAAACCTGCCCTGCATCGAGGTCGCTGTCCGGAATAGTCAAGGCAGACACTGCAGTCGCTTCAATAATTCCGCTGTCCTTAAATGCATTTTGTGTAAGACCGAGAATTCCTTCTTCTTTTTCATATCTGATATAGTCTTTTACTACCTGCATAGCGGTATAATAATCCGCCTCAAGCACTTTTTCAATCAGAAAAGCCAAATCAGAATGAGTGAAAAAGTCATTAACATTTGCACCATTGCTAATCAGCTTGCTCTTCATAGCATGCTTGAGATATCCGTCGGGATATCCGCCGTCTTGCTCTGCAGCCTCTTTATAACCGAGAACACGCATAAAAACAGTAAGAGCATCTGTATATGATATAAATGCGTATGGTTTAAATTCGGTGGCACTGACGCCATTCATTATTCCATTTTTAGACAAATAGTCAATTGCCTCTGCATAAATACCGGTTTTTCCGACATCCGTAAATTGCGTGGTAAAGGTTTTGACCACGGCATTACCGTATTCGTCCACCTCAACAACACCGTCATCCTTTTGAAGAATTCTGTAAACCGCATATGCAAATTCTTCTCTTGTTGTTATTTGAGACGGTTCGTAAAGACCATTTTCTTTCTCGGGAATAATGCCAAGCTGGCTATACATATTAACAAGGTTTGCACAGGCCTCTCCGTTTAAATCCGAGAAAAAGTTCTCTGAAGAATACCTTTCATATTCAAATGCATTTTCTACTTCCTTGAAGAAGCAAATATCTCTTACAACCATCGTGCTTGTTGTCGGGTTCATCAAATAAATATCATGCACACCCGTAACAGGCACATGTATCTTCGCAGTATTTATTACACCAACACCCCAGTTGGATGTAATAACCGGAATATGTACAAGAACCGGCCCATCGGGGGCATCAAGTCTGAACTCAATCGCAGTACCCCAGCCGGAAGGGATGGCAGTGCTTACCTCAATAGTTTTCGGTCCGTCAGAGCCAAAATCCATTTCCTTGTAGCAAAGCCACGCACCCGGATACAGGTTTCCGACAGACTCACTTTTCCCATCAACATTGTTGATAGGATATGACGTACTTGCCGCTTTGAAGTCATCCGCCGAACTTGCAAGGAAGAGCTGATACGGGTCTCTGGTTCTGGCAGAAACGGGTATCACAACGCACTGCAATGCAACAACCGTTATCAATAAAAGAATTAAAAGCTTTTTTGTCAAATTCTTCATACGCTTATCTCCTTTCGCATATTATCTTTTATTTCAGACTCGGCGGTGCCGACATAAATTTCGGACCGCTGACTCCATCGTTACTCCAGATAACGGGTACTACACTGTAGCCTTCGCTTAAATCAATCTCTGTCGGTGTGGTTGCAGTAAGTGTAGTTGAACCGCTAGCTGATATGGTTTGCGGGTCGAATACAAATTTATAGAGTCTGCCCTCGCTATCATAAATTGCAAGGCCTAAATTAACCTTTGTACCAACTGCCGCAGCAACTGTTGTGGAAATCGTAGCCTGTGAAGACTCGCCTATTTCATAATATTCTTCCTCTGAATTATACTCAAGAGCCTGCGAGCCTTGGTTTTCTACTGTCAGTGCACCAACCGTGTAGGGGGCCGCAGATACAGCAACCTCAATCGCACTGCTCTCTACTCCAAGGTAATCATTTTCTGCATCCTTAACGGTTGCAAACGAGAGTGTGTATGTTGCACCCGGCTCGAGCACCTCGTTGAATGCAAAGGTCGCCTTTCTTGTGCTGTTGCTATAGCTGTCTGCTACATAGCTGATATCAACAGGGTTTCCCTCTGCGTCTGCCATCGTTGCAGTTGTAAGCGTAGCAGCGTTTATCTCGCCATCAAATATAACGTCAATGGTTTCTTCGCCCATAACGGTGTGCATAACATTTGTATCCCATAAAATTTCAATAGAAAATTCACTCAAATCGAAATATTGCTCTCCCGCATGGTCAAAGAAGCTCTGCATAGGCCAGAACTCCGTAATGCATGAATAAGCATCCTTGGTTTTTACGGTCATGGTCTCATTAAAGAGCTTATTTGTCATCGTCTGCGTATACTTACCCTCTGCATCTCTTGAATATACAACCTCTAAATCATAAAAACCGTTGCTATCGGTATTGGCGATGGCAAAATAGGGTGCACCGGAATAGTCTGCTTTAGAGCTTTTTGCAGTATCCGGAACATAAATCACTCCGTTAGTAAGCTCCGCTATAGCAATATTCGTGTTTCCGTCATATTGAGTATATAGCAAACGACGATACATCTTGTTATTTGCCGCATTCCCACTTTTAGTACCGCGCACCTTCATATTTACGCGGAACTTTGAGTTTTCAACCGGCGAAGCCGGCTTAACAACAATCCAACCGTTTACTTCGTTTTTTTCTGTTGTATCAAGGCGAAGAAACTTATCTCCGTCCATCGTCTCGTCTATATAATGACGCATTGAAAACGGAGCTGTTCCGCCGCTTCTGCTGTAAAACAGAACATTGCTCTCAGGTAGCTCACTGCCGATTACATAGTCATCATCGCTGAAATCTTCGTTAAATATAAATTTAGTTGCGGTATATGCGTAGGTTTCATCACCGATTTTAAGGGTATATTCCTTGTTTTCTTCGAGAACACCATACTTTACATACACAATCGCACTATTGTTTGCATCAACTTCTGTATAAATACCACCTTTAACATCAGCATCACCGCATTTAAAGGTAATAGTGTCTAAAACAGTATTGTCCACTGCCTCACTGAATGTAATTTTAAACTTACCGGGATTCATACCAATATTTCCCTCAGCCGGTTCAACCGTTGAAGCGGTAGCGGTTGCCGAAACACTAACAACAAGGCTTGTTGCAAGAATCATTAACGCCAGGCAAAGTGAGATTATCTTTTTCATATTTTTAAGCCTTCCTTTCTTTAAGAGTTGTGATTTGTAATGTTTTTCTGCGGGGGAGTACCCCCGCAGAAAAGTTATCATTAATTAAATCCAAACCACGAGAAATTACATGTCTTAATTGTTCCAGCATTTCCACCGAAGCAGATATAAACATCATATGTTCCGCTCTCCAGCGTTCTGTTTAAATCATATGTTTCTGTCTTATTATTGAGGTAACCGGTTCCGCTTGTGGTAAAGCTTGCGATAACCTCACCATCAGGACTGCCGAGGCGAACCTCTACCGGCTGGCCGCAATATTCCTTCTCGCCCGAATATCTTACTGCAAGCTTGGTTGTGTCAGCCGTTGTAGTCACACCCGTGTATGCAAGATAGGTGCCCGGCAAGGTGTAGCTTACACCATAGTATGCGTCATTCGGCGGGTCCATAAGCTCGGTATGGAAGGGCCATTTTTCATCAGACTTGCTTGACTCTGCGTTGTACATTCCGCCATAAACCTTGGCATTTAAATCATCTATACCCTGCAAAGCCGCATCCTTCTTCAAAAATCCGAAGCACAAAATTGTTCCTGTCTTGCTTCTGCTGCCATCGGCGCCCGGCAAAAGATTGATATATATAGTATGCTCTCCGGCAGAAATTTCCTTGTCGAGTTTAACAGCCTGCAAGGCTCTGTCATTCCACGAGTCGCTGTCCTCGGTGAACTTCGCAACAAGATTGGCCTCTTCAAAGCCATCAACATATACTTCAAACTGTTGTCCCTTATAGACACCTGCACTATACGATTGTATTGCAAGTACATCCGTTGCCTCTTCGAACATCATATCATCGTATCTCAAATACCAACCTGCATAAAGCTCGTTTACAAACGGATCGGCTGTCGCGCCTGCCATAGGACCGGTTCCGCCACCACCTTCGAGGCGAACCTTTTCGTCAAAATTACCGCCCCATGTAAATGCAACCCAATCCTGAATAGGTCTCTTTGTATCAGAGATTGCATATACACCGATTCCGCCAAGCTCTACCGATTTGTATTCCTTAACCTTTACATAGACATCTTTTGTACCGCTTGTCGAGTCAATGTAAATTCTCAAGGTTTCAGGTATAAATTTGTCATATGAAGCAATGTCAACATTTCCCTCATACACCTTACCGGTACTCATATCCGCACCCGGCGAGCATATGATAACCTCAATCACATCCTTGGTGTAATGGCTGTCTCCGCGAAGAGCAAGCGCAACTGTTCCGCTATTTTCGGGGAAATCAACATTTGCAAACTTAACATACTGGTCATTACCTGTAAATTCTGCATAGCCGTTGTTTGTATCAAGGGTTACACCGTCTGACAAGGTTACATTATCCTTGGATACAGTGTACTTCATACCATATTGACCTGCTTTAAACCTATCATAGTTTTTGGTATAGTCAATCGGCTCAAATGTTTCTATATCACGCAATGCACCTGCATAGTGGGGTCTCTCTTCTGTAAAGTATCCCTCTGTCAAACCATCAGCCCCGCCCGGAACATAAGGTGTGTCTGTATTATCCCATTTTCTGTAGTATGCAGGAGCACCGTAATACGACTGCATAAATGTGTAGGTCTTTGCAATACCCGAGTTCGGCTCTGTTCCGAATACCTGGTTTCTGTAGGTATCAAAGCCGTGAGAAGAACCGTCGTGATAGATACCGAAGCTGTATGGGTTCTTGTCTTGTGCCTCCATAGTCATATATACATAGTTGTGGTGCATATTTGACATATACCCGTCAATACCAAAATTAGCCTGATAGTCATATGTGATACCCGAGTCAACCGTAGTTATCATAGCATCGTGGAAATCGTTGTACGCAGACTCACCGGGCAGATATGTCTGCATATAATGGGGAGCGCCCATATTCTGTGCACTTCGTCCGCAATGGTAAACCGTGTTGTTATAAATCGCAAAGCCACCGAACGGTGCAGTATCAGACTCCCATGATTTGGGCCTAGAAGCGATACCCGAAACATAGCTTCCTGTGTATCCGCAGTCACTCAAAATATTATTTTCAATGTATGGGTAATTTCCCTGTAGATATATGCCTGCAAGACCTGAATATTTGAGGTTACAATTTACCACAATATTGTCCGTACCCGAGAGGTAAACACCGTCTTCGCCACGCTGGATGCTTCCGTTTGAGGAAGGGTTTCTGCTATCATAGGGGAAGTCAAGCTCACCGCCGTTTGACCATGACATACGAAGTGCGTGACTGATATACTTCATATTAAGACCATTGAGCATACACATCTCGCTATCCTTCAGGAGTGCACTTCCTCCTATGGTGTCAAATCCCTCCACATTTACAAAATTACGGTTTGTAAGGTCAATTGTAAGCTGACGTTTCTTCGCCTCAACGGTGTGTGTTTGCGGAGTTTTTCCTTCAGGGAAAATCATATAAATCTTGTTATTCTCCAAAACCCATTCACCCGGGGCGTCAAGACAATTCATAATGCCCACAATATATCCGTAGCTTATAGAATGGTAGGTACCGCCGTCAGGCCAGGTTGAATCCTTTTCGTCACCAAGGTAAAGTTCACCATAATCACTGCCGATTATGTCAGCATTATGTGTAGAGTAAGCATAACCGAAGTAACCGATATACTGACCGCCCTTCCAGTAATCCTTCTCCTTCTGCCAGAAAAGCGTTGGGCTTCTGACGATACTCCATTCTGGAGTTGTGTTTTTACCCGCAGGTCTCCACATATCGCCTCTGACAGGCCACACTGCGTCAAGCATTTCAGTATCGTATAAAACCTCGGGGCCGTTTGGATAACGCGCCTCGGTCAACATTTCATTATCAATAAACAACTGATTTCTGGTAATACCCAAATCCCATGTCATAGGTGTACACCAGATATTTTTTTCTGCGTCATACTGCGCCCAACCGCCGTCGAGCACCTCGTTTGCAGAGATTACAACCTTCTCGCCCTCTTCTGCCTTAAAGGTGATGGGTGCACTCGCAGTACCATCGTTTTTGGGCTTAAGAATTTCTCTGTATACGCCCTCTTTTACGATAACCGTATCACCTGCTCTTGCAACATTTGCTGCCTGCTCAAGCGTTTTAAAGGGTGCAACGGCAGTACCGTTGTTGTTATCATTTGCCTCAGGGTGATTTTGTGCAACATAGTAGGTGTTACCCTTCGTCTCTTCTTTTTTAAACTGCAGGAACTTATCCTTTGCAAAGGATAAAAGCTCGCCGTCGTTTAAAATATTCTCTACTGTATATTTGTTATCAATTATAACAAGACCATCAGCATAGGCAACAGTATCGCCTATCAGCTCTGCGAAATAGCGAACCGCAGCGTAAGTCTTGCCGTTTACATATAAAAACACCTCATAGGGCACCGGCTCGGGTTCAGCAAGCCCCGCGCTCACGGTGCACTGCCCTTCTAAAAATACAACCTCGTGGGTCAAGCTTCTCATAAGAGCATAACCCTTGTTCGGATAATCTTCGTGGTAGTATTCAAGAGCCTTTGCAAGAGTATTTATCGGCAAATACAAGCGCCCGTTGTACTCATAGGGTTTTGCCGTTGTGTCGTTGTTATCAACGTAACGCCTTCCGCCGTTTGCGACAATAATTGACGAATCCTCGTCAATAAATACCGTTGAATATGTCGCCGCCGTACCTGAGGATACAGCCGGTGTAACATTTTTCGGTGACGAAGGTGTATACTCTTTTTCAAAAACCAGACTGTGAAGTGTCATACCTCCTGACGATGTAACCTTCACAATACGCTCACCTCTGTGCTCGACATACTCACGGTCATAGCCTGATGCTGTACTGTTATTGTACTGGTACTCCTGCTTGCCAATACCCTTATTTTCGCCGAACACAAGATTGTATTCAGTAAGGCCGTCCAAGTCATCTGTTGTATAGGAAGTCCACTCGCCCTCATCATCAGTTTCAAGTCTTGTTTCGATGGTGACTGTTCCTTTAGCATCCTCAAAATTGAGCTTTACCGCTCTTGTCAAATATGGGATGTGGAAGCCAAAGGTTGCACTTCCGCCTGCTTCGAGCTCTATTGCACCTCTTTTTTCTCTTGCATTTGTCATTTCCAGACAATCATCAACACTAATCGTACGGTATGACTCACCGGCAGCGTGTCCTGTTTTAAGCTCACTCAAATAGCTCTTTGCAGAAACTATCTCTCCCGAGCATAAAACTGTCATTGCAAGTAAAAAGCACATAATTCTCTTTATCATATTCGGTCCTCCTCTTCCTTTTGCAATACTTTTATAGCTTGTTCTATTGTACCTTTTTATCAAAAAGCTTAACCTTTAAAACATCATCTCCGCTCCAGGCACCTGCGCCTATATTATAGCTTTTCTCAAGTGTCGAGCATGCCGGAACGGTTATCTCTTCATCGATAAAAATCTTTTCCATCTTGTTTTTGTAAATTTTAAGCTGTTTTGTAAGGCTCATATTTGACCCGTTTGCAAAAACAACCTTTACAACAAAGGGTACATTCTCACTCGGAGCAGATATTACGCCGCCCGAATTATTATATAATTTAACTCTTTTTACACTCAAATCGTAAACATCACATTCATAATCAAGAGCAATCTCGCTCTGTATCATCGCACCTCCGCTCGCCGAGGTACCATCCATATACCTGAGGGTAGGTGCTATCTCGACCTCACAGCCACGCCCGAGTTCCTCCTCGGGCGTGACCGTAAGAACAACCTGATTGTTGTATGGGTCATATAAAAGCTTGTTTACACTTATATTATTTCCTGCCTCATCATAAACTGTAAACTTATCAGCTGTCGCTGTGCTCGGCATAAGCATCTTGCCGAAAAGCAAGTTTACACTATAAAACGATAGCTTTGTATCAGTTTTTCCGTCAAAGGCAGGCGGACGAGTGGACAATAGGTTCGATTGTCGCTAAGTCTTTCCAAACAAATACTTTTGCGTTTGTTGCCCCTCCTGGCTGGATACCGAAATCAACAGTTGCAGAAACAGCTCTTGTTCCATTTTCCTGTGTTCCAAATGTTGCGGGTACAACTTTTAATAATCTGTTGTTTTCGCCATACACTGCAAAGAAGCCAACGCAATCGCTTGTATAGTTCTTCAATGTCGCACTTAAGTTTATCTCTGTCGCAGCCGCAATAAGGTCTGTCTGATTTCTCACACTCACGCCAGCCTGATCAGTGAACTCAATGTCTCTAAGTGCCGGTTCTGCCACTGTTACCTCGAACTCTACCTCCTGTGTATAGCTCTTAAGTCCGTTTGTAGCCTTCAGGTTTGAAAGGTCAATGGTGTATGTTCCTAAATCAAGACCTGCATTAAATCTCAAGCTGATACCTCTGTCCTCATCAATATATACATCCTTATCCTCTACCTCTGTTCCCGCTTTGTCGTAGACCTTTATGTCGTCTCTTGCACTTTGGACATCTACATCATCCGAGAGGAAAAGCTTAATACTCTTGTTTGCATAGTCACCCTGCTTGAGAACCTTGATAAGTCTATCCTGACGCGCACGAACATATGTTGCGTCAGCATATTGAGCTGTGTCACTTGAGTAGAAGGCCACAAGACTTATCTTTGTTGCCTCAGAAGTCTCAGGCTCGCTGTCGGTGCTTGTTGCAACATAGCCGTTTACATTATCATATATATCGGTATATGTTTTGCCATCTGTTGCATCTCTTCTCATTACAAGTGTCGGCTCAAACCAGTTACTTTTACCGTCTGTTTTGGCACCAAGAGTCAAGCTAAATGGCTGATTAGTAGCGAGTCCGCCACCAAGTGCAGAGCTGTTATATTCCCTTACAGCACCACTGGTAATAGTAGCAGGAGCGGTATAACCTACAACTTCCATGCCATTATTCGCAAGCAGCTTCCAGTGACCCCCAAGATATTTTGAATCGCCGTTTACTCTGACACCCATCTCAAGCACAAGTACCTTATCCTTGTCTATGGTGTCTTTGCCAAAGAGCGCCTTTGCCGTGTCATCTGTTTTTGCGTCTGCACCAACAAGTATAGCATTTTGCTGGTTAGCACCGGTGCCCTCACTTGAGGCATAAACTCTTACAAATTTGTCTGTTGTACCACCCTTGCCATCATCAACTGTTTCTTCAAGAACTTGGGCTGTGGCGTTAGTTGCTGTCTGACCTGCTACATACACAATATTGTCTTCGCCTTGTGTAGGTGGTTGACCTGTAACATACTCCGCCTCGCTGAAGTCTGTGTTTGTTATGTAGCGTTGCTTTGCAGTATAGGTAAAGGTTGCAGTCTCCGTCAAAGTTCTGTCACGGATGTCTTTAACCGTTGTGGGAACAGTAAGCACATAGCCTTTTTCTGCTTCAAGTCTGCCGAATTCAACCTTTATCTTGTTTGTATCGACTTCGTCACGTGTTACAGTGTATATACCCTTGATTTCTTCTTCGTTTGCCTTTGTAAAGGTGATTCCCGAGATGGTGTCTTTATTTATTTCAGAGCCAAAGGTAAGTGTAATCTCGCCTGCGGTTGTATCAATCTCGCCCGAAGCAATGCTGGGTACAGGTGCCGCAAGATTTGCCTCTGCAACAACATTAAAGCTTACATTCTCGTCATAGCCTTTGATACCGCTTGAAGCCTTTAATCCTGCAAGCTTAATCGTATATGTTGCTGTATCCATCTCATACGGGAAAGCAATGGTGATTGTTCTGTCGGTATTGTTCGGTGTAACAGTAATGCCCGTCACTGGTGTATCGCCGTTCCATACAGTAACCGTCTCAGTCGTAACGCTGTCTGTATTCATATCGTCGGACATATAAAGAACTATCTGTCTTGTTGCGTTGCTGTATTCCTCTGCCTTTACAACACCAAGAAGTATATCGTTGTATGCACGAACATAGGTTGCGTCAGCATATTGAGCTGTGTCACTTGAGTAGAAGGCCACAAGACTTATCTTTGTTGCCTCAGAAGTCTCAGGCTCGCTGTCGGTGCTTGTTGCAACATAGCCGTTTACATTATCATATATATCGGTATCATATATATCGGTATATGTTTTGCCATCTGTCGTATCTCTTCTCATTACAAGTGTCGGCTTAAACCACTTACTTGTGCTTGTTCCCGTTGCGGCATGAGCAGTCAAGGTAAATTCCTGGTTAGTAGAATTTTGCCTTACAGCACCATAGGTAATAGTAGCAGGAACGGTATAACCTACAGTTTGCATAACACCCTCCGAGTTCAGCTTCCAGTGTCCGCCAAGAAATTTTGAATCACCGTTTACTCTGACACCCATCTCAAGCACAAGTACCTTATCCTTGTCTATGGTGTCTTTGCCAAAGAGCGCCTTTGCCGTGTCATCTGTTTTTGCGTCCAGACCGAACAGTATAGCATTTTGGCCATTCGTGGTGCCCGTAACTCTTACATAGTTGTCTGTTACACCGTCTGTAGTCTCGGAAAGAACTGTGGCTGCAGAAGTGGATGCTTTTCCGCCTGTTGCATACACAATATTGTCTTCGCCTTGTGTAGGTGCGGTATTTGCCGTATACTTATCTCCACTGAAGTCTGTGTTTGTTATGTACTGCTTCTGTGCGGTGTAAGCAAAGGTTGCAGTCTCCGCAAGGGCATTTCCGCTTGCATCCACAACCGTGGTCGGTACGGTCAAAGTGTATTCTTCCCCGTCCTCGAGCTTACCAAACTTAACCCGTACAAGCTTGGCATCGGTTGCATCAGCCGATACACTGTAGGCACCCTTGATAGCAGTGCCGCCCGTCTTTGTAAAGGTAATGCCTCCTATCGTATCAGGGTTTATTTCTACGCCAAAGTCAAGTACGATTTCACTTTGTACTGTAGAAATAGTGCCCGCAGTAGGCGTTGCAGTCGGTTCTACAAGCGTGTCCGCGTATACACCGATTGGCAAAATTGTTACAAGCATAAAAATTGCCAACAATAAAGAAATTTGTCTTTTCATATAGAAAACCTCCTTAAATTTTTTGTGTCATCCCGACACATTTTATAATAAATTTTTTCAAGATTATAAAGGTTATAAAAAGTGGCTGTCTTAATTTTTTCCTTTGCACCTTGATTTTAATTGTTTTACTTAATTATATTTCAGGCTTTTGCCTTGGTCAACAAGTAAAATCTTCCTAAATGTATTATGATATCAGGCGTATATATTAAAGACTTTTACAAATTTCCAGAATAGTATTTGCAGTATTTTCAATTTCCTGCTCTGTCCAGTCACAATGAAGTAATACATGATAGGTTCTTTCAATTAAATCTATTGTAACCGGCAACATATCGTGGCTGTATTCCATATTTAAGCCCTGATTTTCCTTCAGGTTATATGGGTTTGTCGCATCGCAATGGCTTCCGCGATGCTCCATAAGCGGGGTCCAGTTGTAATAAATATGCTTTCCGCTGTCGGCAACAAGCGTTCCGTTGATTTTGCCGCTTATCGTGTCTGCAAATTTCCGTGCAACCGCCCTGTCTTTAAATTGAAGCGGCAAGGTCGTTCCCAAATCGCCTTGTTCATCATTGCTCGGTGCAAAATCAAAAAGCTCACACTTTGCAAGTCTTTGCTTCATTTCTGCCTTAACCTTGCGAAGGTCGGCAATAATTCCGTCCATCCTCTGTAGCTGAACACGCATTATCGCACCCGTAATATCGCTTGAACGCATCTGCGTGCCCATAAATATCGGTTCTGTAAGCTCACCCGTGTAGGGTCTGAATGCCGCACCGCCGTCGTGGTAAATTAAACCTCTCTCGTAGACCCTGCGGTTGTTTGTAACAATGGCACCGCCCTCGCCCGCAGACAAAAGCTTCCAATGGTTAAAGCTGAATGCACCCGCGTCGCCTATGCTTCCGAGTCTCTTGCCCTTGTATGAACCACCGTCTGCCTGACACGCATCCTCAAGCACAAACAGGTTATGCTTCTTTGCAATTTCGCAAATCGCGTCCATATCACACGGATAACCACAGATATGTACGGGGATAATTCCCTTTGTGTGTTTTGAAATACGCTTTTCGATGTCCTTGGGGTCAAGTGTCATAGTTTCGTTTATCTCCGCAAGGACAGGAATTGCACCAACTGCCAAAACCGCACTCGCACTCGCCATAAAGGTGTATCCAGGAACAATAACCTCATCCCCGGGGCCGACACCGAGTCCCGCAAGTGCCGAAATCAACGCACCTGTGCCTGACGAAAGTAATATAGCGTAATCTGTACCTATAATCTCTCTGAATTCCTTTTCAAACTTGTCTGCCTCCTGCAGAGCATTGTTTACGCGGAATAATTCTCCGCTCTCTATTACTCTGCGAACTGCCTCTACTTCTTCTTGTCCAATTCTAAACATTATATATTCTCCTCTCTTTTACATAACCACAATGCCTTTGATGTAGTCCTTTGGTTTATTTTCAAGCGTTTCAAACGCCTCGTTTATATCCTCAAGCTTAAATCTGTGCGAAATAAGTTCTTCGTTTCTGAAAACATTATTATTTACCAAAGAAATCGCACGCCTCATATCCTCCCTCGGATTTTGTGAATGAGTGGGATGACCGCTCGCTATAGTTATACCGCGTGCAAGAGCCGGTCTTAAATCAAACTCGCCCATGCTTCTTTCGTGACTGCTCATAACCACAAGACGTCCTGCATTTCTGATATACTCAAACGAGCCTTCAAGCACAGCCTCAACACCCGTTCCCTCTATAACAAAATCTGCCATATGGCCATTTGTTATTTCGGCTATTCTCTCTGCTGCATTCTCTGTTCTTGAATTAATGGTGTGGGTTGCACCAAACTTTTTAGCAAGCTCAAGCTTTTTATCGTCTATATCTATGGCAATTAGCCCCGCAAGCAAATTCCTTCCGAGTGCTTGCGTGCACCAAAGACCCATAGCACCGCAACCGATAACCACGCCATAATCACCAAGTTGCGGATTGGCAGCAGAAATAACTGTTGCAATACACTTGAGCGGTTCGCCCATTGAATTTATAAATTTTGCATTATCATTTAATTTATAGCATTCATTTTCGTTTACTGCGGTATATTCAGCAAATCCTTCAAATGTATCTCCCGGCAGAACAGTTACTTTGTCGCCGACCTTTAAATCGGCAACGCCTTCTCCAAGTTCAACAACCGTTCCTGCCCATTCGTGCCCTATAACCTGAGGATAGTTTGTATAATAGTCGCCCGTGCCCTTCCAGAAATTAAGCTCCCAATTACACAAACCGCAAAGCTCAACCTTTACAAGCACCTGACCCTTCTTTGGACTGATATTTTCTTCGATAATCTCGAATTTCCTCTCTTTTACCAGATATGCTCTTTTACTTAACATAGCTGCTCTCCTTTCGTATATAAAAACTATTGCTCGTTTAAAACAAAACTATGCTCTCCGCATTTAAGCTCGGTTTCTTGATTTGGCATAACAAGCTGCGCTGTCGTGTTAAACGGAACTGTGACGATCAGATAAATCTTTTGCCTATCTCGCTTCCAATCAACAATAATTTTGCCATACTCCGTTTCAAGCTCGGTTTTAAGATAATCAAGCTCCCTTACAAAAAACGGTTTGACTGTAAACCTTTTATACCCCCCGTGCGGTTTTATCCCCGAGAGACCATATATATACCACGCACCAATCGACGTAAACGCGGTATGGCTTCTGGCACCCGTACCCTCCCACGTCTCCCAGAGAGTGGTTGCACCGTTTTTCAACATATTCCCAAACGAAGGATATTCCTCACTGGTCATCATTCTGACTACTATATCGTTTCGCCCGGCTTTATCAAGAACCTTAAACAACATCTCAAGCCCGACCATGCCCGAATTGAATGTATATCCTCTGTTTTTAATTTTTTCTTCCAAACGAAGGATTGCTGACTGCGCCATTTTACCCTCGACGGCACCTGAAAACAGCAAGTAAACATCTGCGTCTTGTTCTCCAAAGACACCATTTTCATATACATAATCTCTTTTAAGTGCCGAAAGGCTTTCACTCCGCTCCTGCATAAGCCAAGGTTCTGTCTCTATGCCTAAAACCTTGCACACTTTTAGCAAAATGTCGATGCAATATATGTAATACGCCGTATTTACAAGCTGATGCGGAATTTTTATCGCCTCGGGTTTCGGGTCGCTCCACGGATATTTGCTCGGCATAACCCAATCGCCAAGGCACCAGCTACCCTCGATATGGCGGCTGATAAGACCCTTGTCGTCTTTATGCCCCTTCAGATATAAAATCCATCTTCTTATATAAGTAAGACTCTCACTTAAAAAAGCCTCGTCTCCGTATTGGTTATAAAAATACCAGGGAACCGTTACAACTGCACTTCCCCACGCGTGACCTCCGCAACCGCCGGAATACGGTGCCGTATATGGCACAAAGCCTGTCTGCATATCCTGCGAGTCGTTTATGTCCCTAATCCATTTTTTATAAACCTCGTACGCATCAAAATTATACATTCCCGCGTTCGACGATAGCTGGCCGTCGCCCGTATAAGGAAGCCTCTCTCTATGGGGGCAATCAAGCGGGGTGCATCCGTGCATATTCGAAAGAGCCGTGTTCTGATACATTTTGTATATCTTGTTCAGCGTCGTGCTTGAACAATCAAACCTGACCTTCTCTTTCATATCTGTGCATACAAAAGACGAGACCACCTCTGATATCTCTACATTCTCGCTATGCTTTATATAAATATATCTGTATGTATGCCAGACAAATCGGGGAGTATATTCCTGAACTCCGGCGGCATCAAGAATATATATATCTTTTTGGATTTGATTTTTGTCATCCTCTACATAGCCAACCGTTGAGGTATAATCAAGACTCTCTCCGTCAAAATCCTCTGCATAAAGGATTTCAACCCTTTCGCCTTTCTTTCCCTTTAGCTTGATGCTTGCAAAACCGCTTACGACCTCACCCGCATCATATATATCATCTCTTACTCTTTTCGGCTTAACTCTGCGGATTGCCCTCTCCCCCGGGCACATTTGCGATATAAGACTTGCCTCGGGTGCAGATATTTCCTCTGCAAAATTACCGCCCCTATACCCGCTTTCAAAGAATGCAGGATTAAATTTATTTGCATCATAAATCTCACCCGAGAATAGGTTGTTATGAAGTATAGGGCTTTCACAATACTCCCAAGTATCATCAGCTTCAACAGATATATTCTCTGCACTTAACCTGAAAAACGCCTTGAGTTGATTTCCGTAATTGAAATCGCCACGGATGTTCAACCGTGCATTTTCTCTGTACCAACCGTTGCCAAGCCATATAACAATGGTGTTCTGCCCCTTGGCAAGGTATTTAGAAACCTCATAGGACAGGTAATACGTACTCTTTCTCGTTACTGCCGAAAACTCGTTCGGAAGATTGGAATATACTATGGCGTCATAGTCAGACCGTACAGGCTGCATTATATCATCGGAAACCTTTTTGCCATTGATATAAAGCTCAAAAAAGCCGAGTCCGCATACATTGGCAACTGCATATTCGGGAATTTTGTCTACATAAAATTCCTTACGAAAAAGCGGAGAAGAAATACCCGCATCACAGGTTATCCATTTGGTTGTACTTTCTTCTGCAAGCCCGGTGATAAACCAGCTTTCCTCGCTTGTAAGCTCACCTGCGTCTGTGTATATTTTTACCCTCCAATAATATTTCGTATTATCCTCAAGCTTTAATCCGCCCGGGCTCACTCTGACACTGTCTGAACTGTCAATTCTTCCGCTGCACCAATCAAGCCGACTGTTATATACAAACAACTCATAAGCCGTTTGCAGAGTCGCACTGCCTTCGGATATGCTCCATGTAAAACTTGGGGCCACTACCCCGACAGGATTTTCCTTGTTGCAGCATTTTGTGTTAATTTTCATATCGGGGAACTCTCTCCTTAAAACCTTTGGTTATTATCCTTTACTTCTGTCAAAAATTTCTGCGTCTGCCAAAGGACCTGTTGAAATCTTTCTCGGTTCTTCACACCATATGTTATCGTTCATCATTAAATCTTCAGCCTCTTTGATGAGGTTTAATGAACCCTCATGAAACATACCATCATATTCTGTATTTAAGAATGTTTCTAAAATATCAATAGCTTCCCATTCGCCGATTGTTCTTCCACCAAGGCAGAGAATGTTTGCGTCGTTGTGACGGCGGGTCATTCTTGCAAGATATGTACTGTTAACAAGTGCCGCCCTAACGCCCTTAAACTTATTTGCTGCCATACTGATGCCAATACCTGTACCGCAGATTAAAACTCCGCAACGAGCTTCGCCGCTCTGAACAGCTTTAGCAACCTTAGCTGCAAAGAAAGGATAACGTGTAGCTTCAATATCCGGATCATCTTCCGAACCACAATCTACATATGGAATTCCCTTTCCTTCAAGATATTCAATACATTTGCTTTTTAAAAAATAGCCTGCCGTGTCATTACCAAGATAAACTTTCTTTTCCATAATATCTACCGCCTTTATTTAGAATATTTTATATTTTCGCCAATCAATCCCACATATGCACCCGCGCTTGCTTCGCCCGAAGTCTTGTGAGATAAAAGCCACTTGTTACTGCCAAGACACATTTTCGCCTCAAGAATATCCTCATTCTTTATGCTTGGTCTTTCATAATTCGTCCCTTTTGGTAATACACATACCACCTGATAGCTGTCCTTCGGATTTAATCCGCATGGCGCATAATGAAGCGTCGTTGCATAAAGCTCAACGCCCATACCTGCCGGAACGTGAAACGCCTCAACCTTTGCAGTATCATATGTACCATCCGTTATATCACTTTGAAGTCCGAGCAGCAAAACAATATCGTCCTTTGCAATATTGAATTCACTGCTTTTATGATATTCAAGACAATTCAGCGTATCATTTACGCCATTACAATAGCCAAGCTGAATTGGCATTCCGCCAAAGCCTCTGCTCTGAAGCTCGTCAAATACCTGACATTTTTCCAGCACCTCAACGCTGGGTTTATACTCAATGCCCTCTGTCGGGGTATTACAACCGCTTAAAGCCGAAAAAAGCTCTGCAAAATCATATCCATCTAAAATTGACCCGTATCTGCTGAATTCTTTGTCAAAAATTGATTTTATTTTCATAACAGCCCCCGTGCGACACAAACGCGTCAACACTCTCCTTCATCAAATTATATTAACTAACTGTACTTATGGTCTTGTATTTTATACAAATACACTCCAAGCCATCTTAACAAAATTGTAACATATTTATAAAAATTAATACAATCCCATCCCTTGATATGTTTTACCCAAAAATTAGCGTAAGAATATTTTCAAAATAAAAAATAGGCAAATTTTTGCAAATCTGCCTCTTTGTGTTAATTCTTTCTTTATTCAACCTGTTTGTTTCCAAATATCTTATACCTGTATTCCCTCGGTGACATACCCGTTTGGCTTTTAAACACCCTGCCGAATGTCTTGGCAACAGGAACCCCCACCATTTCTCCAACCTCGCCAATAGAATACGACCTGTATTCAAGCAAATTCATCGCAAGATTAATCCTGAAAAAATTCAGATATTGATGAAATGACATACCCGTAATTTCTTTAAAAACCCTACAGAATGCGTTTGGGTCATAACCAACTATTTTCGCCGCATCATTGACGGATATTTGCTCCCTATAATTGACCGAAACAAAATCAAACACCTTTTGTATTTTTGTATATCGTTCTATATTCCTCTGCCGTTTGGCATCCTTGGTTTGGTTCTTTGGCAGATAGCGTATCATCAGAGCAAACAACTCGTTCAAATAACCCTTTATCAACCAAAGCGATGCAGTGTCAGGACCTATATACTCTTTAAACAACTTCTGCAAAAGCTTTATTATATGTTTCGAAGCACCTGTGTCATCCTCCGGCAAAACAAGAGGTTCAATAAACATATAGCTTGAATATTCGTGAAAATAATTACCCAAAAATCTTGCCCCGAACTCTATGTCAAGGATTGCCCCATCACCCTCTATTATCAAAGAATGCATCGCAAGACTGTCAACAAACAGAGCGCAATTACTCTTGAGATGATACTCTTTATCCTCCACTATAACCGTTATTTCACCGCTTACGCAATATATAACCTCAATTTCGTTGTGGCAATGTCTGTGATACGAGGTCTTAATGTACGAGATAAAATATGGTTCATCTCCAAGTAATAATTTTTGATACTCCATAAAATCATCCCTCCAACAATACATTAAATCAATAAATCATAAAATAACCATTTTTTAGGTTTCATTGTAAATGCCGTGCATAGACAGTTTTATATAACTTTTCTTCAATATTCTGATTTTCACAATCACCTTCGTAACAGCTTTTTTATTTTTTATTGTATCATATACCAAAAAAATATGCAATTATTTTCTTTCGGCGTGCTAATTTTCGGGTAATACGCGTTAACATATGGCCTTGACACTAACCTACCTTGATGCTAAAATTCATCATATACAGCAATAAGTCAATTTTTATGCATCAATATAGAAAGGATGACTGATTTTGAAAAAGAATGATAAAATTTGGGGATTGTTGGTTGCGTTAGGTTACTCTCGCGACGACGAGGACAGGGAAAGAGCACCATTTGACGAAGAGGTTTGGAACTATATTCTGGACGAATCCGAAAAATGTGGAATTAACACAATTATACTCGAGATAGACAATGCGATAGTATTTCACTCTCATCCCGAGATTGCGGCAAAGAATGCGTGGACTCAAAATAAATTAAAGATGGAGCTCGCAAAATGCAAGGCTAAAAATATATCTGTTGTTCCTCTGCTTAATTTTGCATCACCGCATGACCATTGGCTGCTTGAGCATCACCGTAAGCTTTGTACGCCCGAGTATTATAGGGTTTGCAGCGATATTATAAAAGAAGTGTACGAGATGTTTGAGCATCCGGAATACATACATATCGGAATGGACGAAGAGGATGCAAAGCATGTAAAGGGGCAGGAGCTTGCAGTTTACAGACAGGGCGAGCTTTATTGGAAAGACCTTCGTTTTTATGTGGATTGCGTAAAGTCAACGGGGGCAAAGCCGTGGATGTGGACAGACCCCCTCTTTGACCATCCCGAGGAATATATGAAGAGGTTTAAGCCTGACGAGGTTCTTCTCTCGCCGTGGTACTATAACGCATTTAAAAGAGAAAACTGGACACCGATTTCTTCAAAAGAGGTTTATCTGACATACTACAACGAAGGCGAGTATAGGGATATGGGTCTTGAGTTTGTCGAGGAGGACCCCTTCCTTGTGAATTTCAGGAATGTCGCTCTTCCGCTTATGGAGAAAGGTTTTTCATATGTGCCTTGCGCTTCAACCTGTAATGGTTGCGATCATAACCATATGGAGCTTTTAGAATACTTCAAAGAAAACGCCTCCGATGACCTTGTTGCCGGCTTTATGTCAACACCTTGGGCTCCTACCGCTCCCGAAAGCATTGCCCGCTATGAGAAAACCTTTAAACTGTTTAAAGAAGCTATGAATAAAATTTATAATTAAAAATAAGGATACGATAATATGAATAATTTTAAACTTGGTTTTTCAAAAAATAAAATTACGCCGCCCGTCGGCGTGCGTTTGTACGGTTATCCCGGTGCAAGGTTGTCTCACGCTATTGCTGATGACTTATTTGTAAACACTCTTGCTTTCTCCGATAATAACCATTCTGCGCTTCTCATCAGTGTGGATATATGCGCTCTTCCCGCTGTGTATAATCTGGCACTTCGCGAACTTATATCAAAAGAAACAGGCGTAGATGCAAACAACATTATCTTAGCTGCCATACACACACATTCAGGCCCTTCAACCGCAGAAAACACCAACTCCGGTTCAAATGGTTGGGGTGGACCAAATATGGACTTTATTGAGAATATTCTTTTTCCGCAAACCGTCTTATCTGCAAAAGAGGCTCTTTCCTCCCTCCGCTCCGCCACAATGGGAATAGGTGAAACAGAAAGCCTTGTTGGTGTAAACCGCCGAGAGCTTGACGAAAATGGTAATGTAATTCTCGGTCAAAATCCCGACGGACCATTAGACAAAAGAATGCGTGTCTTGTCTTTTAAAGCCACAGATGGTACGCCTATTGTCAATGTTATTCATTATGGCTGTCACCCGACCGCCGCAGGGCCTGCACCTGAAATTTCAAGGGATTGGCCGGGCTTTATGACAGATAAGCTTGAAAAGTTCAGCGGTGTCCCTTCAGTATTTTTTAATGGGGCAGAAGGCGACATCGGCCCTCGACTTAAAAATGGTATGACGATTGCTGATATGGAAGAGGCAAAAGCTCTTGGTCTTATCGCAGGCGACGATGCAATCAAGGCTTTTCAAAATATAAAATCATACAGCATCCCGGAATTTTCTGTAAAATCAGGAGAGCTTTGTCTCCCTTATTCACCATTACCTACTCTTGAGGAAGCAAAAGATGCTATGGAGGCACTCGGCGACCCTGACAAACTAATCGAAACTGATGTTCTTCTGTATTCCCGCTACAAAAAGATTATAGACCATTATAAGAATAACCTGCCAATGCAGGAAGCAATGCGTTTTACACAAACATACATTGCATTAGGCTCGGTAGTTTTCGTTCCTTATCCAATGGAAATCTTCTGCGAAATATCTCTTAATCAACAAAAAAACAGTCCGTTTTTGCACACCCTATGTTTGTCAAATGCCAACGGAAGTATCGGATATCTGCCGACTGAAGCTCAAATTCCATATGGCGGATACGAAATTGAAAGTTTTACTGCAAAAAATGTGTTTGTATTAAAGACAGATACTGACAAACGAATTGTTGAAGAAAACGCAAAATTATTGAAAGAATTGTTTTAGCGACAGCGAAAAAACATCAGGCATATCCTCGTTAGGTATGCCTGATGTTTTTGTATGCCTGAAAATTGTTTTTTTAGAAATCATATATTATACAATAAGACGGCACCCTAACGGGTACCGTCTTAATTATACATATTTAATATTTTATCTGATAGTTAAGTTCACCACTCTCGTGTGCCTCTGCAGAGATAGCAAACGAGGTATATCCCTCTTGGTACTCTGTATTTATTTTCTTTCCGTTTTGCTCAACTCTCAAAGCCTCTTTGCTGCATATCTTAACTGTAATATCGCGAACGGGCTGCATACCCGAAACCTTGGGTATAGAGTTGTCAAGATGGTTGTGTCCGTTATCGGGTTTACCATCAAAGCTACCCTCTCGGGTACAAAGTGTAAGTTCAAAACCATCTGTCGTTGTATTCTTCACGAACGCCTTGGTCTTTGCTACCTTGCCCTCCTCGTAATCAAACGACCAGCCATCATCCTCTAACAAGGTTGTTTCACAATCTCCGCCAGGATATACACAAAGCTCATAGTCGTGCTCCTTTTCGAGCAGATATTTCTGGGGCTTCATCGTAAAGAGAACAGAGCCCTTCTTTACAAAGAGCGCGCCACCGCACCCCTCGGGAATTTCGTAGTCAATCGTTCCACTATATTCCTTGCCCGTAAAGTAATCTATCCACACGCCGTCAGGAAGGTCAAAATTCATATCAAATACTCCAACAAGCAAGCTATCGCCGAGCATATACATATTTTTCACCTTGTCAAAGCGATCTGTATCCTCATACACAAGCGAAAGAGGTCTTACCATAGGAACGCCCGTGTTGTGCGCGTTATACGCAGCTTCATATATATACGGAAACAACGACGAACGAAGCTTTGAATAAAAGCGAATCATATCCTCCCGTCCCTTGTCAAGGAACCACGGATGATGCCATTGTGCCCAGTTGTTAAACTGCGAATACGGAAGCAGGAAGCCATAGTGTATTGCCATTGGGTCAAGAAAATCCATATCACACGAGGTGTTTG